>NZ_JBYITE010000005.1:0-213805 GCF_057709105.1 Streptomyces sp. bgisy100
GGCGGCGGCGCACGAGGCCGGGCCGTCGTCGACCGTGGCGGTGGCCCGCCGGGTGCGCGCGATCGTGGTCGTCAGAGGCCACCGCCGGGTCGTCCGGTCGGCGACCAGCGATATCAGGCGGCGGGGGCTTTGGCGTGCAGTTCTGTATCCAGTTGCTCGAACAGCTCGTGGCCAGAGGCGGTGAACTTGCTGATGCCCTCGTCCTCCAGCACACGGACCACATCGTCGTAGGACACTCCGACAGCCTCCAGGTCATCCAGTAGCTGCCGCGATGCCGCATAGGTGCCGTGGACGGTGTCGCCTCGGATGCGGCCGTGGTCGGCGACCGCGCGCAAGGTCTGCTCCGGCATGGTGTTGACCACCCTGGGCGCCACCAGTTCGTCGACGTAGCGGGTGTCGGCGTAGGAGGGGTCCTTCACCCCGGTGGAGGCCCACAGCGGGCGCTGGGGGCGCATCCCGGCCGCGGCCAGTGCCTGCCACTCCTTGGATGCGGCAGCCAGCTCGAAGTGACGGTAGGCCAGGCGTGCGTTGGCGATCGCGGCCCGCCCGCGCAGCGTCAGCGCCTCCGTCGTGCCGATCCTGTCCAGTCGGCTGTCGATCTCGGCGTCCACCCGGCTGACGAAGAAGGAGGCCACCGAGGCGATGGACGTCAGGTCACGCCCCGCCGCGCCCGCTCGGGTCATGCCGTCAAGGAAGGCCTGGAGCACCTGGTCGTAGCGATGGAGGGAGAAGATCAGGGTCACGTTGATGCTGATGCCCTCCGCGAGTGCGGTGCTGACCGCCTCCAGGCCGGGCCGGGTGGCGGGAATCTTCACGAACAGGTTCGGCCGGTCCACCAACCACCACAGGGCCCGCGCCTCGGCGATCGTCGCTGCCGTATCGTGGGCGACCCGCGGGTCCACCTCGAGCGAGACCCGTCCGTCCACACCGTCGCCGGCCTCGTACACGGGACGCAGGACGTCGCAGGCCCAGCGCACGTCGAACGCGGTCAGCATCCTGGCGGCTTCCTCGACCCGCAGACCGCGCCGGGCCAGATCATCCACCTGTTCCTGGTACCAGGATCCCGAGCGGATCGCCTTGGCGAAGATCGTCGGGTTGCTGGTGATGCCCACTACTCGCTGTTCACGCAGCAAGTCGGCCAGTTCGCCACTGGAGAGCCGCTCCCGGCTCAGATCGTCGAGCCAGACCGATACGCCTTCGGCGGCCAGCCGGTCCAGGTTCTCGCTCATGATCTTCTCCCTTGCGTCCTTTCGGGGGAGGCCGCCTACGGGTCGCCCGGATCCTCCGCGGCCCGGGCGCGGGCCTCCTGCACCTTCGCCCTGGTGGCCATGCCGGCACTGCCGCCTGCCGCGCGCAGTTCCACACAGCACCGTCCCGGGTGGGGGGCAAGGACCGCGTCGATCCCACCGGCCTGCAAGCCGGTGAGGAAGCCGTCGAGGAAGGCGTGGTTGATCCCGCACACCAGCTCCGGCGATCGGGTGGCCAGCGGGCGGAAGGGACAGTTCAGTAGCCGCAGTTCGGTCGAGGCCTGCCGGTCGGGTTCGAAGCCGTGCTTCTCGAGCACGGACTCGGAAAGAGTCAGAGACCGCTCGGGCCCCAGACGGCCCGGACGGCCGCTGGTGCGGGTTGCGGCTCCGAGTTCCTCGCCCCGGTGGCGGGCCGTCCGCAGCGCGGCCGACTGCGCGTTTTCACTTTGCTGCTGGTCGAGGACCGCGTCCATGAGGATCTCGGCGATGACGTCCGGGCGGCGCTCGGGGATGCTGACGCGGATGTCGGTGTCCGCCGGCTCGTAGAGCTTGGGCTTGCGGCCGACCCTGGGGGTGCCGTCCGGGTTGTCGTAGCGGGAGGTCAGTAGGCCGGCCGCGACGAGCTTGTCCATGTGGAAGGCGGCCAGTTTGGCCGAGATCCCGGAATCGCCTGCAGCCTCCTCCCGGGTCACGGGCCGGTGGGCTCGCCGTGTGAAGGCATACAGCCTGCGGCGCACCTCATCCGTGAGCACCGAGACCGCTTCCACGCCCGAAACGGTGGGGGCCTGCGGTGAAGCCGGGGCCGAGTCAGAGGTCATACCTCCACAATAACTCCAGTCTGCGTATCCGTAACTGATCAGCTTCGTATCTTTTCGCTGGCTGGTTGACCGGCCTGGGTAATAAGGGAAGTGTCGATTAGTGAAACTCTGTGGAGAGGGAGAGGGCCATGTCATGACCGGCGCCGCCCTTGCCGGCCCGTACGGGCACCCGTTCCATCCGATACCGGCGGCGTCCGCCGCCCCGTGCGTGTCCCACGACGCGGAGGGGGTGGATCCGCACGCCGCTGAACTCGCTGCGGGGCAGTTCCTTCGGGCCCGGGGCGTCGACACCGAGTCCGAAGGCCTGCGCGGTACTCCCGGCCGCATGGCCCGCGCCTGTGCGGACAGTTCCGACAGGCGCGTCGGAACTGCAGGGACAGGGTGTCGTCGACGAACTCGGTCCGGCCCCGCCCTCGCCGCCGCCCCGCCTCCGAGGTGTTGCTACTTCTCGGGGCGTAGCCGGTCCAGCGTTCCGGTGACGAGCGGGTGACGGGGGTCGACGGCGCCGACGATGCGGCGGCCGATCGTGGTCAGCTGGCGGACCTGCGCCTTGGTGAGTGCGTCGAAGACACAGTTGCGCACGGCCTCCACGTGTCCGGGGGCGGTGGCGACCACTTTGTCGAAACCGTCGTCGGTGAGGGTGGCCACGGTGTATCGGCCGTCGGCGGGGTCGGGGTTACGGCGTACCCAGCCGCGCTTCTCCAGCCGCCCGACGACCTGGGACAGCCGTGGAAGAGAACCCTCCACGAACGCGGCGAGCTCGCTCATCCGCAGGGTGCGCTCGGGGACCATGGAAAGCCCGGCCATCACCTGGTACTCGAAGTGACTCAGGCCCGCGTCGCGCTGTAGCTGCGTGTCCAGTGCCGCCGGGAGCCGCATCAGCATGCTGCTGAGCGCAATCCATGCCTGATCTTCCTCGTTGTCCAGCCAGCGGGGTTCCTGCGGGGTCTCCATGCTCGCGATTATAGCTTCACGCGTGAAGTGATCAACTTGATGGGTGACTTGCGTCTTGAAGTGAATGAGCTCTAGCCTTCACTTAATGAATTAAGTCATTGAAAGGTGTCGATCATGACCGACGTCGTAGCGAGGCGCAGATGGTCGCCGTGAATCCGGTGCTGCTCGCGCTCGCGGCTGTCGTGGCGTGGGGCCGGTTCGGCCCGTACGCCCTCCAGTGATCCATGGACGATCTCGTTCCACGCATACGTGCAGGTCACGCAGAACACCCCCAGGACCGTCGTCCTGGAGCGCGAGGCCGAGGTTTCGCCTCGCGCCCAGTCCACCTCAACCGAGCCCGGCAGTTGGGCCCCGGCTGCGGATGGCCCGGCAGAGCGTCCTGCTGCCCTGGACGGCCACCCGCCGTGCGGCCGCCTCTGCCCTGCGACCCCATGCCTTCGGCTACGCAGCCGCCTCTGTGCACGTGACACCCGCCGCCCCCCAGACTCCAGCCGCCACGCCCGCCCGACCGCGACACCGCCCAGTAAGGACCGACACCATGACCCCGCATGCCGACCTGCCGACGATGCAGGAGACGACGTACGACATCGGCGGAAAGAAGATCTTCGCCGCGGAGGCGGGCGACGGCCCGGCCGTGCTGCTGCTGCACGGCGGCGGCCCCGGCGCCTCCGGTGTATCCAACTACACCCGCAACATTGCCGAGCTGGCCAAGGAGTACCGGGTCATCGTGCCCGACCTGCCCGGCTACGGACGCAGCACCAAGGGCGTCGACGGCAGCGACCCCTTCGGCCACCTCGCCGACGGCATCCGCGGCCTGATGGACGCACTCGGCCTGGACAAAGCCCATCTGGTCGGCAACTCCTACGGTGGCGCCTGTGCCCTGCGGCTGGCCCTGGACACCCCTGAGCGGGTCGACCGCATGGTGCTGATGGGCCCCGGCGGGGTCGGCAACACCCGCGCCCTGCCCACTCCCGGACTCAACAACCTGCTGGGCTACTACACCGGCGACGGACCCTCGCGGCTGAAGCTGGAGACGTTCATCCGCAACTACCTCGTCTTCAACGCCGCCGAGGTCCCGGAAGCCGCCATCGAGGAGCGCTACCAGGCCAGCATCGACCCCGAGGTGATCGCCTCTCCGCCGCTGCAACGCCCCGCCGGGCTGCGCACCTTGTGGAAGATGGACTTCACCCGCGACCCGCGCCTGAACCGGCTGCCCGTGCCCACCCTCGTCCTGTGGGGTGCGGAGGACAAGGTCAACCGGCCGTCCGGCGGCCGGATGCTGGCCGACCGCATGCCCAACTGCGACCTGTACCTCGTCGCCAACACCGGGCACTGGGTGCAGTTCGAGCGCACCGACCTGTTCAACCGTCTGTGCGCCGACTTCCTGGCCGGCCGCCGATGACCACACATGACGCCCCGTCCGTCTTCGGTGCCGTCCACCTCGGATACATCGTCATCGAGACCAACCGCTTCGCCGACTGGCGCCGCTTCGGCACCGACGCCATCGGCATGCACCACGACGCTCTCTCCCGCAACCTGATGCGCTTCCGCCTCGACGACCAGGAATGCCGCTTCCTCATCCGGCGCGGCCCCGCCGAGGACGTCGTCGCCACCGGCTGGTACATCGACGACCACGCCACCTTCGAACGCATCGAGGCCCGCATCCGTGCCCACGGCGTTCCCCTCGCCGTCGGCACCGACGAGGACGCCGCCCTGCGCGGCGTCGAGCGCCTGCTGCGTTTCCCCGGTCCCAAGGGCATCACACAGGAGATCTGCACCACCCCGGCGAAGTCGGCCGAGCCCCTGCGCACGCTCGCCTCAGGCTTCGTCACCGGCGAGGGCGGCATGGGCCACATCGCGCTGACCTCCACCAAGCCGGCGCAGATCCGGGGTTACTTCAACACCGTCTTCGATGCCCGCCTGACCGACTACATCGACGAGACCATCAGCGGCGTCAAACTCAGGATTCGCTTCCTGCGCGTCAACGAACGCCACCACTCCATCGCGGTCGCCGCCACCCGCGGCGGCCTGTCGATCGACCCGATCCGCACCCGCGTGCAGCACCTCAACATCCAGGCCGCCACCCTCGACGACGTGGCCCAGAGCTACCAGCGCGTGCACGAACTGGGCTTCGACATGGCCCTGTCCGTCGGCCGGCACACCAACGACAAGGAACTCTCCTACTACGCCCGTACCCCATCAGGCTTCGAGTGGGAGGTCGGCTGGAACCCCGTCGTCGTCGACGAGAGCACCTGGGAGCCCACCACTCACCAGGGCATCAGCATCTGGGGCCACCTCCCGGTCGGCCAGACCATCATCGAAAAGCTCGCCCAGTTCCGGGCCGGGGCCCGCTCCCTGGCTCGTCCGGAGAGCACGGTTCCGTCGCTGAGCGGCGCAGGCATTCCCGACGACTGACACCGTTCTCAGACACCCGAGCGCAACGCACGTGACAGCCCCAACGCGGCGGTCCGTACGGCCGGAGCGAGCTGGGCGGGCCGGAAGCGGCTGCGGGGCACGGCGACCGACAGCGCAGCCACCGCCACCGCCCCGTCGAAGACGGGCGCCGCGATGCAACTGACGCCCAGGGCGGCCTCATCCTCCTCGTAGGCCAGGCCCGCGACCTGAGCCTGCTCGATGGCGGTGCGCAGCCGCTCCGGATCGGTGACCGAGTGCGGCGTGAGGCTGGGGAGGGGGGCGTCCAGCACCTCCTCCGCCAGCTCCGCGCCGGAGAAGGCCAACAGCGCCTTGCCCACACCGGTACAGGTCAGGGGAAGCCGGCCGCCGATCCGGGAGGGCAGCCGCAGGGCGTCATGACCGTGGATGCGCTCCACGTAGACCACCTCGTGGCCTTCGCGCACCCCCAGATGGACGGTCTCGTGCGTGGCCTCGAACAGGTCCTGCAGAAAGGGCAGGGCCGCCTCGCGCAGATCATGCCGGCGCGGCACGAGCGAGCCGAGTTCGAAGAGCTTGCCGCCGAGCCGGTAGCTCTCCGCATCGCGTTCGAGCAGACCGAGCCGGACCAGTTCGCCACACAGCCGGAACGTCGTGGTCTTGGTCAAGCCTGCACGTTCAGAGAGTTCCGTGAGACGGAACGATCCGCCAGTCGGGCGGAAGCAGTCCAAGACTGCCACTGCCTTATCCAGCATGTTTCCCTGTGCGTTGTTCCGTGTCATGGAACATATTTTGCCGTTGCTCACGATGCGCGTCTATACCTGGCATGCGTCACAGCGTCGGCCGGCCCACCCGTACCGAGCCCTTCGCCGGCTCCGCTCTCTTCCGGAGGTAACCCGCATGCACATCCCGCCGCCCCTTCCCACTGCTCCTGACAGGGGCGAAGCATGAACGTCCACGAGCCCGCAGGTCCGGTGGCCGAGGTGGCGGCCGTCCTGGACGAAGCCGCCCGCGCCGGCACCCCGTGCCCCCCGGTGCGTCATCTGCTGCCCGAGGCGGACATCGAGGCCGCCTACGCGGTGCAGCGCCTGAACGTCGAGCGCGGCATCGCCGCCGGCCGGCGCCCGGCAGGCCGGAAGATCGGCCTGACCTCACCCGCCGTGCAACGCCAGCTCGGCGTCGACCAGCCCGACTTCGGCGCCCTGTTCGCCGACATGGCGGTGCCCGAGGGGCAGCCGATCGCCCCCGGCCGGCTGGTGCAGCCGAAGATCGAGGCGGAGGTCGCCCTGGTGCTCGGCGCGGACCTGCCGCACCGGGACCCGACCGTCGCCGACCTGCTGCGTGCCACGGCGTTCGCCCTGCCCGCGCTGGAGATCGTCGACAGCCGCATCGCCGACTGGGACATCGGCATCGTCGACACGGTCGCCGACAACGCCTCCTGCGGCCTGTTCGTCCTCGGCGGCACCCCCGTACCGCTGGACCGGGTCGACCTGCGCGACGTACGGATGACCCTGACCAGGAACGGCGAGACCGTCTCACGGGGCACCGGCGCCGACTGCCTGGGCAGCCCGCTCACCGCCGCCCTCTGGCTCGCCTCCACACTCGCCGGCCTGGGTGAGCCGCTGCGGGCCGGCGACATCGTCCTGACCGGCGCGCTCGGCCCGATGGCCGTCGCCGCCGAAGGCGACGCGTTCACCGCCCACATCGAAGGACTCGGCACGGTCAGCACCGCGTTCGCCGCCACCACCACGGAAGGAACCGGAGCATGACCACCAAGGTCGCCGTCATCGGCTCGGGCAACATCGGCACCGACCTCATGATCAAAACTCTGCGGCTCTCCGACTCTCTGGAGATCGCCGCCATGGCCGGCATCGACCCCGGCTCCGACGGCCTGGCCCGCGCCCGACGGCTGAAGGTCGCGACCACTCACCAGGGCGTGGACGGCCTGGTCGAGCTGGACGAGTTCGCGGACGTGTCCCTCGTCTTCGACGCCACCTCCGCCGGCGCGCACCATCGCCACGACGAGGTCCTGCGCACGCTGGGCCGCACGGTCGTCGACCTCACCCCCGCCGCGCTCGGCCCGTACGTGGTCCCGCCGGTCAACGGCGACGCCCATCTGAACGCGCCCAACGTCAACATGGTCACCTGCGGCGGGCAGGCCACCATCCCCGTCGTGGCCGCCGTCGCCGCCGTGACCCCGGTCCACTACGCGGAGATCGTCGCCTCCCTCTCCTCCCGCTCGGCGGGCCCCGGCACGCGGGCCAACATCGACGAATTCGTCGAGACCACCTCGTCGGCCCTGGAGCAGGTCGGCGGCGCGGCCCGCGGCAAGGCCATCATGGTCGTCAACTCCGCCGAACCGCCGCTCATCATGCGGGACACCGTGCACTGCGTCGTCGGTGACTGCGACGACGCCGCCGTGACCGCATCCGTGGAGGAGATGGTCGCGCGCGTCCAGACGTACGTACCCGGCTATCGGCTCAAGCAGAAGGTGCAGTTCGAACGCGTCGCCACCGACAGCCCACTGCGCTCCCTCATCCCGGCCGACTCCCGGTCCGGCCGGGCCGCCAAGGTGTCGGTGTTCCTCGAAGTGGAGGGCGCCGCCCACTACCTGCCCGCCTACGCCGGCAACCTCGACATCATGACCTCGGCCGCCCTGCGCACCGCCGAGCGCATGGCCGCCCATCGCACCACGAAGGTGGTTTCCCCATGACCGCGCCCCGGCCGAACACCCTGTACGTGCAGGACGTGACCCTCAGGGACGGTATGCACGCCGTCCGCCACCGCTACACCGTCGACCAGGCCCGCACCATCGCCGCCGCACTCGACGCCGCCGGAGTCGCCGCGATCGAGATCGCCCACGGCGACGGCCTGTCCGGCTCCAGCATCACCTACGGCGTCGGCGCCCACACGGACTGGGAGTGGATCGAGGCCGTCTGCGACGCCGTGACCCACGCGGTGCCCACCACCCTGCTCCTGCCCGGCATCGGCACCGTGCACGACCTGCGCCGAGCACACGCCCTCGGCATACGCTCGGTGCGCGTCGCCACCCACTGCACCGAGGCCGACATCTCCGCCCAGCACATCGCCGCCGCCCGCGACCTGGGCATGGACGTGTCCGGCTTCCTGATGATGTCGCACATGGCCGAACCCGCCGAACTGGCCCGGCAGGCCAGGCTGATGGAGTCCTACGGCGCGAACTGCGTCTACGTCACCGACTCGGGCGGCCACCTCACCATGGACGGCGTACGCGACCGCGTCCGCGCCTACCGCGACGTCCTCGACCCGTCCACCGAACTGGGAATCCACGCCCACCACAACCTCGGGCTGGGCGTGGCCAACTCGGTCGTCGCCGTCGAGAACGGCGTCACCCGCGTCGACGCCTCCCTCGCCGGCCAGGGAGCCGGAGCGGGCAACTGCCCCCTGGAGGCGTTCGTCGCGGTCGCCGAACTGACGGGCTGGGAGCACGGCTGCGACCTGTTCCCCCTGATGGACGCCGCCGACGATGTCGTACGCCCCCTCCAGGACCGCGAGGTGCGGGTGGACCGCGAGACCCTCACCCTCGGCTACGCGGGCGTGTACTCCAGCTTCCTGCGCCATGCCGAGACGGCCGCCCACCGCTACGGCGTCGACGCCCGCGCGATCCTCATCGAGGTCGGCCGCCGCGGGCTGGTCGGAGGTCAGGAAGACATGATCACCGACATCGCCCTCGACCTCGCCGCAGTGGGCACCATCGCCTGATCCGGAAGAACCGCACAGGGCCAGTCGAAGCCGAGGCTGAAGGCAGACCCCGGTGTCACCCGCCACGAGCCGGCGTCGAGCTGACCGCCTGCACGGAAACCCGCCGACCAGCTCCCGAGTGCCGTTCCACGCCGACCAGTAGCCCGCGGCCGCCGACTCCGCGGGGCAGGCCCGACCCTTGCGCATCGCGTAGGCGGCGGCGCGCTGCCCGCGTGGTGGTCTGTGGGGGAGTGACAGTTGGTCGTCGTGGGTCAGCCGCGGTAGCTCTCGTGGCGGGCGAAGTCGGGTATCTCGACGGCTTCGAAGGCTTCGGTGCAGCGCAGGGGGCGGACGGTGTCGACGTTCCACACGTAGAACGGCAGCCGGGTGCGCGGGCTGGCGTGGCGGACCTGGTCGGGGCCGTGGTTCATACCGGCCGGTGTGACGCTCGCCAGCCCCGCCGGCGGACCGGCCTGGCCGCCGTCGCCGGTGCCGAGGAAGACGAACAGCTCGTCGTAGTCGACATTGCGATGGGCCGGCTGCGCCATGTCCGCGTCGTCCGCGGTCTGGGTGGGCCGGGGTGCCATGGTGACGAACCAGTTCTGCCCGGCCTGGAAGGTGGCGTGTGCCACCGGCGGCATTTCGAGGCGTTCGCAGGCGAGCGGTCGGAGGTCCGCTAGGCGCAGCCGGAAGGGGGCCAGGGTGCCGGTCCAGCCTTCCACGTCGGCGGGGTCGAAGGCGTAGAAGATCGACGACAGTTCGCCCGCGCGCTGGACGAGCACCTCCCACTCGCCGGCCGGGTTCTGCGCGGAGGGGACGGTGATGCCGGCGTCGAGCCTGGGGACGTCGAGGACGCCGCGGTCGAAGGGCAGGAAGTGCCCCAGCAGCCCCCGCTCGGGGAGCGTGATCGGCTCCCGTGTCTCCACCACGTAGGTGATGTGCCGCTCGGCCTCGGGGGCGATCCGGTAGTTGGTGCCCTTGGGGATCACCAGGTACTCCAGCGGCCCGTACGCGAGGGTGCCGTAGTCGGTGACGAGGGCGCCACTGCCCGACTGGACCAGCAACAGGGTGTCGCCGTCGGTGTTGCGGAAGTAGTAAGGCATCGGCGCCGAGCGCTTCGACACCGAGACCGTGATGTCCTCGTTGAACATCAGCGGCGTCGGCAGGGCGCGCTCGTCGTGCTCATCGGCGGCGGGAACGTCGGTGAGCCGGATGCCCCGTGGCCGGATCGGGCCCTCCACCCGCAGCCAGTCCGTGGTCGGGTGGGCGTGGTAGAGCTGAGAGACGTCCCCCTCGAACCCCTGACGGCCGTGGTGCTCCTCGAAGGTGCCCTGAGGCACCTGGGCATGGGCCTGGTGGGAGATCCGGCCCTGAACGTGCTTCGCGAACATACAGCGACTTCTCCTTGGGCGCCGGCACACGCCAAGCGCCCCATCGGGTGGGTGAGTGAGAGGTAAGCGTGGCGTGGGGGTCGGGCCGGCAAGAGACCCCGGCCTGCCACACCCGTGCCAGGCACGGCGGCGACGCAGCCCCGACCGCCCACCGCACCTCGCGGGGCCGGCAGGTATGCGCGGCCACTGGCTCGCCACGTCACAGCCTTTGATGCGGCGATCAAACGCTGGACGACTCCTTTGGTTTGCGCCCCTCTGGCGCCTTTCACTCCACGAGTGAACAACCACAGCGTGCCGCCGGTCCAACACCGATCATCGGACACGTGACAGCATCAGACTGTTACGGTGGGGATTTGTGGACCTCGACCTGCGCCAGGTGCGCTATGCCGTCACCCTGGCAGACGAACTCCACTTCGGCCGGGCCGCGGACCGGCTCACCATCGCCCAGCAGACCCTCTCCGCCCAGATCAGAACCCTGGAGAAGCGACTCGGCGTCCCGCTGTTCACCCGCGACCGCCGCCACGTCGCCCTCACCCCCGCCGGCGAGACCTTCGCCGAACGCGGCCGACGCCTCCTCGCCGACGCCGAACGTCTGGTCAACGAGATCACCCACACCTGCACACCCCTGCGCATCGACGTCGTCGCCGAGGGCCTTCCCTCCACGCTCCTCGTCCACCACCTGCGCACCCAGGCCCCCGACCTGCCGTTCGAGGTGCTCCAGAGTCACGGCATGGCCGCAGCACTGCCCCGCCTCCTCACCCGCGACCTCGACGTCGCCCTCGGCCGCCCCTTCGGCCTCGGCCGCCCCCTCGGAGCCGCCCTCGCCACCATGCCCGTGGGCCTGGACCCCATCGGCGTCATCATCCCCGCCGACCACCCCCTCGCCGACCGGGACGAGGTCCCCCTCGCCGCCCTCGCCGATCACCCGCTCCTGATCCACTCGGCGGACGAGTCCGCCGAGTGGCACGACTGGGTCGGCCAAGCCGTCGCCGCCTTCGGCCTGAAGGTGGCGACACACGTACGCGGTCACGGCCGCACCTCCGCTCTGGCCGCCGTCCAAGCCCTCCGCCACCCGGCCTTCGGCCGCACCTCCGCGCACCTCCCCGACGGCCTCACCGCCCGGCCTCTCACCGACCCCCTCCCGCTCTACCCCTGGCACGCCGTCTGGAACACCACCACGGCACACCGCGCCCTCAACCGCGCCCTGGAACTCATCCACGCCTACGCCCGGACCCACCACTGGCACCGCCCCCCGAGCGCCGACTGGTGGCTCCCGAAGCCCGATCGCGACACACTGCGGACCACGAACTGATCCACACCCTTCCGTCCGACCACGCGTATTCCCCTCCCGCCGGTCGGCCGGCGCAGTGCCAACGGTGGGGGGCGCTTGTTAAGCGTCCACAAGCGTACGAGGCTGGGTGACCGAAGGAGCTCCGGCGGCGCCGGCGAGCCAGCGTGTGGTTACTGCGTGGTGCGCAGGGAGGAGCAGCGGCAGCCGGTGGACAGACGCCTTTGGCGGTGCAGCGCCGGGTGGTGTTTGCTCTTCCATCGCCGAGGAGTGCCCCGACTTGCCGGTGGCGCTCCTCGGCGAGGGGTCCTTCGCTCGCCCAGCCCATCGCGACCGATCACCGGACACCCGAGTGTCCCAAGCCGCCGATGCCGAGTACGTGCCTGCGAGTGGGCCAAGAACGCGGCCAGATCGACGGGCTGGTCACCGGCACATGATGCGGGGAATCTGTCCCGGTCGAGGAACAGGAAGCAGTCCGTGGGAGGCAGGACCGGCGGTACGGGACCGTCGGTCGGAAAGCCTCCGATGAGGGTGTTGGCCGACTCTCCCCGGCACGGGTGTGGCACCTGGGTGAGTGATCCTGCTGTGGTCGGTTCGGAGACCGGAGTTGTCCATGTCCCGGACACCGCCTGCTCCGCAGTTGTTCATGACCGATGGCACAACTCCGTTCCCGGACCCCTGGTCTAACCCGTTGACCACAAGCACCACGGGCACTGACATCCCGAAGGGGCACTTCCGCATGCGCACCTACAGCACCATCGCTGCTACCGCCGCCCTTGCCCTCGCGCTCGGCGCAACCGCCCTCGCGCCGGCCGCCCAGGCAGCCCCGGTGGCCGCGGCCACGGTCGTCCACGAGGACGGCGAGCTCTGGTACAAGGCCGCCGTCGGCCAGCAGAACACGCTGACGGTCGACGAAGAGATCGAGCACCGCGGTGAGTTCGAGTCGTACTACGTCCTCACCTTCCGCGACCGGTACGACATGGCCATCGACGCGAGTGCGGCGGGCTCGGACGAGTGCACGTACCCCACGCAGGGCGACCGCACCGTCGTGCGCTGCGCGGTCGAGATTCCGCAGAACTCGGATGACTCGGACAGCTACGACATCGACCTCGGCGACAAGGACGACACCGCGACGCTCGAGCAGGACAGCGACGCATGGGCCAGGGTCCACGGCGGCAAGGGCAGCGACGTGCTCAAGGGGTCCGTGTCCGCCATGCTCCACGGCGACGACGGCGACGACCGCCTCGACGGTGGCGGTGGTCCGTTCGGCTTCGGCTCCTTCGGCGGCCCGGGGAACGACACCCTCACCCACTGCGGGCAGGACTGCTCCGGCGGAACCGGGAACGACTCTCTGACCGGTACCGGCGAGGAGAACAGTCTGCACGGTGACGACGGCAACGATGTTCTGCACGGAGGCGGCGGCGCCGACGTCCTGTACGGCGGCAAGGGCAACGACAAGCTGTACGGCGAGGCGGGTAACGACACACTGTGGGGCAACAGCGGTGACGACGTCCTGTGGGGCGGCCCGGGCACCGACAAGCTCTCCGGCGGCCCCGGCCGCAACGAACTGCACCAGGACTGAGCTGGCTTCCCGGTCCTGAGGCTTGTGGGAGCCGCTCGCCGCTGGCAGCGGGCTTTCGTCACAGGCCGGGCCCGGGCCCCGGCCTGCTGGGAGGGGCTGTTCCGCCCAGACGGCCTTCCCCTGGGGGTATGGCGGGTCCCCCGGAGACTGGCGAGCTGGGCGACCAGGAGCAACCAACGGACCCCGGATTCCGATGAATTGGCTCACCCCAAGAACTCGGTGGTCCGGTGCGGCAACCGAATCCCGCGATGCGACCGCCGTACCGGATCAGATGTCGAGGTCGAGGTCGGTGACCGGGGGCAGCTGTCCGCGGAAGGTCTGACGGCAGCCTCGGGCCGGACACACCAGTGGCCGCACACATGACTCACATCCGCCGAGAGATGGAGCACCGGGTGAGTTCGAGTCGTACGACGCCTCACCTTCCGCGATCGGTACGACATGGCCATCGACGCGAGTGCGGCGAGCTCGGACAAGTGCACGTACCCCACGCTGGGCGACCGCACCGTCGTACGCCGCGCGGTCCAGATGAGGTCCTCCGCTGCACAGACGGACCGCGACTCAGTCAACAGAGAGTCGACGTTCGGTCAGTCGGCGAGGTGGATGACCTCAAGACCGGGACGGGATGAGCCTGCGCATCAAGGCAGAGCCACGGAACCGGATATCCGAGCCCTGGACTCCTGGCGCAGCCATGCCGGCATGCCGTTAGGCTCGGTGGAGTCCTCCAGCAGTAGCTGGGCCGCCGAAACACGATCGGGAACATACCGTGGCAACAGCCTTCGCCAGCTTCGCTCTCTTCGCCTTACTGGTGACGATGGTGCCCGGACCGGACACCTTGTTGGTGCTGCGCAATTGTGTGCGTGGTGGTCGGCTGCCAGGCGTGGCCACCGCATTCGGTGCTGCGGCCGGCTCTCTCGCCTGGGCGGTTGCGGCGGCGGTCGGACTGGCGGCGGCTCTGCAGCGCTGGGATTCCGCATTCGCCGTTGTCCGGCTCGTGGGCGCGGCCTACCTGGTATTCCTCGGAGCGCAGGCCTTGTGGGCTCATCGCCGCGGCACCGCGGCGGCAGAAGCCGCGGAGGCCCCGTCGATGACCCCCGCTCCGACTGTGTTCCTCGGCTTCCGGCAGGGGCTTCTCAGCTGCCTGCTCAACCCCAAGGTCGGCATCTTCTTCGTCGCCGTGGCTCCGCAGTTCCTTCCGGACAGCCACTCGGCGCTTTCCATGACGCTTGTCTTCGGAGTCATCGACGCGGTAATTGCAGCGGGGTGGCTGATCCTGGTTGCGGTCTTTGCCGCGCGCCTGCTGACCTGGCTGCGCCGCCCCCGTGTGAACACCGCGCTGGAGAGGACTACCGGCGGCATCCTGGTCGCCCTGGGCATCGTGACGGCTGCGGAGACAGCCTAGGAATTCCGCGCCCTGCCGTCAGCTCTCCAGGGCGCGGTCCCGCTCGACTGGAACCTCGCCCATGGCAACGTCTGGGCGCACGGAGCCGAGAACTTCGGCGATCGTGGTTCCGATCTCCTTCGCATGGACAGCGTCTTCGCCGGGACAGCCGAGGACCACGAGCAGTGCTTCCTTGTCGTCCACGGTCAGTTGACGATCCGCGGAATCGCAGTCCCGGCGTCCGAGCCAGGCAAAGAGCTCCAGTTCATCATCGGATGCCTGGCTGCCGTACACCAGATCACCCGGTGGGACCGGGCGGGAACGTGTGGCGAATGCCGGCGTGATGCGCTCACCACCGGCGGCGCGAGTCACGACGAGACTGCGGTGTCCATCCACCGGCAGCCACCGATGGAGGCCGATACCGCCACCATGCCGCAACGTCGCGACGCTCACCGCATCCACGACGGCGCCGTGGGATTTCCAGCCGCGGGTACGCAACACGTCGCGCAGCCGCTCACCTGCCGGTATCACCCCGGGGTGGCCAAGACGCGTCAGAAGCTCGCGGTAGCCGTCGGGAATGGCGTTCCCCGCGTCGAAGAGGGCGTCCACCTGTTCAGCGCTCAACCCGTCCGTGCCCAGGAGGGGGCGGGTCGAACTGAGCCGCCAGGCGCGGGGGTGGTGCAACCCGAGGGCATGGGCTTCCGGGGTGACGCGTAGGTGCATGACAGCTCCAGACGGCAGGTGGTGGCCTCGGTGGTAGTGGCCTCGGTAATTCTCTGCCAGGCGGGCAAGAGGAAAGCCCCCTCTGTGACCATTGCCCGGAATGTTCAGCCGACCGATTCGGTCACTGCGCATCACGAGGTGTGAGCGCTCGGCGATGGCAGTCCGGTGTGTGCACACCATGGCTCACGAGCAACCCGAGCAACCGAACTGGGGGAGTACACCGTGCTCGTGCACCACACTGGACGGAAACAGACTGCGGAGATCGAGGAGCCGCAGGTTCTGTCAGTGATCAGCGACTGGATCAACAGCGACAACTTCTCCTGCCTTGCTGCCAAAGCGGCTGTCCGCCGGGGACTCCTGACCCACTCGGCGGTCGGGCGGCTCGGTTCCGCCGACGCAACCGGCCGACTGCATCGACATCTTGAAAAGTTCGTCACGGAAGCTCTGAGTTCCAGCGAGAACTTCGCGACCTTCGTGGCCGTGTTCGACGAAGCTCCGGAAACTTCTGAGGAGGATTTCGAGAACGCTCTGTGGCAACAGCTCCAGTCCCTCCACGAGCACGACAGTGAACGGTACACGTGGGCAGCCGGGGCCGCGCAGGATCCGGATTCCGCAAGGTTCGCGTTCAGTGTGGCCGGACATCCCTTCTTCGTCGTCGGCCTGCATGCAGGTGCCTCCCGGGTAACCCGCCGGTTCCCCCGCCCGGCAATCGCCTTCAACTCGCATCACCAGTTCGAACGCTTAAAGGAGAGCGGCGTGTACGCGGGGCTGCAGCGCCGCATCCGCGAACGGGAAATACGTCTCCAAGGCTCCATCAATCCCAACCTGCGAGAGTACGGGGACACCTCCGAGGCGCCGCAGTACTCGGGGCGGCATGCGGAAGACGGATGGGCATGCCCCTTTCGCCCCAAGGTGCTTCAGCACTGAGAACCACTGCACGGTGCGGCCGCGGAGATTCCGGGTGCCGAAGCCGTGCTTGCGATATCGGGTGGCAGGTCCTCAGTGAACAACTGAGCTGTGCCACTGGGGTTGTGATGGGCCGGTCTCGCGAGCCACCGCGCGGGGCCGGTCCCGCTTCTCTTCCTCAGGGCGACCGTGGGGCTCTCCCTCCCGCAGTAGATAGCCCGCCTGCACCCGGTTGCGCGCGCCGACTCTCATCATGATCTCGGTGATGTGCCGCTGACAGGTGCGCACGGATACCCCCATGCGACGGGCGATCGCCTTGTCGTCCTCACCCGCGATCAGCATGCGGACGATGTCTTCCTTGACAGCCTCCGAAGCCGCGATCGCCTCCCGGCGCCCCACGGATAAGGGAAATGGCCGCCCCTGAACCCACATACGCTCGAAGCATTTGATCAGGAAGGCGACCACACTGGGGTCCCGCACCAGAACTGCCCCCCGTGAATCGTCGTGGAGTTCGATCAGGGCGGTCTCGCGATCGATGACGATGAGCCTGGAGAACGTGTCGCCGAGCGTGCGCACCTGCGCACCCCGAGCGGTGACGTGCTCCACGAGCGCGAGCGTGCTGCTGCTGAACTGCGCCGTGTGCTGGCAGAGCGCCCGTACCGTGACGCCGCGGGCGAGAACCGCCTCCATGCGCCCTCCCGCCCCACCCATTGCCTCTGTCGGCCGCGTACCGCCGGGGAGTGCTGTGAGTACCTCCCGCGTGGCTCCGGCCGAAAACTCCTCAAGCCGGGCACGCACATCCGCGATGTTGATGATGACCTCGACGCCTTCTCGGCGCAGACGGTGCACCACACCGGACCGGTATGTATCCAGCAGTCCCGAGAACTCTCCGCGGAGCCTGTCCATCGCCTGCTGCGTTTCCATCACATACCTCAACGCGGGTCCCACGAGTTGAAGTTCGGCGCTGTCCGGAGCGACTGCCACATGGGTTCCAGGAGAGCCCTCCTGCTCCCGCAGCAGCCCCAGAGTGAGCAGAACCTGGACCGCGCCCGAGATCTGCTCGGGTTCCGCTTGCACGTACGCCGGAAGGTCCTCCTCCCGGATGCATACATGACTTACAGCATGCTCATAGATGCGCCGCTCGAGGTCGCCCAGTGCCGCGACCGACGCCAACTCCGTTATGTCCACCGGCGCCGCCCCAAGTTGCCGATCGATCACGTACAAAGACGTGTGTGCTCATGTGCAAGACGTGATCAAGGGTATGAGGAATGCACTCGCGCTCAGTTATGGACCTGTCACATTCAGCCATGCGTTCGCTATGCCGGGGTGCGGCGCGCTCAGCGCACCGACGTGCCGCGCGCGGACCGCGGAGCGGATCTCCAGCCCTCGGGAAGGGCGGGATTCCCATGGCATCGCTGAGCCGTACGCGATGCGGATCCCCGTCGGCGCGCGAACTGATCACCGCCCTGTCGTGCCGGCGCGGCAGTCGGAGGCGTGACGAGGGCCGGAGGTGCCGGGGCGGCGGAAGGGGTTACCGAACGGCTGGAAATGATCATCCAGCCGGCATCTGCCCGGCAGGTGCGTCGCAGTCGAGGCCGACGAATCGGGAAGGAGCGGTTCAGGGGTCCTCGGACAGGGTGCGGACTCCTGCGACACGCAGACTCCGTCCACGGGCTCGCCCGGCCGTCCGACACCTCACCGCCACGCCGCGGCACGCGTGAGCGGACTGGTGCACGGCCACAACCTCCGGTGCCACAAGAGGTAAAGGGGCGGCGGCACGGTGGACGCATGATCCGCTGACCGGGTGAAGGGGCGGCCGGCCAGGGGTATCCGGCCGTTGGCGGCCGAGAGCCCGGTGAGCGGCCGAGAGCCCGGTGAGACGTGTGCCTTGCTGCTACTGAGTGGTCGGCTGACCAAAGGATCAGTAGACGTTGTGGACGTACGGTTCGTCCGCGGCGAGCGGACCGGCCGCCGCGAGGAGTTGGGGCACCCTCACGCGTGCCGTCGCATCCGGCGGAGCACGGGATGGTCCGGATCGTCGTTGCCGACCACGATCGTGGCGTGTGCCGCGGGGGCGACCTCGGTCAGATAGCGTCGGCAGGCGGCGTGGTAGCGGGTGTCGAAGGCGTGCTCGGCCTGGTCCAGGCCGCCGAACAGGCCCACGTCGCGGTGGGTTCCGCGTCGGCGGGCCACAGGGAAGCTGGTATCGGTGAACACCACCTCGTCCCACAGGTGGGCCAATTCGGGGCGTTGCAGGAAACTGCCGTCCACGACCAGTACCGCGTCGGCCGCGGCGGTGACCAGGGGCTCGTCGGCCGGCCGGTCGGCGGCCAGGTCGATGATGCGGCGCCGGTAGCGGCGGTCGCCACCCGGCCCGAGCGGAACAAGGACCGTCCGGGCGAAGCTGGGGAAGTCGTAGGCGTCCTGGTAGTAGCCGAGCGCGGAGTCGCGGCCCTGCCGGTGCCGATGGGCGCGCGGGTGGTGGAAGCCGTCCATGGACAGGTGGATCGCCGGGCGGCCACGCCGGCTGACCGCGGCGGCAAGGGCGCGGGCGAGTGTGGTCTTTCCGGCGCCGGTGATGCCGTCCACCGCGACCCGCAGTGGATGCCCTGGGTGCCGGGCGGTGAGATGGTCGGCGATACGCCCGATCACTCGGTCCCGGGTGGGCGCTGCGAAATCACCGGGCCCTGCGGATCGAGGCGCATCCGGGCCGGGCTCACGGGGCGTTGTCGTGTCGGTGTCCACTGATGTTGTCCTTCCAGGCGGTCCGGTCGGAGCGGGACACCCACCCGTCTTGGTCTGCCCGCGGCCAGGGTGTCGGTGAGGATGCCGAGTTCCTTCACGAACCAAGTGAGTTCCGAAAAGGAACGTACTATGGGGTCATGAGAATGCACAACGCCGACGAGTCCTGCGGTATCGCCCAGGCGGCCCTGATCGTGGGGGACTGGTGGAACGTCCTGGTGCTGCGGGAAATCGCCCGTGGCCACGTACGCTTCGACGCTCTCGCCGCCGAACTGGGCCTGTCCCGCAAGGTCCTCACCGAACGGCTCGGACGCCTCGTCGTGAGCGGCGTGCTGCACCGCAGTCCCTACCAGCGTCGGCCGGCGCGCTATGAGTACCTGCTCACGGAGGCGGGCGTCGGCCTGCTCCCGCTGCTGGTGGCCATGCAGGACTGGGGCGATCGCTGGATGCTGGGGGACGGGAGTGCCACCGCCACCGCGGCGGACGATGGTGCGGAGCATGCCCGGATGCACTCGCTGGCCGGCACCACGCTGCCCGTCGAGCTGGAACTGCCCGGCAGTGACGGGATCCCGCGTGACGCCGTCGCCCGGGACGCCGCCGCCACCGTGCTCTTCACCTACCCCGCCACCGGAATCCAGTGGGAGGAGCCGCTTCTCGCCGCAGCCGGCTGCACCCTGGAGAACCGGCTGTTCCGCGACTTCTGGCCCGCGTTCCGTGAGGCGGGCGCCGCCGTCCACGGCGTCAGCACCCAACTGCCCCACGAGCAGGCGGCGTTCGCCCGAGCCGAGTCGGTGCCGTACCCCCTCCTGTCGGACACCCACCTGCGCCTTGCCGCTGCCCTGCGACTCCCCACCTTCCGCGGCGCCGGCCAGGTGCGACTCAAGCGCAGCGTCCTCGTCCTTGATCGACAGCGGACCGTACGGCATGTGCTCTTCCCCGTCGGCGACATCCCTCACGCGGTGGAACGGGCCCTGCGGCTCGCGACGGCACTCGCCGCCGGCCACAGCTGAGCGCTGCGGGGTGCTGCGCAAAGACCGGCAGTCGCGGCCACCGGCTGGTGGAGAGCCCGTCGAACACCCACGTGCGCTGCTCGCCGCTGGAGGTGGCGCCGAAGACGCGCAGATTCCATCGCTCGGGGCGGAAGTGGGGGGCCGGGCCCCAGTGCGAGACGGGCCGGCGGAGGTCGCATGTGTGAGGATGAGATTTGGGACATCGGTGAACAGAGGGGGAATACATGGCATCGGAGCGCCCTGGACCGGAGGAGGACCAGCGGGTCGCCGGCCTGATAGCGGCACAGGAGAAGGCGATCGCCCTCTTCGACGAGGTGGAGGCTCGCGGGCTGGTGACACCCGGCGTCGGGGAGCGCGAGGTGAGCGACCGTATCCGGGACCTCGCCAACGAGATGTTCGGCACCACCAAGCACTGACACAAGCGGATCGTCCGTTCGGGCCCCAACACCCTCCTGCCGTACCGGGAGAACCCGCCGGACCGGGTCATCGGCGAGGACGACGTGGCCTTCGCCGACTTCGGCCCGATCTTCGAGGAGTACGAGGCGGACTTCGGCCGCACCTACGTTCTCGGGGACGATCCGCACAAGCACCGTCTGCTGCTGGATCTGCCGCGGATCTTCGACGAGGGACGAGCGGCCTTCGCCGCCGACCCCGCCATGACCGGCCGCCGGCTGTACGCCGAAGTGGAACGCCTCGCGCAGAAGGCCGGTTGGGAGATCGGCATCTGGCATACGGGTCACCTCGTCGGAGAGTTCCCTCACGAGGTGAACGACGGAGCCAAGGCGGAGTCCTACATCACGCCGGAGAACGACAGCCCGCTGCGGCGGACGGACCGGGCCGGTCGGACCTGCCACTGGATCCTGGAACTCCACTTCGTCGACCGCGCCCGTGGCTTCGGCGGCTTCTACGAGCAGCTCCTCGACCTCGCCTGAGGCAGCCGGCCGAGCACGCGCACGTTGCGGCCATGACGGCGCCTCCGGCGGGTCGTACCGCCGACGGAGGTGAGGCGCCCTCACGGTGGCGGCCGACGGGTCCTTTCAGAGTGCCGGCTTCTTCCGGGCGAGGGTCATGCGCGGCCCCGCGGCGGTTCCGCCAGGCGTCCCAGCAGTCCTGCGACCAGGGAGGCCTGGGCGGGCACCGTGTCGGGGTAGATGAACTCGCCCCGGGCGTGGGCGTTGTCGCCGACTGCGCCCATGCCGCACAGCACGGGCAGGCCGAGGGCGGCGACGAAGTTGGCGTCGCTGGCGCCGCCGACGGCGGCGTCGGGCACGTCGCCGCGGCCCTGCTCGCGGGTGACCTCGCGGGCGAGGGAGAGAAGGCGGGCGGAGGAGGCGGTCAGGGTCATCGGCGGCCGGTTCCAGGCGTGGTCGATCTCGATGCGGACGCGGCGGTCGCTGACCCTGATGGCATCCAGCGCCTCGTCGACCCGAAGCCGCTCGGCCTCGCTGCTGACGCGGATGTCGATACTGGCGGTGGCCTGCCCGGCGACGACGTTGGTGCCGGAGCCGCCCTTGATGAGCCCGGTGTTGATCGTGGTGCCCTTGCCGGGCGCGGCGGCGGCCGCGGCGGCGACCACGAACTCGGACAGCGCGGTGATCGCGCTCGCCCCGTCCTGAGGTGCGAGCCCGGCGTGTGCCTCGACGCCGGTGGCCGTCACCCGGAAGATCCCACAGCCCTTGCGGGCGGTCTTGACCGCACCGTGGGCGGTCGGCTCCATCACCAGCGTCGCGTCGGCCTTCTGCGCGACCTCCTCGATCACCGGCCGCGAGGACAGCGAGCCGATCTCCTCGTCGCCGTTGAAGAGAAAGGTGACGGTGGGTACCGGTACTCCGCTCGCTCTGGCCAGCTTCAGGGCCCAGATGCCTTGGACCAGGCCGGTCTTCATGTCGAAGATGCCCGGTCCGCTGAGCTTCTCCCGGCCGTCGTCGGACCCCTCCGGCTGCTCCCATCCGGCGAGGGTGCCGGTCGGCCATACGGTGTCGTAGTGGCCGACCAACGCGACGTGCCCGGCGCCGGTGCCGGTGTAGGTCAGAGTGAGGGTGTCGCCGCACTCGCCGCCGGGGTGGCGCTGTGCGTGGTCGGGTCGGCCGAGTCGGTGGACGGCGAGCGCGTGCAGGAGGTCCAGGCCCGCCGCGAGGCCGGGCAGGTCGTAGCTGCTGGTCTCGTGGCGGACGAGAGTCAGGATGTCGGTGACGATGTCCGGCGAGACGTCCTGGGCGCGGGTGGTGAGGGCGGCAGCGGGAAGTGCGGTCATGGTCTGCTTTCTCGTACGGGGCCGGGGGGTGTTCCGCAGAGGTGGGGTCAGCTGACACCGAAGGGGATGCCCAGCAGGTACCAGACCACGAAGAACGCGATCCAGACGACCCAGACGACGGCGGCGATCGGGATCGTGAGGGAGGCCAGAGTGCCGATCCCGGCGGACTTGCGGTATTGCTGGATGAATCCCAGTGCCATCACGAAGTACGGGCTCATCGGGGTGACGCAGTTGGTGACGGAGTCGGCGACGCGGTAGACGGCTTGGGTGGTCTCGGCCTCGATGCCGATGAGCATCAGCATGGGCACGAGCACCGGGGCGGCCAGCGCCCACAGCGCGGAGCCGCTGGTGATGACGAGGTTCATGAACGTGATCAGCACAGCGAGGGCGACCAGCACGATCCAGCCGTGCAAGTGCAGGTCACGCAGCGCCTCCGCGCCCTTGACGGCGAGGATGTTGCCGATGTTCGTCCACTTGAAGTAGGCGAGGAACTGGGAGATCGCGAAGAACAGGACGAGGATCGGCGCCATCGACCGGGTGCCGTCGGCCATCGCGGCGACGATGTCGCGGGCGGCGCGGAAGGCGCCGGTCATCCGCCCGTAGACGGTGCCGAGCACGGCGAAGAACACACCCAGGACGAGCGCCATCCCGCCGACCAGCGGGGAGTCGACGATGCCGCCGTCCTCGCCGCGCAGTGGTGAGGACGGGGGAACCATGGCCACCACCAGGAACGCTATGAGGCCGAGGGCGACCAGCCCGGTCGTGCGCAGCGCGCGGCGCTGCTGCCCGGTGACCTCGATCGACTCCAGTTCTTCGGCGTCCGGGGCGGCGACCGGCTCGTCGGGCTCCAGGTCCCGGCGGCGGGCGAGGACCTTGTCGACGACGAGGGTGATCACCAGGGCCACCAGGACCGACGAGCCGAGCCCGAAGAAGTAGTTGGCCAGCGGGGTGACGACGTAGTCCGCGTCGATGGTGTGGGCGGCGGCGGTGGAGATCGAGGACAGCAGTACGTCGGTGGTGGTGAGCGACGGGGAGGCGTCGTAGCCGGCGGAGACCGATACGTAGGCGACGATGCAGCCGAGCACCGGACTGCGGCCCGCCGCACGGAAGATCAGTGCGCCGAGCGGCATGAGGGTGACGTACGCGGCGTCGCCGGCGACATGGCTGACCATGGCCGTCATCGACAGGGCGAAGGTGAGGTACTTGCCCGGCACCCGCGCGACCATGCGGCGCAGCAGGGTGGAGAACAGTCCGCTCCTCTCCGCGACGGCGATGCCGAACATCACGGTGAGGATGGTGGCCAGCGGCGGGAAGGCCGCGAAGTTGCCGACCGCTCCCTCGACGGCCATGGTGAGGCCGTCCTTGCTGAGCAGGTTCTGCACCTTGATGATCTCGTGCGTACCGGGGTGCACGGCGCTGACGCCGGCCGCCGCCAGTACGGCGCTGAGGACGGCGACGACCCCGGCGAGGATCCAGAACAGCCAGAAGGGGTCGGGGAGTTTGTTGCCTATCTTCTCGATCGCCGCGAAGCTCCGGAACGCGGCGCGCAGGATTCTCGACTGTGGCTCGTTGGCCTGAGGCTGAGCGGAGGTGGCACTCATCGGGACCTCTTCGTGCAGTGAGGGATGTTCCTGCGAACAGTGGCATCCAAGTGAGAGATTCTCTAGCCTTTGGATGTAACAGTAGGATTAACCGGCAGTTTAAAGTGGTGGACCATGACCCGCCCTCTCCTCGACGAGCTCGACCGGCGCCTCATCGGCGCGCTGCACGTGGCACCCCGGGCCGCCTGGGACGACATCGGCGGGATCCTGGCCGCCGACGCCAGCACGCTCAAGCGCCGTTACGACCGGCTGCACCAGGCCCGGATGGTCCGTGCGATCGGGCATGCCTACTGGGGCATGCACTCCACGGCGATGCCGGTCCACGTTTTCCTGGACATCACCGGCGAAACCCCGCTCACCGTCCTCCACCGGCTCAGCGGTCTGCCCCACCTCCAGCTCCTGGCGCAGATCTCCGGCGACGACCCCCTCTACGCCGTCATCCACGCCCCGTCCGAGGCCGCCACCAGCGAGGCGATCGACCGGCTGTACTCCGTCCCCGGCGTGCGCCGCGTCAACGCACTGCCGGCCCTCAGTACCCTGCGCCGGGGTATGACGTGGGACCCCCGGTTCCTCACCGACGCCGAACGCGCCGACCTGCTGGAGCTCACCGGCGCCCGCCGGGAGGGCACCGCCACCGCGACACCCCCCGCCAAGCCGCTCACCGAGGCCGAACGCGCCGTCGTCGCCCAGCTGATGCGGGACAGCCGCGCATCCGCCGCGAGTATCGCCCGAGCGTCCGGCCTGGCCACCTCCACCGCGCACCGCGTCGTCCGCCGGGTCCTCGACGAGGGATGGGTCAGACCGCGCCTGGAGATGGTGTCGGAATGGCTCGGCTTCCAGACCCCCTTCCTGCTCCGCCTGCGCGTGGCACCGGGCGGAACGCCCGACGTCATGCGCCGCATCGACCGGCTCCCCCAGACTCGGCTCGCCGCCCACGTCGCCAGCGACATGTCCGTCCTCGTCATGGGCCTGGTCACCGACCGCGCCGCCCTGGCGCTCTTCATCGACCACGAGCTGGCCGAGATCCCCGGCATCCTCGCCGTCAGCGTCGACATCATGCTCGCCGAACCGCGCCGCTACTGGCTGGACCGGGATCTGACCTCCGGCCTCGGCGCATTCCATGCGCCGACGCTGCTCTGAGATGTCGTTTCAGTCGGTGAGCCGGCGGCAGCCGATGAGGGTCGCGGCCGCGACGGCGAAGGCAAGGACGTACCCGGCCTTGCGCTCGTAGCGGCGGTGCAGGCGCAGACACCCGGCCGGCCAGGACACCGTCCTCTCGACAACCCGGCGATGGCGTCCCGGCCGGGCGGCCACGTCAGGCCCGCCTCCGGGGCGGGACCTCCGAGGGGCCCCGGTGCTCGCGGACCCCGGTGCGGCTCCGCGAGCCGCCTCACCGCTGCCGGGCGCATGTCTCACGGGTGCAGCCCGCTCCGGCGCCGAGTGCTCGGCCGGCGGCCCCTGCGGGCGGGGTCGCTCAGGCCGGCCGGGCGAGTGACGCGGCGACCAGCTGCGGCCAGATCGCGGTGGCGAAGCGTTCCGGCGTCCCGGGGCAGCCGCGGTGGAGCCAGTCCGCGATGGCGCCGAGAAGCGCCCCGGAGACGAAGGCGGCTGCGGAGTCCTCCGTACCGCCTTCGGGGTCGGTGAGCCGGGCGGAAAGTCTCGGCCGGATGGATTCCGTCATGCGCCGCAGGAGGTGGTTGATCACCCGGGCACTGCCATCGGCACCGAGAAGAGCCTCATAGAGCGCGCGATGTTCGGCGACATGGGCGAACACCACCGTGAGGGAGGGGGACGCGCCCTCCTCCGGGGAATCCCCGGTCACCGGGAGCGCCGAGGTGGCGGAGAGCAGCTGGTCGAACATCTCCGTGCATGCCGAGGCGGCCAGGTCATGCACGTCGGTGTAGTGCTCGTAGAAAGTCGAGCGGTGCACGTCAGCGCGGCCGGTCACGTCGGAGACCGAGATCTGGCCGAGGTCGCGGTCACCGATCAATTCCAGCAGTGCGCCCTCCATCGCGGTACGGGAGCGGCGGGAGCGGCGGTCACCTTGCTGAACGGGCACGGCGTCATTGTAGGGTCGCCTACACCTGTGGGATAACCGACGGGTGTCGGATACGTGCGAGACTTCGCCGGACCGGCATCTCCGACGGTTCACGAAACCCGGCCCGAAGCCCCGCACGCCCCGGACCCCCGGCAGTTCTGCCGGCCATCGAGAAGGTGGAAGACATGAGCCAGTCGGTAGTCGTCGTCATCGGTGTCGGCGGGATGGGAGAGTCCATCGCCCGTCGTCTGGGCTCCGGAGCTCGGCTCCTGATCGCGGACTTCAACGCCGAGGCCCTGGAGGCTGTCCGTACGCAGCTGGAAAAGGACGGGTACGCCGTAACGGCCGCCCCGGTCGACGTCTCGTCCCGGGAATCCGTCTGCGCCCTGGCGCGCCGGGCCGCCGGCCTCGGTCCGGTGCGGACCGTGGTCCACACGGCCGGGCTCTCGCCCGCGCAAGCGTCCGTCGCCGCCATACTCGCCGTCGACCTGTTGGGAGTGGCACTCGTGCTGGAGGAATTCGGCCAGGTCGTCGCCCCAGGCGGTTCCGGCGTGGTCATCGCCAGCATGGCCGGCCACCGGAACTCCGGGCTGTCCGGCGAAGAAGCCGCGCAACTGGCCACGGCACCGGCCGACGAACTGCTCTCCCTCCCGGTCGCGGCCGAGGAACGATTCTCCGACCCAGGGGCGGCCTACACCTTCTCCAAGGCAGCCAACCTGTTGCGCGTGAGGGCCGCGAGCTCCACCTGGGGCGCACGGAACGCACGGATCAACTCCGTGAGCCCCGGAGCGATCGCCACCCCCATGGGACAGGCGGAACTCGCCGGCGAACACGGGGACACGATGCGAAGGATGATTGCCGCCTCCAACGCCAAGCGAGCCGGAACAGCAGCCGACATCACCGACGCCGTCGCCTTCCTCGTCGGCCCGTCGGCAAGCTTCATCTCCGGCACCGATCTGCTCGTGGACGGCGGCGTCACGGCGCTGGCCGCCGGCTGACGTCACTGGCCCGGCTGATGCCCCTCACCGGCGTCTGCGAAGGTGAGGCCCCCAGGGCCCGGCCGGTCGGCCGACAGCTGGGACCTGTCCGGCCGCACATGTGATCGGGCAGATCTGCTCGTCGCTTCCGGCATGAGGCGGGAACGCAGTGATCTTTCAGACGCGGAGCGGGAGCGGCTGCGGCCGAGCGCGGCGACTGTTCCTCACTGCTTGCGGGTGAACCGCGAAGCCACGCCCCCGTACCGACCGAAACCGGACGAGCGCGCCCGCTACTGTCAGCTCTCGTGCCCTTGAGTTGTGCGTTTGTGAACCTCAAGCCCGGCGTCGGAAAGACGACGAGCGCCGTGTGGCTGGCCCACGCGCTTCATGAGGCGGGACTGTCGCCGCTGCTGGTCGACGGTGACCCGGCCTCTTCCGCCCTGCGCTGGAGCGAGCTGGCCGGTGGCTTCCCGTTTCCGGTGATCGCCCTGCCGGTGGGCGACGTCCACCGGCGCGTGAACGACTTCCTCGGCAACCGGCAGGCCGTCGTGCTCGATGCGCCCCAGCTGGAGGACCATCCCCGCATTACCCGCAGCATCATGAGGTACGCCGACGAGTGGATCGTGCCCGTGACCCCCGCCCCCATCGAACTGGACCGGATGGCACCCATCCGCGGCGAGATGGCGGACGTGCAGTCCTTGCGTGCCGAACCGGCCCGCACGGCGGTCCTGCTCAATCGCACCAACCGGCCGGACGCCACGCGCACCGGGCCCGATGCCGACGCACGTGAGGTACTCACCGAGCAGGGTTTCGCGGTGCTGGACACCCAGATCGCGCGGCTCGACCTGTACGCCCAGTCGTTCGGGAACCCGGTCCGGGCCAAGGGGTCGGCGTACATGGACTTCGCGGAGGAACTGATCAAGCGTCAGGATGAGGTATGAGCCAGCGCAAGGAAAGCTACCGAGCGGCATTGCAGCGCGGACAGGACGTTGCCGCACCCCGGTCCACCAAAGTCGCCGCGCTCCAGAGCAGATACCTCCGGGTGACGGTCGAGTTGGATCCCGACCTGCCAGGCCATCTGGTGCGATGGGCGGCATGGCCGGTCTCCTCGGTAGTGGTCGCGGGCACGACCGTCCTGCGTACCCTGGTCGACACCGTCGGCAGGGTGTCCCGACCCGGCGGCTAGGCTGCTTTGACGACCGGGCCGGAGCGGGCTGAGGCCGGCCACCGCCTCGCCCGCGCCGCGGGCATCGAATCCCCCCGGGGACGAGCACGGCTGTCTCCGGGGCGCCGGCCAGGCCCAGCCTCTTTCTGCAGCCTGGCCCCGGCCGGGGTTCCTGTCTCCGCCACGGATCCTGGCCCCGACAGGGTTCCTGGCTCCGCCACGAACCCTGTCGAACGGACCTGTTCGGTGGTCCGCTACAGGCGCGGGGCGCGCGCCTCGATCCGGTGGTCGAAGGCGGCACCGCCGACGCCGACCGTGGTCACTCCGCCGTCGACGGTGAGGACGGCCCCGTTGACGTAGGACGCGGCGGGCGACAGCAGCCAGTCGATCGCCTCGGCGACCTCCTGCGGATCGCCCGGCCGCCTGGCGGGAGTCAGCCGGTTCGCCTCCTCGTATGCCGCCTCGGCACCGCCCGCCAGCCCCGCCTCCGCCGCGAACCGCGCCATCCGCTGGTCGGCCATCTCCGTACGCACCCAGCCCGGGCACACCGCGTTGGCCCGCAGCCCCTGCGGCCCGTAGTCGACGGCGAGGGAGCTGCAGAGGTGGAGCAGACCCGCCTTGGACGTCGCATAGGCGGCGTTGCCGACGCTGTTGCGGAGCGCGGCGACCGAGGCGACCGCGACCACCGCGCCGCGGGCAGCAAGCAGATGCGGTAGCGCGGCACGCAGCAGCAGGAACGGGCCGGTGAGGTTGGTCCGCATCACCTCTTCCCAGTCCTCGACCGCGGTGTCGCCGACCGCGCCGCCCCGCCCGATTCCGGCGTTGAGCACCACACCGTCGAGTCTTCCGTAGGCCGTCACCGTCGCCTCGACGAGCTCGCGCACGGCCTCGGGGTCGGCGGCGTCGGCAGAGTGGGCCAGCGCTCCGGTCTCCTCGGCCACCCGGCGCAGTGGCTCGGGCCGTCGCCCGGAGATCACGACCTGGTGCCCGGCTGTGCGCAGCAGCCGGGCGGTGGCGGCCCCGATCCCCGTCCCTCCGCCCGTCACCAGGACAACACGCTGTTCCGACATGCTCGTTCGCCTCCGAAGGTGGTCAACTTCCGGTACCCCGCACCGCGAGCATATGGAAGCGTCGGCACTGCCGGGCCGACCGGGCACAGCCACCGCCGGCGGACGGCTGTGGCCGGCTCCTTCCGGGCCCGACCTACGGAGGCGCCGGTGCGCAGCTACCGTGCCGGCTCCTGCTGGACCGCCCAGGTGGCGATCTGCGTACGACAGGTGAAGTGCAGCTTGGCGAGAACGCGCCAGACGTGCCCCTCGACCGTCCGCGGGGACAGCACCAGCTCGGCGGCGATCTGCTTGTCGCTGAGCCCCTCCGCGAGCAGAGCGACCACCTCACGTTCCCTGCGGGTCAAGGCGGCGAGCGCGGGGGCATCGCCCGGCTCGCTTGCGGACGGCGGCTCACCGCGTTCCATCCCACAGGCAACCGCCCGCTCAACGCTGAGCCCCCTGCCCTCCTCGACCACTGCCGCGTAGCGCTCGTCACCGAGAGCGCGCCGCAGGATCTCCTCGCACTCGGCGTGGTGGCGCAGCAGACGCCCGGCCCCCGGCACTGCGGTGCCCAGCAGATGCCAGGCGTTCTGGGCCGCGCCGAACAGTCTGGCGGCCTGTTCATGGCGTCCGACCGTCGCCTCGGCCCAGGCCAGTACTTCCAGGCACTGGGCGACGGCAAAGATGTGGTGAGTCGGCTGCTCGATGCGCAGCCCCTCCCGCAGCAGGGCGATCGTGCCGTCGGCGTCGCCGGACAGCCATCGGTGGAGTGCCAGGGCCCACAGCGCGAACGGGCGGGACCAGCGCGCGTCATGGGCGTCGCAGAGGGCCAGACACTCCTCACCCAGCGCCGAGGTGCGGGGATCCCCGGACAGACAGCAGGAAAGGGCCAGCAGGAACAGATCGGTCCACTCCGCATTGCGGTCGCCGCACGCACGGTGATGGTCGAGCGCCAGCTCCAGATGCTCGATGGCCTGGAGGTAGTCGTCCTCGAAGAGCGCCACCAGGCCGGCGAACTGCACGGACTGGGCCATGGCGTCGGGATCGCCCAACTCCGCTGCCAGGGCCTGGCATTCGGCCAGCCGGCTCCGCCCGAAGGCGGTCTCGCCGCGCAGGCAGGCCATCCAGCCGTCCACCCACAGGGCCTTCGCCCGGGCAGGCGTGGGACCCGACCGTGCCAGCGCCCGTCCCAGCCAGTGACGCTGCTCCTCCAGGCCGCCGACGCCGAGGCGATGCCGCCACAAGGAGGCGATCAGTTGGAGCCCGGTCTCCTCCTCCCCCGGCGTGCTCAGACAGAACTCCAGCGCGGTACGGATGTTCGCCTCCTCCCGGCGCAGCCGGGCGAACCACTCGGTCTGGCGGGGACTGAGCCATTCGGCTTCCGCGCGGGCGGCCAACTGCTGGTAGTGATCACGCAGACGGCGCCGAACCGGCTCCTCGGCACCGTGATCGCGCAGGTGGGCACGGCCGTACTCACGGATCGTGTCCAGCATGCGGTAGCGCGGGCCGTCCCGGTGCTCCTCGTGGGTCAGCACCGACTTGTCCACCAGCCCGGCGAGCTGGTCGAGGGTGCCTCTGGGGTCGCACTCCGGCCCCGAGCAGACCGCCTGGGCGGCTTCCAGGTCGAAGGTGCCCTGGAAGACCGACAGAGACATCCAGGCGCGCTGTTCGGGGGGTGTGCACAGGTTGAAGCTCCAGTCGATCGCGCCGCGCAGGGTCTGCCGGCGGGGCGGAGCGGCGCGGCTGCCCCGGGTCAGCAGGCCGAACCGGTCGTCGAGGCGTTCCAGGATCGCTTCGGGCGACAGGAACCGGAGCCACACCGCGGCCAGTTCGATGGCCAGGGGGATACCGTCCAGCCGGTGGCAGATCCCGGCGACCGCCTCGCAGTTCTCCTCACGGAGTGTGAACCCGGGCAGCACCGCCGAGGCCCGGTCCACGAACAGCCGCACCGCCTCATGGCCGGCCAGGGCGTGCAGTCGCGGCGGAGACGTGGGGTCCGGAACGGGCAGCGGCGCCACGGACAACAGCTGCTCACCGTCCACACCCAGCGCCTGCCGGCTCGTGGCCAGCACCCGCAGGCCGGGCGACGCCGCCAGCAACGAGCGTGTCAGCGCCGCGCAGGAATCGAGCAGATGCTCGCAGTTGTCCAGCACCAGCAGGAGCTGCTTGTCCGCGAGCTGTTCCGTCAGCACCGGGACCGGCGGGCGGACGGAATCGTGATCAATCCTCAGCGCGGTCAGGACCGTCTGTGCCAGCAGGGCTCCTTCTTTCAGCGGAGCCAGGTCCACCAGCCACACGCCGTCGGGGAAGGTCCGGCCCACGTCGGAAGCGCTCCGAAGGGCCAGGCGCGTCTTACCGAGACCGCCGGTACCCGTCAGCGTCAGCAGTCTGGCTCCGGTGAGCAGTCGCCGCACCTCGCGCACTTCGCTCCGGCGTCCGACGAAGCTCGTCAGCTCCGCTGGAAGGTTGCCCTCCCACACACCCGAACGCGCCATGCTTCAAGCCCTTTGCTCTGGGGGGAGAGGTCACCGCCGGCGGTGACCTCTTCCCCCAGGTCTCGCGGTGCCATCGGCCCCGCCGGATGTCCGCCGGATGGTGCGGCGGAAGCCAACCGCGGAGAACGAAGGAAACCGTGCACGCTCATTACTCATTTACGCATTCGCACGACTCACGGGCCGCCCGAGTCGGCCAGGACAGAATGCCGCCGGTCGAGGAATTTGGCAAGATGTCCGGCTGCCGCGCCTGCCCGTCGCATGGGCGTTGCTCTCCGTACGCCATGCCGTTGGCGGCGGTCCATTCCCCGACCCGAGAGCTCACCCGCGAATGCACCCCGAACCGGCGCGACACTTGAACTTCGAACCACATGCCTCCTGCCGAGGTAGCGGAAAGCGCGACATCGTCCGCTCGGTCAGCGGACGATGTCGCGTCACCATTGGACCGGGTGTCTCCAGGTGCGGAGCGGATCGGTGGGGCCGGATATCCGCGTACAGGGGAGGGGGCAAGCGGATCGGGGGCGGCTACACCATGGGATACGGTCCGAGCGTGAATTCTGGATCTCCAGGGAGTGCCTGGCTCAGGAGAACACCAGGCGGACGACCATGGGGATCACCTGACCGACAATCGTGCCCACCGAATCGGTCGTGATGCGCTCAGGATTGACACCGGTACAGCCGGTCTGGCCGTCCTTCATCTTCGAAGAGGCCTGGTTGCTGCTGTTCGGATCAAAGTTCGAACCTGAGAAGCACGTCGTCCCCGTCAGGTTGTACGACCCGTCGATGTGATCGCCTCCGAAGGCCCAGTTGGCCGTCAGCTGGTCGTTGGCGCTGCCCGCGTAGGCGCCGCTGTCTCCGTCCCAGAACGCGTAATTGCCCAGGTACCAACCGGTGTACCTGCGCAGTTCAACATTCCCGTAGATCTTCCCTGCCGGGAGGGTTTCGGTCCGGCACTGACCGGCAGGAAAGGATTCGATGACTCTGCGACCGGTGGTCTCGGTCGCACTGTTGGGGTCCGACTGGACGCTATATACGATGACCGCCCTGGCTGCGAAACCTCCTTGGTTGCAGATAGAGATCTTGTTCTCCCCCAGACTGATCGCAGTCTGCCTGCTCAGCTTCAGGTCCAATGGGGTGTCGGCGACGTCCTGGAAGTTGTCCACCGAGTCGCTGTCGCAGTCGGTGACCGCAAGTGAAAGTTTGCTCATGCACTTGTTGTCGCCGACGTGGCGGAGATACCTCCCATCGCCATCCCGGTTGGGCTGCATGTTCCAGCGAGTTCCACTGTCACAGGATGAGTCGGTGGTGTTACCGCTGGAATCCACGCCGAGGCATTGGCCCTCCTTCTCCAGGCGGAAGATCCCGCTGTCACCGTCCGGGACTGCGGTGTAGCTACCGGTCGCTCTCGGAAGGCGGATGGTCGTGTTGTCCTCGGCGTGAGCGCTTGTTGCGGGCGAAAGCACCAGGAGTCCGGTGGCCCCCAGGGAAGCCAGCAGGCTGGTGGCAGTGCGCAGCCCTGCTTTTTGCTGCAGTAGGCGAATGGTCACGCTTCTCGCTCCTTCTTGGCAGCGCCGCTCGCGGCAAGAGATACTCAGCGCCGTTTCTTCTGCGGCATTGCGCGATGCGACCGACTCCGGAACCTGTTCGGTCGGTGCGGTCGATGACGTGGCCGAGTCTCCGCCTGACCATCGGCACCCGGTAGCGTAGAACTACGCGGTTCGGGATCATCGCGGGTTCCGCGGGGGCGGGGTGGACGGCGACACCGTCCGCGACGTGACCGCCCGGCTCCGCCACGACGGGTCAGTCAGAGGTCGTGAGCCGGTCCACCGCCGTCGGCGGGAGACGGCCGGGATGCCGGCTGCCGTCAGGCTTCCCCGTCGTGGCCCTGGGGGTCGTCTCCGGAGGCGTCCTCCCGGAGGCGCTCGGAGAGCCAGGTGTGAATGGCGAGGGCGGTCGTGCGCGAATGGTCCTCCAGAACGGTGAAGTGGTCGCCGGGCACGGTGATCTCGGAGTGCGGCAGGCTCCATGGATCGGCTGCCTCGATGCCGGGCAGACGGTCTCCGGCCCGGACGAAGAGGGTGGGGGCCCTCAGGGCGGTCGGCTTCCAGCCGGCGTGGAGCTCCAGGTAGCCGGCCATCGCGGTGAGCCGGTCGGTCTCGGCCGAAGCGAACTGTGCGGAGTTCTCCAGCATGCCTGCGGTCATCGCCGAGAGCGCGGGCCCGTCGCCACCGCGGCCGCCGGGGCCGTTTTCCCCGGCGGGATAGGTGTCGATCAGGACGACGGCGGACGGAGTCGGGCCCGTGCCCTCGAGCTCCTCGGCGACCGCGTGTGCCACCCATCCGCCGGCCGAGCGCCCCAGCAGGACGAACGGCTCGTCTCCCGCACACGCGCGTACCGCGGCGGCCTGTGCCGCCACGAAGGCGTCCAGTGTGGCGGGCAGCAGTTCCCGCGGGAGGAAGCCCGGGTTCGGCAGGACCGAAACCGGACGCCGGTCCTGGAGGGCCGGCCCGAAACGGGCGTACTCGTGCGGCCCCGACAGTGCGCTGAGGGCGGGGAAACAGATCAGGCGGGTCCCGGAGCCCCCTGTCGCCAGGGTGACGGCCGAGGGTGGTGAACCGAGGGCCGAGACGTCCTCGAACACCTCACGCAGACGTGCTGCGATCGTCAGGAGGGCCATCCCGTCCCACGCCCTGCCGCGGGCGCACGCCGTACGGAAGAGCGCGGACAAGGAGTCGGCGTCCGTGCCCTCCGGGGCCGAAGTGCTGTCGGGTGCACCGTCCTGCCGACGGGGAGCGGCCGACGGGCCGGGTGATGCAGGCGCGTCCTGGGACCAGAGTTCCTCCAGGTGGGCAGCGACCCCGCGCGCCGTCGGGTAGTCGAACAGGAGCGTGGCCGGCAGGGCGAGTCCCGTCAGCGCTGCGAGCCGGTTGCGCAATTCGACCGCGGCCAGTGAGTCGAGGCCCAGCTCGGCCAGCGCGCGGTCCGGTTCGACCGCTGAATCGCCTGAACCATGGCCGAGTGCCAGGGCGGCTTCCGCCCGGACCTGCGAGAGGAGCAGAGCACCGCGTTCGCTCGCGGGCGTGGCGGCCAGCCGCCGACGCAGCGAGTCCTCGCCGTCGGTGAGGGGTCCGGTGAGCGATGCGGAGGCCCTCCGTACGGGCCCTCGGCACGGTACCCGTGAGAGCGGCGCCCCGGGGTCCCGGGACGCCCCGGCTGCCGCCGGGTCGAGACGAGCGGCCACCAGGACTGCGTCCCGTCCTTCGACGGCGGCGTCGAAGAGCGAAAGGCCCTCCTCGGTCCGCAGCGGGAGGAAGCCGGAACGGGCCATCCGGCGCAAGTCCGCGCCCCGGAGCCCGGCGGTCATCCCGCCGTTCTGCTGCCACGGCCCCCAGGCGAGAGAGGTGCCGGGCAGCCCGAGCGCCCTGCGGTGCGTTGCCAGCGCGTCCAGGAACGCGTTCGCCGCCGCGTAGTTGCCCTGGCCGCCGGAGCCGAACACCCCGGCCACCGACGAGAACAGGGCGAACACGGCCAGGTCGCTGCTCTTCGTCAACTCGTGCAGGGCGAGGCCCGCGTCCACCTTCGGTCGCAGTACGCGGTCCAGCCGCTCCTGGGTGAGTGACGGGAGCACACCGTCGTCCAGGACCCCCGCGGTGTGCACCACGCCGGTCAGCGGGTGTGCCTCCGGCACGCTCGCGAGCACCGCGGCGAGCGCCGTGCGGTCGGCGACGTCGCAGGCCGCCACCGTGACCTCCGCGCCCAGTTCGGTGACCTCCGCGCCCAGTTCGGTGAGTTCCGCGCGCAGTTCGGCGGCACCGGGCGCGTCGGCTCCGCGCCGTCCCACGAGCAGCAGGTGACGTATCCCGTGCTCGACCACGAGGTGACGGGCGAACGTCATGCCCAAGGAGCCGGAGCCACCCGTGACCAGCACGGTGCCGTCCGGGTTCAGCCGGCGCGGTGCTTCATCGGCCGTTGCCGATTCCGTGGCCGCTGCCGCCGGGGATGCGCGGACGAGTCTCGGTACGTACGAGACACCGTGACGTACGGCCGTCTGCGGCTCGGAGCTCGTCAGGGCCCGTGCCAGGGCCTCTGCGGACGCGGGATGGTCGTCGATGTCGATCAGTGAGAAGCGGCCCGGGTTCTCGGTCTGCGCCGAGCGGAGCAGCCCCCACACCGGTGCCTGGACGAGCGCGGCATCGGCGGTGCCGTTGCTTCCGTCCGGTTCGGCTCCGGTGGTGACGGCGCCCGAGGTGAGGACGACGAGACGGGAGTCGGCCGGCCGTTCCTCGGCGAGCCAGCCCTGGACGAGCCGCAGCGCCCAGCCGGCCGCACGGTGTGCGGCCGAGGCGCGGTCCGGTCCGTCCATCCCGGTGAGCGGAGGGCAGGCGATCACGACGGCCGGTGCGTCGGCTGCCGCCGAGGCCGGATCCGGGTGGACCATCGGCCGGATGCCCGACCGCCCGAGTGTGTCGCTCAGTTGTGGGCCCGGCTCGCCGAGGAGCCCGCACCCGGGCGGCTCCGTCGGCATCGGGGCGGAGCAGCCCGGCAGAGGTGTCCACTCCAGGCGGAACAGACTGTCACGGGGCGTGCGTACGCCGCTCAACTGCTCGGGGGAGAGCGGCCGCAGGGCGAGCGAGCGCACCGTGGCCACGAGGGCTCCGGTCCCGTCGGTCAGCTCCAGCCGGGCGGTGTGCCCCGCCGTGTTCCCCGCCGTGTTCCCCTCCGCCCGGGACACCCGCACCCGCAGGGTGCGGGCGCCCGACCGGTACAGCCGCACCCCGCTCCAGGCGAACGGGAGCGACAACACCGCCCCGGCTCCACTGACGCCCTCGCCCTCCGGGACGACCTGATTCAGTGTCAGCGTGTGCAGCGCCGCGTCCAGCAGCGCCGGATGCACAGTGAACAGGTGGGCGTTGACGCCCTCACCCTCCGGGAGTTCGACCTCCGGGAGTTCGACCTCGGCGAGCAGGTCGTCGCCCAGGCGCCAGGCGGCCCGCAGGCCCTGGAAGGCCGGTCCGTAACGGAGCCCGCCGTGCGCAAGTGCCTCATAGAGGCCGGTACCCGTCTCGGTGCCGAGCGGCAGCGGTACGGCGCCCGCCGGAGGCCATGGGGACGGCGCGTCCGCGGAAGTCCGTGGTTCCGGAAGGTCGAAGTCCGCAGGGGTCAGGCTTCCGGAGGCGTGTCGGGTCCACGGGCGGTCGTCGTATCCGGGAGCGTGCGTCCGTGCGTGGAAGACCACCGCCCGGCGCCCGTCCGCGTCCGCTCGCGCCACCTTCACCTGGAGCTCGACCGTCTCCTCGAGGGGCAGCACCAGCGGTGCCGTCAGCGTCAGTTCCTCCAGTACACCCGCACCCACCCGGTCTCCGGCGTGGATCGCCATGTCGACGAAGGCCGTCGCCGGCAGGAGCACCGTGTCCAGCACCGCGTGGTCGGCGAGCCAGGGCTGGTCACGCAGGGACAGCCGGCCGCTCAGCAGCAGGCCGTCGTCGTCCGCCGTCGACGTCACCGCTCGCAGGAACGGGTGGGTCGCGGTGCCGGGCTCTGCCGCGGATCCCGCCGAGTCGGCCTCCAGCCAGTACCGCTCACGCTGGAACGCGTAGGTGGGCAGCGCCGTGTGCCGTGCGCCGCGCCCGGCGAAGACCGCGTGCCAGTCCACGTCCACACCGCGGGCGTGGAGTGCGGCCACCGCGGCGAGCAGCGCCCCGGCCTCCGGCCGTGGGCCGCGCAGCGTCGGGACGACCAGAGGCGCCGGGCCGTCCGTACCGCAACCGGACGTCGCTGTCGCCGCCGTGTCCGCCGTGGTCGTCATGTCCGCCGTGGCCGTTGGACCGCGGCCGGAGAGGCAGTCGCGTGCCAGGCCCGCGAGCACACTGTCCGGGCCGATCTCCACGAAGTGCGTGGCCCCCTGCTCCGACAGGTACCGCACCGTGTCGGCGAATCGGACCGGTCGGCGTACATGGTCCACCCAGTGCCGGGGCGAGCGGATCTCCTCGGTGGTCGCGGGCCGGTCCGCCACCGCGGTGACGAGGGGAAGCCGCGGTGGGGAGTAGCTGATCCCCCGCGCGACCTGCGCGAAGGCGTCGAGCATGGGTTCCATGTGCGCCGAGTGGAAGGCGTGGCTCACCCGGAGACGGGTGGTCGCGCGCCCCTGTTCGCGCCAGTGCGCCATGGCCTCCAGCACTGCGGATGCGTCCCCGGAGACGACCACGGAGCGGCCGTTCACGGCTGCGATGTCCACCCCGCGCGCACCGTCCGCTCCGCCTGCCAGGTACGCGGTGATCTCGCTCTCGTCGGCCTGTACCGAGGCCATCGCCCCACCGGTGGGCAGCGCGTCCATCAGACGGCCCCGTGCCGCGACCAAGGTGCAGGCGTCCGCGAGGGACAGCACCCCGGCGACGTGCGCCGCCGCCAGTTCGCCGACCGAGTGCCCTGCCACCAGGCCGGGGCGTACGCCCCAGGACTCCAGCAGCCGGAACAGGGAGACCTCCAGGGCGAAGAGTGCCGGCTGTGCGAAGCGCGTCGTGTGCAGGAGCCCGCCCGCTCGCGAGCCCCCGGCACCCTCGGTGCTCCCCGTGCCGCCCCCGGCACCCTCGGTGCTCCCCGTGCCGCCTTCGGCAGCGTCGGCGCTCCCCGTGCCGCCTTCCGCAGCGTCGGTGATCCCGGTGGTCTCGGCGTTCTCCGCGGCGAACACCACGTCCCGGAGCGGCTCCGGCAGAAGCGGGTCGATCAGGGCGCAGATCTCGTCGAAGGAACGGGCGTAGACGGGATGGGCGTCGTACAGTTCCCGGCCCATGCCGGCCCGCTGGCTGCCCTGCCCGGTGAACAGGAAGGCGACCCGGCCCGCCGGGCGGGGGCCGCTCGTGCTCAGGTCCGGCCGGCGGCGGCCTTCGGCCACCGCGTCGAGCGAGGCGAGCAGTTCCTCGCGGTCACCGGCCACCGGCACCGCGCGGTGCTCGAAGTGGGCGCGGGCCGTGGCCAGGGAGAAACCGAGGTCCAGCAGGTTCGTTCCGGGGTGTGCGGTCACGTGGGCGTGGAGTCGCCGAGCCTGCGCCCGCAGCGCGGGGGCGCTCCTCGCCGACACCGGGAACGGCACGGCCGTCACCGGGGCCGCGGCTCCTTGCGCGGCCGTGGATCCGCTGTCCGGGCGGCCCGGGGCAGCCGGCCCCTCCGCGGGCGCCTGCTCGATCACCACATGCGCGTTGGTCCCGCTGATCCCGAAGGACGACACCCCCGCCCGCCGGGGCTGCCCGGTCCGGGGCCAGGGCACCGAACGGGTGAGCAGCGACACCGCACCCGAGGACCAGTCCACGCCGGGGTTGGGCTGCTCGGCGTGCAGCGTACGCGGCAGTACGCCGTGTGCCATCGCCTGGACCGTCTTCATCACGGCGGCCATGCCCGCCGCCGCCTGCGTATGCCCGATGTTCGACTTGACCGAGCCCAGCCACAGCGGGTGTTCACGCCTTCCGGCCCGCCCGTATGCCTCCAGGAAGGCCTCCGCCTCGATGACGTCGCCGAGCCGGGTGCCCGTGCCATGAGCTTCCACCGCGTCGATGTCCGCGGGGCTCAGCCGAGCGTCCGCCAGGGCCTGGCGGATCACCCGTTGCTGCGCCGGTCCGTGCGGCGCGGTCAGGCCGTTGCTCGCGCCGTCCTGGTTCACCGCGGAGCCGCGCACCACGGCCAGGATCCGGTAGCCGGCCCGCCGGGCGCGGGACAGCCTGGTCACCAGCAGCATTCCGGCGCCCTCGGCCCACCCGGTGCCGTCCGCCGCCGCCCCGAACGCCTTGCAGCGGCCGTCGGGGGCGAGTGCGCGCTGCCTGCTGAACTCGACGAAGGAGTGCGGTGCCGACATCACCGTGGCGCCTCCGGCGAGCGCCAGCGAGCACTCGCCCCTGCGCAGCGCCTGGACTGCCAGGTGCAGGGCCACCAGTGACGACGAACACGCCGTGTCCACGGTGACCGCCGGCCCCTCCAGGCCCAGGGTGTAGGCGATACGGCCGGAGGCGACACTGCCCGCGTTACCGATACCGAGGTAGCCCTCCACCCGTTCCGGCGTGCGGGCGAAACGGCCGGCGTAGTCGCTGTACATGAGTCCGGCGTACACACCCGTGGGGGTGGACCGCACCGTGCCGGGATCGATCCCCGCGTGTTCGAAGGCTTCCCAGGCGACTTCGAGCAGCAACCGGTGCTGGGGATCCATGGCCAGGGCCTCGCGGGGCGAGATCCCGAAGAAGGCCGGGTCGAAGCGGTCGACACCGGACAGGAAGCCTCCCGCGCGTACGTAGGTCCGGCCCGCCCGCCCGGGGTCCGGGTCGTACAGCCCGTCCACGTCCCACCCCCGGTCGGTGGGGAAGGGGGTGATGGCGTCGGTCCCGTCCTCCACCAGCCGCCACAGGTCCTCGGGGCTCTGTACGCCGCCGGGGAAACGGCACGCCATGCCGACGATGACCACGGGGTCCTCGTCCGTACCGGCTTCTTCCGGACGGCTGGGCGTGGCAGTCGCCCTCCCACCGGCCAGCCGCGCCCGGAGATGTGCGGCGAGCTCGGCCGCGGTGGGGAAGTCGAAGGGCGCGGCCTCGGACAGCGGGAGACCGGTCGCCGTCGACAAGCGGTGGCACAGCGCCGTCGACGTCAGCGAGTCCAGCCCCAGGTCACGGAACGCGGTGCTCTGCTCCACCTCGTCCACGGCGCAGCCGAGCACGGCGGCGACCTCGGCCCGCACCAGAGCCGTCAGGTCCGCCGTCTCCGCCACCGTCTCCGCCCCCGGCGTGGGGGCTCCGGCCGGCAGCGGGCGCGCGGGCACGTCTGCGAGCGCGTACCGCCTGACCTTGCCCGAGGCGGTACGCGGGATCGCTTCCACCTCGTAGAGGGCGGCAGGCACCTTGAACGGTGAGAGGCGTTCCCGGCAGGCGGCGAGAATCTCTCTCCTGTCGAGGGCCCCGGCGTTCGCCGGGACCAGGTAGGCGGCCGGGACCTCACCGAGTTCGTCGTTTGGGAGGCCGGCCACGGCGGCGTCCTGGACTCCCGGCAGGGCCAGCAGCACCGCCTCCACCTCGGAGGGGTGGATGTTCTTCCCGGCCCGGATGATCAGCTCGCTGACCCGGCCCGTGAGGGTGAGTTCACCGTCGGCGCCGATCCGGGCCAGGTCACCGGTGCGGTACCACCCGTCGCGCAGGACCTCGGCGGTGTCGTCGGGACGCCGGTGGTACCCGGCCATGACACCGGGCCCGGAGACCCACAACTCGCCCTCGCCCTCGTCCTCGCCCGTGGCCTGGGCGCCGCTGCCGTCGCCGATACGCGCCCGCATACCCGGCAGCACACGGCCGCAGGAGCCGTCCACCCTGGCGGCGCCCGGTGCTCTCATGGCGACGGGCCCCGCCTCGGTGCTTCCGTAGTGATCGAGGAACGGAACCCGGCAGACTTCCTCGAAGGCCCGCTGGAAGGCGGGAGGGGCGGCCGCGCCCCCGCTGACGCAGCCCCGCAGCGCGGGTGCCCTCAGCCCGCCGTCCCCCACGGCGTCGACGAGCCTGCCGTACGTCGCCGGTACACCGGCCAGCAGGGTGCACGGGTCCTCGGTCCGGCGCAGCTCACTCAGCACGTCCGTCACGGAGAACCGCGGCAGGAGCACGGCGGACGCACCAGTCGCGGTCACCCCGAGGACGCACAGGAGTTGCCCCATGGCGTGGTGGAGGGGGAGGGGCCAGAGCAGGCGGTCGTCCGCCGACAGGCCGAGGACGGCGACGAATCCGGACGCCACCGACGACAGCCGGTTGCGCTGGGTGGACAGCACCCCCTTGGGCAGGCCGGTCGACCCGGAGGTGTAGAGGAGCCAGGCCACCTCGTCGAGCCCGAGGTCATCCGGAGCCGGCACGGGCGGCTCGGTGACGGCCAGGGCCGCGTAGCGGAACATGCCCGCTTCACCGGCCGGGCCGCCACTCGCCCCCGTCGCAGGGTATCTGTCCCGCGTCCCGCCATCCTCGACGAGTACCACGCTCAGCCGGGGGCGCTCCGGCAGCAACGGCCGTAACCGCTCCAGGGAGGACCGGTCGGCGAAGACGACCCGGGCCCCGCTGTCGTCCAGCAGGTGTGCCAACTCGGCGGTGGTGCTCCGCGGGTCCATCGGCACACCGACCGCACCCGCCCTGGTGACGGCGAGGACGCTCTCGACGGCCTCCACCCGGTTGCCCAGGAGGACCGCCGCCCGTTCCCCGTGCCGCAGACCGAGGCCGACGAGATGTCCCGCCACTCGGCCGGTCCGCAGCTCCAGCTCCGCGTAGGTCACACGGGAACGGTCGTCCCGGAAGGCGGTCTTGGTACCGAGGCGCCGGGCATGCTCCCGGAGCAGATCCGGCAGCGGACGGAGGGCGGCCATGTGCGCTGTCACCAGTATGAACGCTTCCTCGGGATACGGGAGTTGGCGTCATCACGATAGGCGACCGGTGTGCCGGACCGGGGGGAGCAGCGCCGGGCAGCGACCGGCAACGGAGTGGAGGAAGCGGCAAGGTGTCGATCCCAGAAGGCCGGAACCACCCGGCAGGATGTTCCCGTCGGCCCTCTCCCGGTAGCTCAACTGCCCTGCGAACACCGGAGGTTCGTCAAGGCGTGAGCATGGGTCATGGTACTCCGCCGACTGATGGCCGAAGACGGCCCCCGTGAGGATATGGCGTCTGAGCAGCATGTTTGGATGTGTTGGTGATTGTTGACGCACAGGAAACATCCCGGCCGCGGACGTACGTGGACCACATTCTCGAGCACTGGCACGAGGACGAGGACGCCGAGGCGCTCGTCCAAGGCGCGCAGCGGCTGACTCGGGGGGAGGCCCGGCGGCGGCTGTTCAGATTGGGGCATGCACTGCGCGGGCAGGGGCTCGCGCCCGGCGACGGAGTGGGGCTGTTCCTGGCCAACCGCGTGGACTCCGTCCTGGTGCAGCTCGCCGTCCATCTCATCGGCTGCCGTGTCGTGTTCCTGCCGCCCGAGCCGGGGCCCGGCGAGCTCGCCGCGCTGGTCGAGCAGTCCCGGGCACGCGTCGTGGTCACCGACCCGCTCTTCGCGGAACGGGCCGCCGACGCGGCCGGCCGCAGCGTCCACGCCCCCGCGCTGCTCGGCCTCGGGCCCTGTGAACAGGGGTGCACGGACCTGCTGGCGCTGGCGGCCGAGTGCCCGGCCGTGCGCCCCGACGGCGTGCCCGCCCCGGGGGCGGACGAAGCCGTCACCGTCCTCTACACCGGCGGAACCCTGGGCCGCCCCAAGCTCGCCGCGCACAGCCACCGGCTCTACGACGCGCTGGTGGACCTCGTGGAGGACGACCCGCAGAACTCCGGCTCCGCGTTCTTCCCGGCCATGGACCAGGGCACGGAGCGGGTGCTCGCCGCCACGCTGCTCACGCACGGCAGCGGCCACCTCACCTCGCTCCAGGCTCTGGTGACGGGGTCCGCGCTCGTCGTGCTGCCCGAGTTCGAAGCAGGCGCGGCGCTGACGGTGCTGCGCGAGGAGCGGATCACCGCCACCATGTTCGTACCGCCCATGCTGTACGCGGTTCTCGACCACCCGGAATGCGAGCCGGGCGTCCTGCCCGAGCTGCGGCGGATCGTCGTCGGCGGCGCGGCCACGTCGCCCAGCCGGCTGCAGCAGGCGGTCGAGGTGTTCGGGCCCGTGCTCAGCCAGGGCTACGGGCAGTCGGAGGCGCTCGGTATCACCGCGTTCGGTGCGGAGGACCTCGCCGCGGAGGCAGCCCGGCGCCCCGAGATCTGGCGCAGCTGCGGTCGCGCGATCTCCGACGTCGAGATCGAGATCCGTGATGAGGACAGCACGGCGGCACTGCCCGTCAGGCAGGTCGGCGAGGTGTGCGTCCGTGGCGAGACGGTGATGCTCGGCTACTACGAGGACCCGGAGCGCACCGCGGCGGCACTGCGCGACGGCTGGCTGCGCACCGGGGACATGGGTTATCTCGACGCCGACGGGTACCTCTATCTCGTCGACCGGGCCAAGGACATCATCGTCACCGGCCGCACCAGCGACAACGTCTACTCCCGGGTCCTGGAGGACTTCCTGCTCACGCTGCCCGGTGTGCGCAACGCGGCGGCGCTGGGCGTGCCGGACGAGGAGTACGGGGAGGCCGTACAGATCTTCCTGGCCACGGCCGAGGGCGGCGCCGGCGTCGACCCGGAGGCGGTCGGCGCGGCGGTGACCGCCGAGTTGGGAGAGCTGTACACGCCCGCGAAGACGGTGCTGCTGGACCAGCTGCCGACGACCAAGGTCGGCAAGGTGGACAAGAAGGCGCTGCGCGCCGCGTGGACGAGCGGGGCCTTGGGCGCGCCGTAGGCTCCGCTTTGTGGAGCACCCGGGCCGACGCGGGGGCAAGTGCGCCGGAAGGACTGGGTCTTTGCGGCGCACTTCGACCGGCCGCCGCCCTTTCTTGTGAAAGGGCGGCGCCGCGCCACAGTCCGACGGCTGATCCGGCCCCTCTACGCCCGCCCCGCGTCAGGGGCGCCCGTGCTGCCGTCGGCGGGAGTGCCGGAGTCGGCGGACCGCTCGGCCAGGGCGGCGGCCCAGGTGGTCGACCAGTCGACGAGGGGGCTGAGCGCGGTGTGCGCCTCTCGTCCCAGTGCGGTGAGGGCGTAGTGGCCGTCCGGGGTCTGGTGCACCAGGCGTGCCTCGATCAGTTCGAGGAGGCGTTGACGCAGCACGCTGGAGGACATGTTGGCGCAGCGTCCACGAAGGGCGCGGAATCCGAGGGCGCCTTCGCGCAGTTCCCACACCACGCGCAGACTCCAGCGGCGGCCGAAGAGATCGAGCGCGGCCATGAGAGGGCTTCCGGTGGCCGAGCCGCGGACCGGCCGTCCTGGTGTCGGTGTGGCCATTGCGGTCCTCCTGCACTCCTGCGGATCCCCGGCCTCTGGTGCTTCGATTTCCGAAACATTAACATCGCCCCGAGATTCGGAAACCGAAACGTTTGGGGGATCACGTGACGACGTTGACCACGCCTGTGTGCCGGCGGTTGGGGATCGAGGTGCCCGTGGTGCAGGCGCCCATCGGGTCGGCGGTCACGACAGAACTGGTGGCCGCGGTGGCGGAGGCGGGCGGGCTCGGCACCCTCGCCCTGACGTGGGTCACCGCGCAAGAGGCGGTGCGCCGCATCCGGGAGGTCCGGCGGCTGACGCCGAAGCCCTTCGCGGCGAACCTGGTGCTGGACTTCCCGGTGGACGAGCTCCTCGACGCCTGCCTGGCGGAGAGTGTGCCGATCATCTCGACGTTCTGGGGGGATCCCTCGGCTGTCACCGAACGCGTGGGCTCGGCCGGCGCCGTTCACCTCCACACCGTCGGTTCCGTCGCCGAGGCCGAACACGCCGTTGCCGCAGGCGTCGACGTGATCGTGGCCCAGGGATGTGAAGCGGGCGGCCACGTGCGCGGGGAGAGCACCACGATGGCGCTCGTGCCCGCCGTCGTGGACGCTGTGCACCCGGTGCCCGTCATCGCGGCCGGCGGCATTGCCGACGGCCGCGGGCTCGCCGCCGTACTGGCTCTCGGCGCCCAGGCCGGATGGCTGGGCACCCGGTTCCTGACGGCATCCGAGGCGGCCACGCACGAGGTCTACCGCTCAGCCGTGATCCGGGCGGCCCCGCAGGACGCGGTGCACACGCGATGTTTCGACGGAGGCTGGCCCGACGCCCCGCACCGCGCACTGCGCAACTCCACACTCGACGCCTGGGAGGCCGCGGGCCGCCCCGCCGCGCCGAACCGTCCCGGAGAGGGCGATGTGGTGGCCGGCAGCGCCGACGGACGGACGTGGCCGCGTTACGAGGACATGGTCCCGGTGCCCGGCATGTCGGGCGAGGTGGAAGCTCTCGCCCTCTACGCGGGCCAGAGTGCCGGGATCGTCCATGACGTCGCTCCGGCGGGCCGCATCGTTGCCGACATCGCCGCCCGTGCCGGGGCCCTCAGGGGCGTCTGAGGGGGGAAGGCCGGCCCTTCCACTCGCTGAACGGCACTCAGGGATCGCAGCGTCGGTGAACCGCTCCTCCGGTTGCCCCGACACCTGTGATGCACGGCTCGATCGGCCGCTGACGCACGGCGCAACCGGTCACTGTGGAAACGGTGTTATGCCGATGGCGGGGGCTCATAGGGTGCCCGCATGCCCACAGTCAACGAACTGATCACCTACCCCGTCAAAGGGTGCGCCGGGGTTCCGCTGACGGAGGCCGGACTCACTCCGGCAGGCCTCCCGCACGACCGCAGTTTCCTGGTCGTCAGTGATCGGGGTGTGTTCCGCACCCAGCGTACCGATCCGCTGCTGGCGGTGATCCGGCCCGACGTCAGCTCCGACGGCACCCGACTCACCTTACGAATAGAGGGAGGTGGGTCTGTTCACATCGAGGTGGACACCACCTCGCCGCGGAGGGACATCGACCTCTTCGGGGAACAATTCCGTGGTATCGACCAGGGAGAGGCGGCTGCCGACTGGCTGTCCGGGACGCTCGGTACGGACTGCCGGCTGGTGCGTGTACCACCGGAGCACGACCGGGTGGCCGACGGCCTCATTCCGGGCACCTCTGGTTACGCCGACAGCAGCCCGCTGCACATCCTTTCCCTGGCCAGCTTCAACGACCTCAATGAGCGGCTGGCGGCAGCGGGAAAGCCGCCCCTTCCGATGACCCGGTTCCGGCCGAACATCGTGCTGGACGGGTGGCACGAGCCGCACACCGAGGACCGGGTGCTCCGGGCCGAAGTGGGCGATACCGAGCTGGGGTTCGCCAAACCGGCTCTCCGCTGCGCCGTCACCATGGTCGACCAGGAGTCCGGTACCAAGGCCGGACCGGAGCCACTGCGGACCTTCGCCTCCTACCGGCGGGCGCCCGGGGGCGGTGTGGCTTTCGGCTCGAAATTCTCCGTGGTCCGGACCGGGAAACTGGCGGTGGGAGATGAATTCACCGTCACCGAATGGATGGCGGACGGAACGGGCTGATATGAGAGGAGCAGGTGACGGCCATTCACCGGACCTTCACAGGTCGGGTGGGGACCGGTCGGCGAGGTGAATGCATTGGCCCCGCCGACCCGGTGCACCTAGCCTGGAAGGGAAAGTGCACCTGCACGACTGCACCACAACGGGGAGTTGATTTCTGCATGTTCAGGGGAAAAGCGAAGGTCTTCGGGGCGCTGGCATCCGGCGCTGTTCTGACGATGGCCCTCGCGTCTCCGGCCAGTGCCAACGGGTACGTCGCGACGGAGAAGTGGGGCAACTTCAAGGCCGGCGCGGGCGAGGCGATCTTCTTCAGCGACGGGGAGACCGTACAGCTCGTCGACCGCTTCGCGGACGGCCGGGGAGTCACCGCGTACGTCGGTGGCCGCTCCATCACGAACAGGACCGGCGGTTCCACCAGCCACAATCTGTCCTTCCCCGAGGGAAAGACGATCGCCTTGAACGTCTGCCTCATCGATGGTGACGACATCGAGGACGGGACCTGCGCCTACTCGAAGGTCCGCACCTGACGGCACGCGTCGACGCTCGTGCCCGACCCGGTTGTTCGGGTGAGTGCAACGTCCCGAGCAGGGACTCACTGTCGGCGGGCCGCTCACTCGGGTGACAGCCGCTGAGGCCGTCATCGAAAGCCTTCCGCAGCATGCCTTCCGGCATGACCCATGGATACAGGGCCCGCCTCCTGCCGTTGGCCGGGGGTGGGCCTTCCGCGGTGATGAGCACCAGTCCGATCCATGGATGGGGGCCGGTCCGCCCGGAGCGGAAGGCCGCGGAGCTGCACCGCGCGCTGCTGCAGCCCAAGAAGGAGGAACTGATCCGGCTCCGGCGGGAACGGCTGATCGACGACACCGTCCTCCTCCTCGTCCACCGGTGAAGCACCGTTGCACCACCAGGCCTCGACGGCCCGACACCCCGACGCCGGAATGCCGGCGCAGGGAGGTCGGGCCGTCGAGGTGTCACCCGTTCCCGGCGAACCAGGGGCGGGTCAGCGTCGCTTCAACCACGTGAAGGCGCCGAAGGCGAGGCCGATCGCCAGGACGGTGACGAGCACCGCCGTGATCTTCTCGCCGGTGCTCAGCATCCCGATCATCTGCAACTCCTCGCGGCGTGGGGCGGAGTGGCCCACACGGCTTCTCCAGGGGGTGAGAGGCGCTGCGTCGTGCGCTGGTTCCCAACGGGATGCGCGCTGCCGTCGCATGAGGGCGGGAGGCGCCGCGCCGGTGCCTCCCGCCCTGTCTCATGGCGGCCGCCGGTCCCTCGACCGGTGGTCCGTCGGCGCCGGTGGGCCCCGCTTCGCTTGCCGGCCGCGGAGCACCGGGGCCGGCAGGGCCTTCGACCTCGGAGCACCGGGTCCTCAGGCGTCGTCAGCACAGCGGCGCGTTCGTGCCCGGTCCGGTGCGGTCTGCCGCATCCCGACCGGCCGGGGCTTCGGGCGGCGCCGGCAGCGTGCCGGCCGGAACAGCGGCCGGGGTGCCGCCCGGTGCCGACAGCGTGCGCAACGCCCCCTCGGTGGCGTCGTCGTCGGGCAGATACGCCAGGAAGTGGTGGCCCGGTTCGTCGACCGCGGCCAGCTTCACGTACCGCAGGCGCAGATCACCGGCGGTCGGGTGCCTGAAGTGCCGTACCGCGGGCTGGAATCCGGCCGTTTCCCGCCGCCGGTACCAGCGCGCCGCGTCCGGGTCGGTCAGCAGGGCGCCGATCAGCTCGGCGAACCGCGCGTCCTGCGGCGACCGCGCGGCCCGGGCGCGGAACTGCCCCAGCAGGGCACGGGCCTCCTGCTCCCAGTCGGCGAGCAGAGTGCGGGCACCGGGCCAGTGGAAGACCAGCCACAGGAGGTTGCGCTCCCCGGGGCGGAGCCGGGCCGGATCGGTCAGGAGAGCGGCGTACGCGTCGTTCCACGCCAACAGGTCCCAGTGCGGGTCGAGGACCACCGCCGGATGCGGCGTCATGGCCCGCACCAGGCTGTGCAGATTGCGGGACACCCAGGTGGGCGCCGCGGCGGGCGGCCGGTGCCCCGCCAGGAACGACAGCACGTGCGCGCGCTCTGCGGGATCCAGCCGCAGCGCCGTCGCCACCGCGCGCAGCACCTGCTCGGAGGTGCGGACCCGGCCCTGTTCCAGCCACGTGTACCAGGAGGTACTGATCCCGGCGAGGTCCGCGACCTCGGTGCGCCGCAGCCCCGGTGTCCGGCGGCCGGGAGTCTCCGGCAGCCCGACGTCCGCCGGGGCGAGCCGCTCCCGGCGCGAGCGCAGAAAGGCCCCGAGTTCGGCCTCGGGGGCGGCGTGGGGCGTTTGCGCGGATCGGGCGGGGCCCGACGGCCTGCCGCGTGCCATGGTGCCGGTCCTCCGGGGTCGTGGACGTCCGCCTGCGGGCACCGGGGCGTCCCGCACGGGCCGTCGGAGCCGGGAGACGCCGGTCTCCCGACTGCCTGTCAGAAAGGGTAATAGCCGGCGACGTCCGCGTCGGTGGTTCCGGTGCTGAACTGAAGTCAACTCCACCGCATGTGTGCGGAGTTCATCCAACCCGTCGAAGCCCCGGAAGGCGCGCCCGACCATGTCCACCACACTCTCCTCGCCGGCGGTGACCCACCTGCCGCCGTCCGCCCTGCGGCTGCTGCGCACCGCGGGATTCGTCAGCAACTTCGACCGCTTCTGCATCGCCCCCATGCTGGTGCTCATCGGCCCGGGGCTGGGCGCCCCGTTACCGACGGTGGCCCTCGCGGCCGGCGGTTACTACCTCGCCTACGGCCTCATGCAGCCGGTGTGGGGCCTGGTCAGCGATCTCCGGGGCCGGGTGTGGGCGATGCGGGTGTCGCTCGGCGGCGCGGCCGTGGCCGCCCTGGCCTCCGCGGCGGCGTGCAACGCCCCGATGCTCATCGGGGCGCGCATGCTGGCCGGCGGCTGCTTCGCGGCGGCGATCGCCGCGTCCCTGACCTACGTCGGGGACACGGTGCCCGCGGCGGTGCGGCAGCGCCCGCTGAGCGAGCTGATGACCGCCTTCGCCCTGGGGACGGCGACGGCGTCCGTGGTCGCGGGCGCCCTGGCCCACTGGCTGAGCTGGCGGCTCGTCTTCGCCCTGCCCGGACTCCTCGCGGCCGGCCTGGCGGTGCGGCTGCGGCGACTGCCCGAACCCGAACGGGAGCGGCCCCGCACGCCGTTGGCCCCGTTCCGTGTGGTGCTGCGCTCGGGGTGGCAGTGGTTCGTCATGGCAGTGGCCCTGCTGGAGGGAGCCGTCCTGCTGGGCTTCCTGACCTACCTGGCACCGGCGCTGGAAGCCCGCGGAGTGCCGGTCCCGCTGGCGGGGGCGGTCGTGGCGCTGTACGGGGCCGGGTCGATGGCGGCGGCGCGGCTCGTCGCGCGCCTGGTCGGCCGGTGGACACCGGTGCGCCTGATCGTCGTGGGCGGGGTGCAGACCGGGCTGGCCCATCTGCTCGCCGGCTGGAGCCAGTCCGTCCCGGCCCTGGTGGTGGCGGCGCTGCTGCTCGGCGGCGGCTGGTCCTTCCTGCACTCCACGATCCAGTCCTGGGCGACGGCCCTGGTCCCTGCCGCCCGCGCCACCGGGGTCGCGATGTTCGGCGTCGCCCTGTACGTCGGCAGCGCGCTGGCGACCGGCCTCGCGGCCTCCACCGCGGACCACCACGCCTACCGGCCCCTGTTCTGGCTCGCCGCGGTGCTGACGGTGCCCCTGACGGTGGCGGCGGCCGCGGGGCGGGCCCGCTACCGGTGAGCGGGGCGGATCCTGTTCGTGGCGGGGACGCGAGGCTGCCGGGTGCCCGATGCCGGGGTGCCGGGGTGCGGGGGGTGTCGGGTGCCCGATGCCTGGTGCCGGTGAGCGGGTGGTGCCGGTGAGCGGGTGGTGTCGGCGGTGGGAGTGAGCGGGTCGTGTCGGGCGGTGCGGGGGAGCGGGTGCCGCCGAGCGGTCGTCGGCAGGCCACCCGTTCACCGGAAAGGGCCGCCCGCCGACACCCGTGAGCCGTGCCGGCGGCCGGTCAGCAGCCCGCCTCGGTGTCCGCCAGCACCTGCCCCAGGGCATGGGACGCCTGGCGGACCATGGCGGGGTTGATGTCCCAGTAGTACGGGAGCGCCGTCACCGCTTGCGCGAGCGCCCAGCCGCGGCCGCGCAGCCAGGCGGCGGGCCCGGCGGCCGTCCGTGCGCGGAACTCGGCGCGGTTCGCCCCGGTGAACAGGTTCCAGGCGGGCAGCAGATCGACGGCAGGGTCGCCGACGCCCAGACAGCCGAAGTCGATCACCGAGGAGAGCCGGTCCCCGGCGAGGAGGAGGTTGCCGGGCAGGAGATCGCCGTGGATCCACGTCACGGCGGATGCGGGCTCGGCCGTCAGCGACTGCTCCCAGGACCGCAGCACGTGCGCTCCCGCCACACGGTCGCCGAGCTCCGCCACGGCGCGGCGCACGGAGGCGTCCAGGCCCGCGAGCGGCCCGCCCCGGGAGCCGTGGGAGAGCAGCGGACCGCCGTCGGCGGCTACGGCCCGCAGCGCGGTCACGAACTCGGCCAGTGCGGTGGCTACTTGCGGCGTGTCACCGGTTGTCGGCGTGGCGGCCTCGCCCGGCAGCCACGCGTAGACGGACCAGTCGAAGGGGTAGTCCCCGTCCGGCCGGCCCACCGCCACCTGGGCGGGAATGGGCAGGGGCAGCCGCGGGGCGAGCACCGGAAGCCACTTTCCTTCCGTCACCGCCTGCTGCACGGCCCCGGCAACGCGCGGCATGCGGACGGACAGGGTGTCCCCGAGACGGTAGACGCGGTGATCCGTGCCGGAGGTGGGAACGGGGCGGACGGGCAACTCGGCCCAGTCGGGGAACTGCCCCGCCACGAGCCGACCCACGAGAGCGGCGTCGGTCCGGACCTCATCGGCATGCAGGGTGGTCGCTTCCATCACAACATCATCCCTCCCTGATGACGGAGCTCAAATGATTACTCTCGTATCGGAATTGGCCGCGATAGCAGGAGGAACAGACTGTGCGTCAGGCAGTTGTAACGCCCGAGGGCGACCGGATCCGCTGGGTGGAGCTGCCGGGGCAGGAACCCTCCCGCGTCTACGTCCACGGTCTGGGCGCCACTTCCCCCGCCTACTTCGCGGAGGTCGCGGTCCACCCCCTGCTGGCCGGCCGCCGCTCGCTGCTGGTCGATCTGCTCGGTCACGGCCTCAGCGATCGGCCGACGGGCTTCGACTACACCCTGGAGTCGCACGCCGATGCCCTCGCGAACGCCCTGATCTCCGCGGGCGTCACCGGCGCGGAGCTGATAGCGCACAGCATGGGCGGTTCGGTGGCCATCGTCCTGGCCGCCCGGCACCCGCATCTGGTCTCCCGGCTGGTCCTGGCCGACGCCAACCTCGACCCGCTCCCGCCTCGGCCCGGCGCCCTCGGCAGCAGCGGTATCGCCGCCTACTCCGAGCAGGCGTTCCTGGCGGGCGGCTGGGAGGAGGTCCGGGACCGGTCCGGTGCGTACTGGTGGGCCACCATGCGTCTGGCCGGTCGTGAGGCCCTGCACCGCAGCGCGGTCCACCTCACCCGCGGCAGCGTCCCCACCATGCGCGAACTCCTGCTGCGCCTGACGATTCCCCGTACCTACCTGCTGCCCGAGGCCGATGGCCCGCTCCCGGGGGCCGACGCGCTCGCCGCGGCGGGGGTGGCCGTGGTGCCGATCCCGGACTGCGGGCACAACATCATGCTGGACAATCCGGAAGCCTTCACCCGCGCCACCGCGGCCGCGTTCGCGGCCCAGGGCCAGGGCCAGGCCCAGGCCCAGGACCAGGCGTAACGGGACTGCGGCCGCAGGCGGCCCGTGACTTGGGCCCCACGTGAGGCCGACCACGTGGGGCCGACCACGGGGGCCGACCGCGCGGACTCATCCGAGTGCGACCGGGACACGGGCCCGCGCGCCCCTGCCCATCCCGCCTGCCTCACCATCTCCCGGACACGTCACGGACGTCCGGTCGAGGAGTTGCCCGGCTCTCGCGCGGATTCCGCCGTGGCCGGGCGATTCCGCTTCCGCGCCGGTGTTACCGACCGTATACCGCCCCTCACGAGCCGCGTTGCGTGCTGCGCCGCTCCGTCGGCCCCGAACGGACCGGTTCCCGCTGAGCCCTTCGACGGCCCCCGGGGTCCGATCCGGCCGGGCCGGCCGATGCCGTTCCACCCCGCCCCGGGCGCGCCCTCCGACCCACCCCGGTGTCGGCCGGCCTTGTCGCGCGGCGGCACTATGACGCGAATCTCTTTCCGGGCGGCAAACAAACCGCTGGGGCGATTCATGGCTCCTTCCCTGGTGGGGGAGTGTTACGGAGGTGGCCGGAGTGCCGGTCGCATCCGGGCCTGCTGGGCGAGACAGTGCATGGGGAATGAAATGACCGCCGGGGCTGAGACGGTGCGCTACGCGCTGCTCGATCGACTGCGCGCATGGCGCGGCACGGAAGAGGTGGAGCTGGGATCGCGGCAGCAGCGGACGCTGCTGGCGCTGCTGCTGCTCCGTCAGGGGGCGCCGCTGTCGGTGGACGGGCTGGTGGCCGGCGTCTGGGGGCAGGATCCTCCGCTTCGGGCCGTCGGCGCGCTGCGGACCTATGTCTCCCGCCTGCGGAAGCTGCTGGAGCCCCGCCACGGCACCGGGGGCGCGCCGGCCGTGCTCGTGTCCGAACACGGCGGCTATGTGCTGCGGGTCCCGGTGGAGGCGGTGGATCTGGGGCGGTTCCAACAGGACGTGGCCGCGGCGGAGCTCGCCCGGGCGGCGGGCCGCCCGGGCGAGGCGCGGGAGCTGCTGCGGACCGCGCTGGCCCTGTGGGGTGAGGAACCCTTGGCGGGACTCGGTGGTCCGGGGATCGAGGCCGAACGGGCCCGGCTGTCCGCACGGCGGCTCTCCGCCCTCGAGTCCCGGCTCGCGCTCGACGTGGAGCTGGGGGAGCAGGCCGCGGTGCTCGGCGAGCTGCGTGAACTGACGGAACGCCATCCGCTGCGGGAGCGCCTCGGTGAACTGCTCATGCGGGCGCTGGTACTCAGCGGCCAGGAGGCGGAGGCGCTGGCCGTCTACGAACGTACCCGGCGGGTCCTCGCCGCGGAGTTCGGTCTCGACCCCGGGCACGAGATGGCATCGCTGGCCGGCAGCCTCCCCCTGCGCCGGGCCCCGGCAGGTGCGCCCGCCCCCGGCGCCCTCCCGGAAGGGGCGACGGCGTCCGGGACCGGCACCATGCGGAGCGGCTACCACCGGCCCGCACAACTCCCGCGCGACCTCGCCGACTTCACCGGCCGTGACGGGGCCGTCGAGCGGGTCACCGGGGCACTCACCACGGCCGTCGGCCGGGCGGTGCCCGTGGTGCTGGTCTCAGGTATGGCCGGGGTGGGCAAGAGCGCGCTGGCCGTGCACGCAGCCCACCGGGTACGCGGCCACTTCCCGCACGGGCAGCTCTACGCGGATCTGCGCGCCCCCGACGGCGGGCCCGCGGATCTCGCGGGTGTGCTGGGGTCGTTCCTCCGCGCTCTCCGGGGGCCGGTCGAGCCGATCCCGGAGAGCGTCGCCGACCGGGTCTCCCTGTACCGCACCGAACTCGCCGAACGCCGGGTCCTGGTGTTCCTGGACAACGTCACCGACCCGGAGCCGATCGGGCCCCTGCTGCCCGGCGGCCCGGCCTGCGCCGCACTGATCACCAGCGGTGTCCGGACCACGGCGCCGGCCGGTGCCGGCCACACACATCTGGACGCGCTCACCCCGGACGAGGTGCTCGCCTGGCTGGAGAAGGCGATCGGCCCGGAGCGGGTCGCGGCCGAACCCGAGGCGTGCGCGCGGCTGGCCGAGGTGTGCGGAGGTCTGCCGCTGGCCGTGCGCATCCTCGCGATGCGGCTCGCGACCCGGCCGTCCTGGACGGTCGCGTCCGTGGTGGAGGGGGTGTCCGGGCGGAACCGGCCGGCCGGGCTGCGTGTCGCGGACCTCTCCGTGGAGGGGGTGTTCCAGCGGGAGTACGCCCGGCTGCCGGTCCGGCTCCGTCGGGTGCTCCCGGCGGTGGCCCGGTCCGCGGACGAGGACGGGATCATCGGGACGGCCGCACTGACCGGAGCCCTGGGCAGGTCCGCGCACGCCGCACACGACCTCTGCGAGGAGCTGGTGGACGTCAGCTGGGTCGAGTCCGCGGCTCCCGGGCACTACCGGATCCACGGTCTGCTCCAAGAGTTCGTCGGCGCCCCGGAGTTCGCCGATGCCCGGGAGGCGGGCGGCGGGCCGGGGCGGGAGGGCGGCCCGTACGCGGAGATCCTCTTCGCCCCCGGTGACGACGGCGGCCGCGGCGGCGCGGCGGCACGACGGCTGCGCCCGGGCGGGCAGGACGACCTGGCGTCCTGAGTGCACCGGCGCCACGACCGGCCCGACGGCCTGGCCACCCGACCGCACCGCCACCCGACCGCACCGGCCACCCGGCATTCTGGCCGCACGCCGCACGCCGCACGCCGCACGCCGCACGCCGCACGCCGCCCGTCACCTGCCGCACCAACCGCACCGGTCCCCGGCCCGCCGGCCGTACTCCGATAATGATCAGGGGCGGAGCACCACGCAGGCGGCTCCGCCGGCCAGTCGGCAGCCTGCGGGCCCGGTCCCAGGGCCACCGACCCCCAGGGAGACCCTTCGTGCCGTCCCACCATCCCGTCCCGCCGCCCGGATCGCCGGACCTCTCCTTCCAGGTGCTCGGCCCGCTGCATGTCCGGGCCGGCGGCCGGGACACCGAGGTGCGGCCGCCGCTGTGCGCGGCCCTGCTGGCCACACTGCTGCTGCGCCACGGCCGCCGCGGCAGCACCGCGACGCTCGTCGACGCGGTCTGGGGAGCCCGCGTGCCGGCCCGGGCCGCCGGTTCGCTGCGCGGCCATGTCGCCCGGCTGCGCGAGCTGTTGGAGCCCGGCCGTCCGCCCCGTACCCCGGCCCGCGTCCTGGTCACCCGGCCCCACGGGTACGCCCTGCGGCTGGAGCCGGACGCCCTGGACCTGACGGTCTTCGACCGCCGGGTGGGCAGCGCGGAGCGGGCGCTGTGCGCCGGACGCCCGCAGGACGCGCGGCGGCTGTACGACGCGGCGCTGGAGCTCTGGTACGGCGAGCCGCTGGCCGGGGTGCCCGGGCCGTTCGCCGCCGCGCAGCGCGCCGCCCTGCGGGAGCGGCGGCTGGCGGCGGTGGAGGCCCGCTGGGCCGTCGAGCTGACGCTCGGCGGCCACGCCCGCGCCGTCGAGGAGTTACGGGCCCACGCCGAGGAACACCCGCGGCGCGAGCGGTTGCAGGAGCTGTTGATGACGGCGCTGCACGAGACGGGCCGGCAGACCGAGGCCCTGGAGGTCTACGCCCGCACCCGCCGCGCCCTGAACGGGGGCGGAAGCCCCGCGCCGACCGCCGGACTGGAGCAGGTGCACCGGCGCATCCTGGCCGGTGAGCGGGCCCGTGACGGCGGCTCGCCCGACCTCGGGCACACCGTATTCCGCGGGCGCGACGACGGCCCGACGACGCCCGCCGTGACCCCCGCCGCCCCGTTCCGGCCGCTCGCCCCGGTGTCCGTCACCCTGAACCTCCCCTCGGACATCACCGACCTCGTCGGCCGGGACGCCGTGGTGGAGCAGTTGCAAGGCGCCCTGGAGCAGGGCCGGGTGGTGGCGCTCAGCGCCATCAGCGGCATGGGCGGCGTCGGTAAGACCGCGGTGGCCGTACGGGTCGCCCACGCCGTCCGCGGGCGTTTCCCGGACGGGGTGTTCTTCGTCGACCTGTCCGGCATGGACCGCCGCCCGGCGGACCCGAACCAGGTGCTCGGCGACGTCCTGCGGGCCCTGGGCGTGGCCCCGGCCCACCTCCCGGTGGAGTCCGCCGAGCGCGCCGCCCTGTACCGGTCGCTCCTCGCCGACCGGCAGGTCCTCCTCGTCCTCGACAACGCCCGGGACCTGGACCAGGTGCGCGACCTGCTGCCCGCCGGCCCCGGCTGCGGCGTCCTGGTCACCAGCCGCACCCGGCTCGCCGGGCTGAGCGGCGCGACCCTGGTCGACCTGGAGGAGCTGACGGAGAGCGCCGCCCTGGCCCTGCTGGCCCGGCTGGTGGGGGACCGGCGGGTGCGGGCCGAGGAGGAGGCGGCCCGCGCGCTCGTCACTGACTGCGGCCGGCTGCCCCTGGCTGTGCGGATCGTCGCGGCGCGGCTGGCGGCGCGGCCCGCCCTGCCGGTCGCGGAGCTCGCCCGGGCACTCGCCGACGAGCGCCGCCGGCTGGCGGAGCTGAGCGGCGACACCGCCGCCGTCGAGCCGACGTTCCGGCTGGGGATCGGACTGCTCACCGCCGAGCAGCTGCGGGCGTTCCGCCTCCTCGCGCTGCCGGCCGTCCCGGAGCTGTCCCGGTCCGCCGCGGCCGCCCTGCTGGACCGCCCGGAGCACGCCACCGAGTACCTCTGCGAAGCGCTGGTGGACGCGAGCCTGCTGCAGTCGCCGGCCCCGGGCCGCTACCGCTACCACGACCTGCTGCGGCTCTTCGCCCGGGAGTCCGCGGCCGACGGGCTGCCCGCCGCCGAGCGCGATGCCGCGCTGGTCCGGCTGCTGCGTTCGTCCCTGGCCCTCGCCCGGGACGCCTACCGGCTCGCCACCCCGGACGACGCCTTCCCCACGGACGAGGAGCCCACCGGGGCGGCCCGGCGCGGCACCGGGCCGCGGCCCGTCGCCGCGTTCGCCTCCCAGGAGCAGGCCGCGGCCTGGCTGCTCGACGAACAGGCCACCCTGCTCGCCCTCGTCGAGCAGGTCGCCGGCGTCCCCCGCGCCCCCGCGTCCCTCTGTGCCGAACTGCTGCTGGCCACCGACCCGTTGGGCCGCAACAGCACCCGGACGCGGAACCTGGAGCGGGCCGCGCGCGCCGTCCGGGACGCGGCCGAACGCTCGGGCGACGCCCCGGCCGAGGCCGCCGCGCACTACATGCTGGGCGGCGCGTTCGCGATGCGGTTCGAGATGGCCGCCGCGGTGCCCCACCTGCGCACCACGGCCGGCATCTGCCGCCGCGAGGGCCGCCGGACGCTGCTGGCGCACGCCCTGAACGCCCTCGGCGGCTGCGCGCTGGCCCTGCGCGACTTCCCGGCCGCCCTGGAGCACTTCACGGAGGCGCTGCCGCTGGCCCGGGAGACCGGCAGCCCCGGCTGCGAGGCCCTGACCCTCGGCTACCTCGGCCTCGCCCTGCTGGCCACCGGACGGCCGGGGGAGGCCGTGCGGTCGGGGCGGGCCGCGGTCGCGCTCGCCCGGTCCCGCGACGACAGCGGCGGCGAGGCCAACGCGCTGCGGGCGCTGGGCCAGACCCTGCTGTACGCGGGGTTCCCCGACGAGGCGCTGGAGTGCCTGCACTCCAGTCTGGAGCTGTGGCGCCGGACCGGGTCCTCGTTCCGGGAGTCGCTGGTCCTCGGCGGGCTCGCCGAGGCGTACAACCTGACGGGCCGGCCCGAGGAGGCGATCGGCCATGCGGCCGAGGCCCGGGAGATCGCCACCCGGCACGGCGACGCGTACCTGCTGGGCAGGGCCCTCACCCAGCTCGGCCACGCGTACGGCGCCCGGGGCCGTACGGAACAGGCGGCCTTCCACTACCGGTCGGCGCTCGGCATCCTCCGGCGGCTGGGGATGCCGGACGCCGCGGACGTCGAGGCCCGGCTCGCCGCCGGCTGACCCCGGGCGCCCACCGCACCGCAGGCGCGCCCGCACCCGTACCCACCTTCGGCGCCCCACCGCTTCCCGCGGTGGGGCGCCGTCGTCGTGCCCTTCGGACGGCGCCCCGGTCCCGCCGGAGGAGGCGTGAACGGAGCCCGGTTGATGTGCCGTTGATGCGCTGTTGAGGGCGTGCGAGCACAGCGCTGCCAGGCTCTGACCAACGCCTGACGCGGACGTTCGCCGCACCGGACGAGCGCGCCACGGCGGCCCGGGCATCGCGCGGTACCCCGGGGCCGCACGCCGATCTGCTGAGGAATCCCTTGGACCCCCAGGCCCTGCTTTTCTCCCTCTTCACGCCCGAAGGGCGGGAGAACCCCTTCCCGGCGCTGGAAACGCTCCGCGAGACCGCACCCGTCTACTACGACAAGGATCTCGACACCTACTTCCTGACCACCCATGAGCACTGCCAGGCGGTGCTGACCGACGCGGCCTTCCGCACCCCGGACCTGAGCTGGTGCGAGGAGCACCTCTCGGACTGGCGCGACCATCCCGCGGCCGAGTTCTTCTACGCCTCGATGCTCCGCGCCAACCAGCCCGACCACACCCGGCTGCGCCGGCTGGTCGGCCGCGGATTCACCCCGCGTCGTGTCGCCGCCCTGCGCACGGCCGTCGAGGGACTGACGGACGGGCTGCTCGACACCTTCGCCGGCACCGCCGCCCGCGAGGGTTCGGCGAACTTCCAGGAACTGGTCGGCTATCCGCTGCCCGTCGCGGTCGTCGGGGAGCTCATCGGGGTCCCGGCCGAGGACCACCCCCGGTTCCGCCGGCTGGGCAGCGACGCCAGCCGGCTGCTGGAACCGGTACGCACCCCGGAGGACTGGGCGCGGGCCGACGCCGCGGTGGTCGAACTCCGCGACTACTTCGAGGAGTTGCTCGACCGCCGCCGGAGCGATCCCCGTGAGGACCTCGCCACGGTGCTGCTGGAGGCGCAGGAGGGCCAGGAGCGGCTGTCCCGCCGGGAGCTGGTGGACACCCTGCTGTTGGTGTTCGTCGCCGGCTTCGAGACGACCACGGCCATGCTGGGCCTGGTCACCCACGCACTGCTGGCCCACCCCGACCAGCGGGCCCTGCTGGCGGCCGACCCCGGCCTGGCCGCCCAGGCGGTCGAGGAGGCGCTGCGCTGGGACACCCCGGTGCAGATGACCGAGCGGATCGCCGGCGAGCGGACCGGGATCGGCGGCGTGACGATCCCGGCCGGCGCCAACGTCACCACGGTGCTCACGGCGGCCAACCGGGACCCCGCCCAGTTCACCGACCCGCACCGCTTCGACATCCGCCGGACCGGAAGCAAGGTGCTGAGCTTCAGCGCCGGCCCGCACTACTGCCTGGGCGCCGCACTGGCCCGCCTGGAGGGCGCGGTGGCCGTCGACCGCCTCTTCACCCGCTTCCCCGGCCTCGCCCCGGCCGGACCCCCGGTGCGCCGGGAGTCCTTCAGCCTCCGGGTGTACGAGGACCTGCCCCTGACCATCGACGGCACCGCTCTCTCCCCGTCCCTCACAGCGACCACAGCAAAGGACTGACGCCATGGGATTCCTGGACACCGAGCGCGAGGCGCTCGACACCCTGCTGCCCGGCCTGGACGCCGCGCTCGCCCGGCACCCGCTGGCGGAGCTGGAGCGGCCCGGCAGCCCCGCCGTCGCCGCGTTCCGCGAGGCCGGCGGTGCGGGCCTGCTGGTGCCCGCGCAGAACACCGGTATCGGCGCGGACCCCTTGCAGGCCGTACGGGTCCAGCGGGCCGTGGGCGCCCGGTGCCCGTCCCTGGCCGTGGCCACGACCATGCACCACTTCTCCGTCGCCAGCCTGGTGGAGACCGCCAAGCACGGGGCCGGCTTCGAGTGGATGCTGCTGGAGGCGATCGTCGGCAAACGGATGCTGCTGGCCTCCGGGTTCGCCGAGGGACAGACCGGCCAGTCGATCCTGCGGCCCGCCATCCGGGCCGAGCGGCGCGGCGGCGAGGTGGTGCTCAACGGCAGCAAGAAGCCGTGCAGTCTGGCGCACTCCATGGACCTGCTCACCGCCTCCGTGGAGATGACGGACGACAGCGGCGAGAGCCGGCTGGCCGTGGCCATCGTCCCGGCCGACGCCGACGGGGTGTCCGTGCGCCCGTTCTGGCGCAGCACGGTGCTGGCCGGCGCCGAGAGCGAGGAAGTGGTCCTCCAGGACGTGGCGCTCGATCCGCAGATGGTGGTCCTCACCGAGGTCGGGGCCGACGCCGTCCTGGACTCCCTGCACATCGCCGGATTCCTCTGGTTCGAGCTGCTGATGACCGCCGGATACCTGGGCACGGCGAGCGCCCTGGTGGAACGGGTGCTGCGACACGGCCGTGCCCCGGCGTCCGTCCGCGCGGAGCTGGTGACCGACCTGGGCGCGGCGATGCTCGCCGTCGAAGCGGTGGCCCGGACCATGCGGGAGTCGCAGACCTGGGGCGAAGGGCTGCTCACCGACGCCCTCACGGCCCGCTACGCCGCACAGGACGCCATCGGACGCACCACCCGGACCGCGCTGGAGACGCTCGGCGGCATGTCCTTCATCTCCTCCGACGAGGGCACCTACCTGGCCTCGGCCGCCGCCGGCCTGAACTTCCACCCGCCGTCCCGGGGGCGGATGGCGGAGCCGCTGTGCGCGGCGCTCGACGGCGGGCCGCTGCATGTCGGCTGAGGACGTCCGCACCGGCGGCGGCCCGGCCCGCCCGGCACCGGACGCGCCGGCGGCCCCGCGCTACACCGTGCAGCGGCTGACGAGCCCCGGCGACGTGCCGCCGGAGGTGTGGGACGCGCTGACGCCGGCCGACGACCCGATGTGGGCCCAGGGGGTGTTCGCGGCCATGGAAGGATCCGCGATCGGCCCGGACGGGTACGCCTGCCTGCTGGTGCGCCGGGACGGACACCCCTGTGCGGTCCTGCCGCTCAGCGCGGTGAGCGGCCTGCAACTGGAGCGCGTCGTGGGGCCTCAGGAGCGGCGGCTGCTGGCCCCGGTGGCCCGCCGGCTGCCCCGCCTGACCCGGGTGCCGATGCTCTTCTGCGGCAACTTCCTGGGCCAGGGACACCTCGCCGGCCAGGGCCCGCTGCCGGCCCCGGTGGCCACGGCACTGGTGCGCGAGGTCCTGGACTTCGCCCGGGGGCACCGCCTGGGCACGGTCGTCTTCAAGGACTTCGCCCCGGAGGAGCTCCACGCGCTGCGCCCGGCGCTGGACGAGGCGGGGTTCTTCACCGCCGCCGGTCTGCCCGACACCGAACTCACCCTCGGGCACCGGGACTTCGAGAGCTACCTCGGATCGCTGCCGGCCAAGCCCCGCCGCAACGCCCGCAGCAAGATTCGCAAGTTCCGGGCCCACCAGGACCTGCGCATCGAGGTGCTGGAGGAGTTCGGCCCTTTGATACCGGCCATGATGGAGCTCTACCGGCAGGTCATGGACCGTGCCGACCAGACGCTGGACGTGCTGGACGAGACGTTCGTCCGGGCGCTCGCGGACACCGGCGACGTGGACCAGCGGCTCGTCGCCTGCTTCGAGGGCGACCGCCTCGTCGCCTACCTGCACTGCCTGTTCCGGGGCCGGGGCGCGGTCGGGACCCGGATCGGCCTCGACTACCGGCTGGCCCACCGGGCGCGGCTCTACCACAACCTCCACTACGCGGCGATCGAACTGGCGATCAGCCGGGGCTGCCGGCACATCCGGTTCGCCCAGACCGCCTACGAACCGAAGCGTGAATTCGGCTGCGAACTGGTCGAACAGAGCTACGCGATCACCCACACCCGACGGCTGCCCCGGGCCGTCCTCCGCCTGCTGCTGCCCCGGGCCCTGAAGGCCGCCCGGGAGCAGGCCCTGGCCCCCAAGTCCTGAGGAACGGGCCCGAGTCCGGGCCCGAGTCCGGGCCCGGAAGCCGGGACCGGCGGAGCCAACCGGCTGACCGGCGGACGCCACCAGGGGGACCGGCGGCCGGGGGGACCGGCCGCCCGTCCCGCACCAACCGCACCACTGCTCACCACCACCGCTCATCACCGCTCTCATCGAAAAGAGATCACCATGCCCCGTGTCGACGTGGAACTCCCCATCGCCGCACCGCCGGAGGACAGCTGGCAGGCCGTCGTCGATGTCGAGGCGTACCCCGCCTGCATGGACAGCGTCCAGTCCGTCACCGTCGTCGAGAGCTCCGGCGAGGACCGCCGGACCACGGCGTGGTCGGTCCACCTCAAGGGCTCCGTCCTGGAGTGGGTGGAGTCCGAGCAACTCGACCACGCGGCCCGACGCTTCGACTTCCACCAGGTCAGCGGCGACCTCGCGCACTTCGTCGGCCACTGGGCCGTCCGCCCGGGCGAGGACGGCGGCAGCCTGGTGTCCCTGACCGTGGAGTTCGAGATCGGCATCCCGCTGCTCGCCGAGATGCTCAACCCCGTCGCGGCCACCGCGCTGCGGGAGAACGCCGAACAGATGCTCCAGGCGCTGGAACGGCGGCTGACCGGCGCGGCCGGCCGGTGAACCGGGGCGCGCCACCCGTACGCCGCCCCGGCGCCGTGCGCCGGGCCCGCCCGTCAGGACCGCCCTCCCCGTCCGCCACCGCCCGGCTCGCCGGGCGCGCCCTACTCCCGCAGGAGGTCCCCTTGGGTCCCCATGCCATGACCGCCTCGCCCAGCGGCGAGGTGTTCGACAAACTCCGCCGCCACCAGTCCCCGAAGCTGGCGCTGACCGGCAAGTTCGCCGGCCGGGGCGCCGTCGAGTCCAGCGCCCTGGGCTCGCGCGTCACCCTCTCCGACGGCCGCTCGGCGCTCGACTTCGGCTCCTACGCCGTCACGCTCGTCGGCCACCGCCACCCCCGGGTGGTCGAGGCCGTCTCCCGGCAGCTGGAGGTCATGCCGACCTCGACCCGCAGCCTGGCCAACCCGGTGGCCGCCGAGGCCGCGGCCCACCTGGCCGACTACCTCGGCGGCCGGCTGCCCAAGATCTACTTCGGTCTCAACGGTGCCGACGCCGTCGAGGTCTCGGTGAAGCTCGCCCGGCTCGCCACCGGGCGGGAACGGGTGCTCGCCGTCACCGGCGGCTACCACGGCAAGACCCTGGGAGCCCTCTCCCTCACCCACAGCCCCCTGTTCCGGACCGGGTTGCTGGGCTGCGCGGTCGACGTCGTCCACCTCGACCCCGACGACCCGGACGCCGTCCGGCGGCAGGTGGCCGAAGGGCCCGTGGCAGCGGTGATCTTCGAACCCGTGCAGGGGGAGAACGGCGCCGTGCCGCTGCGCACCGACGTGCTGCGGCAGTGGTGCGAGGACGCCCACGCCCATGGGGCGTTCGCGATCGCCGACGAGATCCAGTGCGGGCTGCGCCGCTGCGGGGAGCGCTCGGTCGCCCTCGCCGACGGGCTGCCCGTGGACGCCGTACTCGTCGGCAAGCCGCTCGGCGGCGGCGTGATGCCGCTGTCCGCCGTGGTCTGCACCGAGGAGCTCTACCGGCCGCTGGCGACCGACCCGTTCCTGCACTCGGCGACCTTCGGCGGACACCCGCTGAGCTGCGCCGCGCTGCCCGCCGCGCTGGAGACCGTGGAGGAACTCTCCGGCCACGGACGGCTGCTGGCCGACCGGCTCGCCGCCGGCCTGCGCGAACTCCACGAGTGCCATCCCCGGGTGCTGAGCGGGTTCCACGGCCGGGGGCTGCTCTGGGGCCTCGACCTCAGCACTCCCGGAGCGGCCGGTGAGGTCGTGGTCTCCCTGGCCGGCGACGGGCTGCTCGTCTCGCCCTGCCTGAGCCGCCCGACGACGATCCGTCTACTGCCGTCGCTGGCCACCACGGAGGCGGAGCTGGAAGAGGCGCTGAGCATCCTCGACGCCGCGCTGGGCGCGGCGACCGCCGGCCTCCACGACTGACCGCCACCGCGGGGCCCCGGCCTCGCCGCGGCCCCGCGCCTCGGCACCACCGCGGCCCCGCTCCCCGGCACTACCCCGGCCCCGCGCCTGGGCACCACCGTGCCCCGCGCCTCGGCACCACCATGCCTCGCGCCGGCGCACCGGCTCCGGACGGCCGACCGTCCGGAGCCGGCCCACCGACCCGTTCCAGCCACACCACCAGGGAACCCAGTTGACTCACACCGGATCCACCGAAGCCGAAGCCCGCACGCAGCACGCCGCCACCAGGACGCCCGCCCCCGACGTCGCCACCGGCACGTCCGCCCCCGACGTCGCCACCGGCACGTCCGCCCCCGACGTCGCCACCGGCACGTCCGCCCCCGGCACGTCCCCCACCGACGTCCCCCGCACCGGCACCACCCACGCCGACCTGCTCACCGCGGTCCGCGAGGCCGCAGCCGAGGTCCTCGGCACCACGCCCGACGCCATCGTGGCCGGGACCGACCTGCGGGCCGAGTACGGCATCGACAGCCTGGAGCTGATGTCGATCGGCGCCCACCTCGAACGCGCCCTGAACGTGCAGATATCCGCCGAGGACCTGGTCCGCGCCGAGACCGTCGGCCAGGCCGTCGAACTTCTCGCCGAGCGCAAGGCCGACCGGACATGACCGCGCGCCCGCCCGCTCCCGCGCCTGCCCGCCGGCCGTCGGACCGGCACCGCGTCGTCGTCACCGGCATCGGCGTGAAGTCCCCGGCCGGAGTCACCCTCGACGAGGTCATGGACACCGTCCTGGCCGCCGGCTCCACCGCCGCCGCACCCCGCAAGGAGCTGATCGAGGGCGGCTCGCCGGTGCACTTCGCCTGCCAGGTGCCCGACTTCGACCTCGGCCCCTACCTCACCCGCCGGGAGCTCCGGCAGATCGACCGCCCCACCGAACTGGCCCTGTGCGCCGCCGTGGACGCCGTCGGCCAGGCCGCCCTGCCCGGACTGCCGCCCGGACGCGTGGGCGTCCACCTGGGCACCGGCATCGGCGGACTCCCCACGATGGAGGGGCTGGTGCGCGACCACGACGCAGCGCCCACCCGGATGCCGGTGTTCTCCGTGCCCCGGACCATGGCCAACTCGGCCGCCGCCCGGGTCGCGATGCGCTACGGCTTCCAGGGCTCGTGCGTCACCTACACCACCGCCTGCGCCAGCGGCGCCACCGCCATCGGCGAGGCCGCCCGCCGGATCCGGTACGGGGAGCTGGACGCGGCCGTCGCGGGCGGCTTCGACTCCGCGGTGACCACCTTCATGCTCAGCGGCTTCTCCCGGATGCAGGCGCTGTCCACCCGTAACGACGACCCGGAGCGGGCCAGCCGCCCGTTCGACGCCGGCCGGGACGGCTTCGTCATGGGGGAGGGCGCAGCCGTCCTCGTCCTGGAACGGCTCGAGGCCGCGACCGCCCGCGGGGCGCGGATCCTCGGCGAGGTCGCGGGCTACGCCACCAACGCCGACGCCCACCACATCGTCGCCCCGCACACGGAGGGCGAGGTCGCGGCCGCGTGCATGGCCGAGGCGATCGCCGACGCCGGACTGCTGCCCTCCGACATCGGCCAGATCAACGCGCACGGCACCTCGACCCAGGCCAACGACAGCGCCGAGGCCGCGGCGATCCACCGGTGCTTCAACGGCCAGGCCCCGCCGGTGACCTCCGTCAAGGGCGTCACCGGGCACCTCATCGGCGGCTCCGGGGCCCTGGAGGCCGCGATCGCCCTGGTCTGCGCCGAGCGCCGGATCGTCCCGCCGGTCGCGAACCTCACCGAGGCGTCCGAGGCCGACCGGATCGACGTGGTCGCCGGCGCCGCCCGCGCCGTGGACTGCGCCCCGGTGCTCTCCAACTCCTTCGGCTTCGGCGGACAGAACGTCTGCCTGGTCCTCCAGCCCGCCACCTGAACGACCCCAGGAGCTCACCCATGCGCATCCTTGTCACCGGCGCGGCCGGTGTCGTCGGCACCGAGGTGGCCGCCCGGCTCGCCGCCGGGACCGCCGGCCGTACCGGCCCGCAGATCGTGCACACCGCCCGCCGCGCCGCCGGGGACACCCCGGTGCGGTGGAACATCGGCGCCGAACCCGCGCCGGACGCGCTCACCGGCCGGCCGTGGGACGTCATCGTGCACACCGCCGCCTCCACCCGCTGGACCATGACCCGCGACGAGGCCACCGACGCCAACATCCGCACCCTGCGCGACGTTCTCCGACTGGCCGGCCCCGACACCCACGTGGTGCACGTCTCCACCGCCTACGTCGGCGGCGTCCGCGCCCCGGAGGACCTCCGCGGCGCGGAGTTCGAGGGCTACCGCAACGGCTACGAGTGGTCCAAGGCCCGGTGCGAGGAGATCGTCACCACCGAGCACCGGGGGCCGGTCACCATCGTCCGCCCGCCGCTGGTCATGGGCCGCCGCGGGGACGGGCACATCGCCCGCTTCTCCGGCCCGTACAGCCTCTTCCCCGCGCTGGTCTCCGGGCTGGCGGCGGTGGTCGTCGGCGATCCGGGCGGCTTCGCCGAGATCAGCCCGGTCGACGAGGTGGCCGAGGCCGTCGCGGCCGCCGCCCTGGGCCCCGCGCCCTCCGCGCCCCGCACCGAGGTGATCGCGGCGGGGCCGGACAGCCTGCGGCTGGACACCCTCGTCCAGATCACCTGCGACACCCTGAACGCCTTCCGGGCCGAGCACGGCGTGGAGCCGATCGCCAAGCCGCCGACGGTGTCCACGGACAGCTGGAACCGCTTCTTCCTGCCCCTGGCCGAGCAGTGGCTCTCCCCGGTCCAGCAGCAGGCGGTGAGGCTGCTCGCGATGTTCCAGAGCTACACCAGCATGGGGGAGCCCTTCGAACCGACCCGGAAGGTGACCGACCCGGGCGGAGTGCTCGCGGCGTCGGTGCGGCACTGGGCGGAGAGCAAGCCGCGCCAGGCCCTCAGCCGCCCCGTCCCGTGGACCCTGATCAACGCCGCGTGACGGTGTCGCAGAGGCCGCGCCGGGCCTCCGGCCGGGCGGGGTGCCCCTCCCGGACCCGGGCGGCCCGCGGGCCGGCTTGCGCGGCGGCGCGGACACGGTCGATGCCGTGACGCCGTGCCGCCCGATCCCGGGAAGGCCGTGACGCCGTGACGCCGGGAAGGCCCGTGACGTCGTCGGGAAGGCCCGTGACGTCGTCGGGAAGGCCGTGACGTCGGGAAGGCCGGGAACCCGTGACGTCGTGCCGGAGGTGCTCCCGCAGCGCCTCCGGCACGACGGCGCGCCACGGAGCGCCCCTTACGGATGGGTCCCCACGGGTGCGCCCCGGCGGACGCGCCACGAAGGGTCAGGGCCCCGGATTCATCAGGGCCATGGCGGGCCCAGGCCACGAGCGGCCGGATCAGCCCCCGCCGCCGGGCCCCCTCAGCTCCTGGATCCGTCCGCCGACCTTCGCCCGGAGCCGCTCCAGCACGCCGGGCTTCCCGCTGACGGCCCACCGCGGGCCGACGAGGTACTTCCCGCCGTACATGCTCGCGCTGTCCAGCCAGGTCAGCTTGTACTTCTCCTTGGGGAAGGTGGTGATGAGGTAGTCGCCCGCCGACGTCCGGCAGACCCCTTCCCGGAGCTCGTCCGCCTCCGTGCGGATGTTGACCTTGCAGCCGGTCAACGCGGCGATCCGCTCCACCTTCGCGGGCGCGGGAGCGACGGCGCGGGGCTTCGGCCGCGGCGTGTCCGCCGCCCCGGAGCCGTCCGCCGAGCCGCAGCCCGCCACGAGGGCGAGGACCATCAGACTCCCCGCCGCGGCCGCCGCACGGCGTGCGCCGTCCCCCTGCCGGCGCCGTCCGGTACGCCTTCCCATGAGCACTCCGGCCACCCCACGTCTCCGTTCCGCTGTGCCGCTGCCCTGCCGTCGGCCCGGTGCCGACCGGAGCCATCTGGGAGATACGGACCGGCGGCCCGATCCGCTCACCGGATTCCGCACCGGCCACGGACGGGACGAAGACGGGAAGCGGCCCCGGACACGGACCGGGCGAAGACCGGGCGGGACCGGGGAACGGGACGCGGCCGGATGCGCCCCGGCGGCCGCACCCTCAGGGGTACGGCCGCCGGGGCCACGGCGGTGCCGGGCGACAGGCGCAGGCGCTCAGCCCACGTGGGCGGTCAGCTCCCGCTCGGGCTCCCGCCCGGACTCGCGCAGCGCTTCCCGCGCGGGCTCCCGGACGGGCGCCGGCTCCAGCTCCGGCTCCCGGACCGCGTCATGCGCCGTCTCGCGGGCCGAGAACGGGCACTGCCAGTCCGCGGGCTTCGGGCGGCCGGAGTACCGCCGGGCCTCGGACAGCTGCTCGTACTCGTGGAGATTGGGGTTGATGTTCCCCTGCAGCTTGATGTCCTGCTTGCGTATCTTCTCCGCGAGCCGGTCCCACATCCCGGCGCCCTTGATACGGGTGAACTGCTCGTGGGAGTTGAAGGCCAGCATCGGAAAGGGAGGCCGCCGGCCGAGCCGGACGTGCGTCTCGTGCAGGCCGATCACGAAGAACGGATGGCCCGCGACACTGAACGCGAACTTCCCGGACCCGGCGTCCGAGGAGTACCCCTCGGCCCAGCGGTGGGACTCCGCGTCGTACTCGTGCAGCAGCTGAAGCTGCTGCCAGAGCAGCTGCTCGAACTCCAGCTCGTCCACGCCGCGGGGCTCCGCGAAGGTCGCCACGAAGCTGGTGAACGACCGGGCGCTCCAGTCCGCCGAGCGCACATAGGCCTCGAGGTCACGCGCCATGAGACGGGCCGCGTCGACATCGCCCAGCCGTTCGTAATGATGGTGAGCGATCCCGCCCTGGCGCCAGGCGGAGCGACCCGCCAGACAGGAGAACCTGTCTCCCAGCAAGAATTTCTCGACCTCACCACGTGCGTCCGCACTCATGGCCGGCCTCCTTCCCATGACATCCCTCCCCGAGGGAGATCAGCTCTTGCATACCGAGGCGACCGCTCCCGGGCCCCCGCGTGTGAATCCGTGCGTTCGCCCAGGCAGGAGGTCCGCCGGGCGGGCGCAGTGCGGTTTCACCGCGGTGTGGGGGAGAGGCACCACGGTGATTGTCACTGCGGAGGGCCGATCGACGAAATCCACCCCTGTGATTCGCCCCCACCCGGGCCCTTCGGATCACTGTCGGCGCAGTGAACGGCACCAAGGGTGATGACGGGCGGGATCGGCGAGGTGTGATCGTGCGGTCTGTGCGGAGCATGCCACACGTACCGGTGGCGTGTACAAGTCACTGGCGCTCAGGGAGCGTACGGTCCGAGCCGCCACCCTCCGGCGGTCCCGCCGGCGGCCCCGGCGAGGGGCGCATGGGTCCGCGGCGGGCCCACGTGCCCGCCGCTCCCGGCCCGCTCGTCTTTTGGCCCGCCCGTCTCCCGGCCCGCCGGTTCCGCCGCCCGCGCCGCTCAGCCCGCGGCCGCCGCCGGACCCAGCCACAGCAGTCCCAGCCGCTGGGCCGCGGCCAGGGCGCCCGCGCACGATCCGTAGTACATCGCGAACACCCCGACGAACACCAGGTTGCGCGGCACCTCCGCCAGGCCCGAGCCCTGCCCGAACAGCGCCGACGGCAGCCCCAGGAGCAGCGTGAACAGTGTCTCCGCGGCGATCGGCACGACCCACAGCACCTGCGGCAGGCAGAGCGCCAGGGCCCAGCCCGCGGTCCCCGCGGAGGACCGCCGGACGCAGAGCAGCACGGCGAGAATCACCGCGCACAGGACGTACGTCGCGGTCATGTCGTCCCACCGGGTCCACAACCCGTCCGCCCACATCGCCACCGGATCGAGGGCGACGAACTCCTCCTGCGACGCGGAATCCAGCGCGTACCGCGCCACGTTGCCCATCACCAGCACCCCCGGGACCCAGGCGGTCAGCAGTGCCAGAAGCAGGGACGAGAGCAGGAGCAGGGCCCCGACCTGCGCCCGCGGCATACGGCTCAGCCGCGCCCGCCCGGCGCGCACCGCGCCGTTGGCCCGGAGCACCACCTGCCGGGTGCTGCGCACGGCGCCCAGCCAGGCCGAGACCAGCAGCAGGACCCCGAAGAGGGAGAAGGCGAGCCCGGGCCCGAACGCGGCGAGCCAGGCCCACTTGAGGGCGTCGTCGGGTCCCGGCAACTCCGCCGCGATGTCCATGCCCCGACCCCCAATGTCGTTGAAACCGCAACGACATGCTACCGACCGGACGTCCGCCGGGTGCCGCTTCGCGTTGGATTGCCCGCGGTCCGGTAACGGCCGGAAGGTGGTCGGTTCCACGGGAACGGTCGGCTCGGCGGCTGACGGGCCGTCGGCCGCCGCGGGCCCTCTCTGCCCTGACCTGGCCCGCAATCCCGGGTGTGCTGGAACGATCCACGGGGGAAGGTCTCCGCCGGGGGCGGGCCCGCACGCGGCGGTCCACGGCGCGCACCGCCCCGCCGGGGTGACGAACCAGCCCGGCGAACTCACCGGGAAGGCCATGGGGTGCTGTCCGACGACGTGTGGTGTGAACTGCGGGACCAGGGAACGGTACGACGGTTCCGCGAGCGCAGCGTGATGCTGCGGCAGGGAGACCCCGGAACCCATCTGCTCGCGCTGACCGACGGCCTGGCGAAGGTCGTGTGCCGCGAGGCCGACGGGGTCACGACATGGCTCGCCTTCCGCGGACCGGGCGATCTCCTCGGGGAGGTCTCGGTCTTCAACGGCACGACAAGGACGGCCGATGTGATCGCCCTCAGCCCGTGCACCACGATCGTGCTGGAGGCCCAGCGGTTCCGCCGGTTCGTCGAGGAGCGGGGACTCGTCATGGCGCTGATGCGACAGACGCTGGCCCGGCTGCGCGAATCGGATCTGCACCGGACCGAACGGCTCACCCTCCCTCTGGTGGTGCGGCTCGCGAGGTCGCTCGTCCGGCTGGCGGAGCTGGCGGAACCCGTCACCGGCGCCGCTCCGGAGGAGCTGCGGCTGACCGGACTGACGCAGGAGGAGATCGCGCAGTCCATCGGTGTCACCCGGAACGCCGTCATCAGCGGTCTGCAGCAACTCCGGGACACCGGAGCGGTGGAGACGGCCCGCCGCGTCGTGGTCATCAAGGACATGGCGGCCTTACGCCGCTGGACGACAGCGGAGTGAGGCCTCGACCTGTGACGGCCGTCACCTCCGGGGCGCCCTGCGGTGGGCACTCGCCCCGCTGACGCTCGCCGATGCTCGACACGAGCCGGCCTGCGGTGCACCGCACCGCCCCGTCCCGTGAAGGAGCGTCCCATGCCCACCACCATGCCCGTGCCCCATGCCGAGAGCAGGCCGCTGCCCGCGTACCGGGCCCTGTTCGCCGTCGACGCCAAGGACTTCACCGGCCTGCCCGCCGTACTGCACGGACCGGTCAGCGCGCTGATCCCGGAACTTGTCGACCAGTCGCTCGAACGAACCGGACTGTCCGGCCTCAAGGACGCCAAGCGCTTCCCGGCCAGCACCGGTGACGGCATCGTCTTCGGCTTCGACCCCGTCCATCTCCCGTTCGTCCTCTGGCCCTTCCTCGGGGTGCTCGACGAGGTCCTCGGCGCCTACAACCAGCGCACCGTCGGCCCGCGCATCCGGCTGCGGGCCAGCGTGCACGTCGGCCCGCTCCCGGACGACGGCGGCCCGGGCGACGGCAACGGCACCGCACGCAACGACACCCACCGGCTGCTGGACTCCCGCCCGGTCAAGGCGATCCTCGCGGCCGCGAGCGAGCAGACCACCCACCTCGCCGCGATCATCTCGCACCGGGTTCACGAGGACGTCGTCCTCGGCGGCTACACCGGCCTGCACCCCGACCGCTGCATCGAGGTACCGGCCACCGTCGACGGCAAGTCCTTCGCTCAACGGGCGTGGCTGTACATCCCGTCGCCGTCCGGGAACCTCCTCGGAGCCGGGCTCCCCGCCCGCGAGACGCCGCCCGCCCCGGCGACGGAGGAGACCCCCGCGAGCCCTCCCGCCGAACGTCACGGAGGCAACGCCCAGCACGTCGGCGAAGGCGTCGCACTGATGGGGGATATCGCCGGGGACTTCAGCTACACCGGACGCTCCACGACCCACCACGGAACGAACCAGCACTGGGGCAGCGGCGACAACGTCTCCGGCGACAAGCACACCGGCGGCGCGGGGGACCGCCGATGAGCGACGAGCCGAGCACCCTCCTCGACGCCCGGCCGGAGGGCCCGGGCGCGGCTGCGCCGGAGGCCGACGGGTACCGGAACCGGCAGCACGTCGGGCACGGGGTGGCCGTGGTGGGCGGTGTGGGAGGCGACTTCCACTACCACGCGGGCCCCGAACCCCGCGACGACTCCGTCTCGGAGGTGGTCCTGCGCCCCGAGTTCAGGGAGGGCCCGTACCCGGCGGAGGACGTCGCCCGCAGACTGCTGGGCTTCGCCCAGCCCACCTCGTACGCCAGGTGCCGGGAGGCGCTGGGCCACCACCTCCTGTTCCTCGCCGCGGAGCGCGGCGCGGGGGCCGGCACCACCGCGTTCGCGCTGCTCCAGGAGCGGTGCGGGGCGGACCGCATCACCGGACTCAACTCCGCCGAGGACCTCACCGCATGGCAGCCGGGACCTGGCCGAGGCTATCTGCTGAGGTGGCTCGCCCCGGACGTGGCCGACAAGCTCGGCGAGGTCCCGGTGCGGGCGCTGTGCCACCGACTGCGCGAGGCAGGATCCTTCCTGGTCGTCACGGTGGCGGCAGAGTTCCGCCTGCCGGCCGACACTACCGCCTGGCAGGTGAGGCACATTCCGCCGAAGCCCTACGACGTCGCCTTGCACCGGCTGCGTGCCCTGGCGGCCGAGCGGCGGCTCGCGCCCGACCTGCTCCCCCTCGCACTGGAGCACCTGGACCGGTCCGAGTTCCGCCGGTACCTCGGGACGTTCCCCCTGCCCGCCGTCGGCGTGGACGTCGCCGAGGAGCTGCTCGAAGTCGTGACCTCCGGGCGGACCGTCGCCACGGCCCTGGAGAACCTCCGCCTCGGCGGGGTGCAGGAGGCGCACGCGGCGCTGGACGGGATGCGTGACCGGGCCGATCAACTGGCACTCACCGCCTCGGTGGCCCTGCTGGAGGGCCTGGACCGCACGGTGATCGAGCAGTTCGCCGCGACGCTGCGCACCCTGTTCACCGAACGCGCCGCCATGGCACCGGCGCTCGCCCCACGATTCGAAGCCGCCCCGCCACCGGCCGTCACCCCGGCGGATCGCCCCGATCTGCTCGGCCCCGCCTTCGAGGACCGCTGCGCCGAGATCGGAGCACAACCCGGTCCGCCGCGCATCGTCTCGTCGGGCCGCTACCGGCACCGTACGCAGCCTGTCGCCTTCCGGGGCAGGCACCGGGCGGAGTCGGTGCTGCGACGGATGTGGCTGGAACACGAAGGCATGGCGGAGCTGTTCTGGACCGGCCTGCACGCTCTGCCCTACCAGCAGGGAGCCGACCTGGCGGCCGGCCGGGCGATCGGCAGGGTGCTCGTGCACGCCACCGGCCCGCAAGCCCTGCGGCAGCTCCAGACCTTCGCCGAGGCGGACCAGCGGTGGCGCCGTCGGCTCGCGGCGTACGCCCTCGGTGAAGTCGCCCAGAACGCCGAGCTGATGAGCGGCGTACAGGCGCAACTACGGCAGTGGGCCGGCGTCCGGGACGTCAACCGCCGCTGCACCGTCGCCGAGACCTGTGCCGGCAGCTACGGCCTGGCGCGGCCCGCCGCCGCGCTGAATCTGCTGGACACCGTGCTCGACGGTCCCGACGAGGGCACCGAACCGCGACTGCGCGGCGCGGTCGTCTTCGCTCTCGGCGTCCTCCTCGGGGAAGAGACCAACCACCGGAGCGTTCTGCGCCGGATCACCGAGTGGCTGGCCGCGCCCGACGGCACCCTCCGGCACGCCTGCGCCGCGCAGGTGACCGAGGCGCTGTGCCTCAGCAGCTTCCCCGAACCGCACCGGCGGGCCACCCGGAAGCTGACCCTGGCCGACGTGATCGGTGGCCACCCCGACCTGGCCCTGCCACTGGTGGTCGCGGCGCTGGACGCTCCGGCGTCCCGGACCGCCGCGGCCGAGGGGCTCGCGGCCGTGGAGCGCGATCCCGCCCTGTCTCGCCGCGCCGCCTTCGACACCTTCCTTCGCGCGCTGGCGGACGCCTCCGCCGGACACCGCGGCGTCATCTCCTTCCTCCTCACCCGCCACCGGAACCGTGGCACCACCGCACCCGAAGGGAAGTCCGCATGAACCAGCCCCTCGTCGAGCAACTGCCGGCGGCGATGCTGCGCCCCTCGCATCTGCTGCGTACTCTGCTGCGGCACCGCTGGTTCCCCCGGGACGACCGGGCCCTGGTGTTCCTGGCCGACAATGGCGCGGGCCGGGCGGAGCCGCCGCGCGGCACCGGTCCCTGGTTCCACCCGCGCCCGGCCCTGTCTGCCGTGCTGCGCCGCGAGTTCACCTGCGTGTGCCGGGTCTCGCTCGCGGAGCGGGCGGCCTGGGTGGACGTCCCCACAGGCACGTCGGCGGTGCCCCAATTCTCCCGCTACGGCGTGGGCTGGCGGGTGAGCGACCCCGCCGGCGTCGTCCGGAGCCAGGTCACCGAGGAGTATGTGCCGCGGTGGATCGCCCAGCACATCGGCGACCACGGGACGGCGCCCGACGGTCCCGGCCGGGACGGACAGGCCCCGCCGTGGTCCGGGGCGGCCCCGGGCGGCCCGTACGGGCACGAGCACATGATCGACGGCGCGGGCATCGCCTACTGGTTCACGGGGACCGCGCCAGGGCCGATGAGCGACTCCGCCACCGGCACGGCACTGCCCCTGCCCTCGGTCTGGGGCGACGCGCACCGCGAAGCGTTCCGCTTCTACCGCGACATCATCGGTGGCGGCCCCGTCGGCCTGGCCGCGCTCTGGCTGATGAGCCGGCCCGACCAGGCGAAGGACGTGCTCGACTGGACGGTGACCCACCGCGACCTGCTCAGCGACCGGGACGGCTGGGAACGGTCGCTGGCCTCGGCACTGCAGGGCCTGACGGAGGGCGACCGTGGCTTCGTCGGGGCGCAGCTGGCGCACGTGCTGCGCGACATCGGGGTGCCGCAGGGCCAGGAGACGCTGGACCGGATGCAGGCCGGCGCCGACCCGGACGGAGCGCACCGCATGAACGGGATGAACGGAACGCACCGGGAGTCCCGGTGAGCCGCCCGGCGAACACCCCGGCAGGGACGGGCCGTTGGTACCGGAGCCGCCCCCCGGACGGTCCGGGAGGCACCGTCGCCGCGCTGTCACGTGAGCTGATCGCACAGAACCAGCTCGAAATCGGCCGCGCCGACGGCAAGGCCGCCGTTCTGCTGGCCACCAGTGGTTCTCTGTTCGGCCTGCTGCTGATGCGGCGGCCCGACGCCGCGTCCTGGACGCTGCCCCTGTGGTGGAGCGCCCTGACCACCACGGCGGCGGCCCTGCTGGTCCTGCTGCTGGCCCTCGTGCCGCGCCGGGCCGCGGCGCTGCGCGACGGCACGCAGGTCCTCGCCTACTTCGAGGACGTGGTGCGGGCGGAGAAGCAGGCCGGACTGCCGGCCGCGCTGGTCCGGTGCGGCGGTGATCCACGGGCCCGGCTGGAGCGGGCCCTGGCGGGCACCAGCCGGGTCGCCCACCTCAAGAACCGCTGTGTCCGGTGGGCGGTGCTACTGCTGCTGCCCGCGGTGACCGCCATGGTCGCGGCCCTGGCCCCCGCGGCGTGAGCCGTGGGACCGCGGGCGCTTGACCGCACCGGTGCCCCGGTCGGATCCGGTCCGGCCGGGACACCGGGCGGAACGCGGAGCCGGGCGGGCCGCCCAGGACCGCCGTGCGCCCGGAGCGTGTGCACGGTTCCGACGGGCCCCGTGCGGCAAGGAACACCAGCTGCGGTGACGGAGCCCTGCCCGACGCCGGATTGCCCGGACGCAGGCCGGTGACCCCTGCCATCAGTCCGGCGAGGTCACCCAGTCGAAGGCGGTCCGGGCGTCGAACTCGCCCTGGCCGCCCGGGAAGAGCAGCCCCGCCGTGCCGAACTCCGGTGCCCCGGCGGTCGACGGCAGATACGGAACGGCGACACAGCGCATGCCTGCCCGGTGGGCTGCCTCCGCGCCGGGCGGGGCGTCCTCCAGGACGACACAGTCCGCGGGCGGCGCACCGAGCCGCCGGGCCGCCTCCAGGAAGACGTCGGGCTCCGGCTTGCCGTGCGCAACCTCCTCCGCCGAGACCACCGCCCCCATCAGCCCGGCCAGGCCGGTGCAGGCCAGCACGGTTTCGATGGCGGCACGGGAGGAACCCGACGCCACCGCCATCCGGATCCCGGTCGCGTGCAGGTCGTGCGCGAGCGTCCGCATCCGGGGGAAGGCCTCGGTCGACTCCCGGGCCAGGGCGAGATAGTGCCGGTTCTTCCCGGCGAGCAGCTCCTCGACCGGCGCCTCGATGGCGTACTCGCGGCGCAGCGCCTCCAGGGTCTCCCGGGTGCCGATCCCGATGAACCGGGCGTGCTGCTCCCAGGTGAAACCGGTGACGCCGTACTCGGCGAGCAGCCGCCGCCCCGCCTCGTAGTAGTTCGGCTCACTGTCCACGAGGGTGCCGTCGAGGTCGAAGATCACAGCGGGTCCGCGGGAGGAGCTCATGCCCCCAGCATGCCAAGCCGCCCCGGGCCGCTCCGCCCGGCCGGCGACCGCCCGACCGTGGCGGGGCGGGCCGGCGGCTCAGCGGGGCCGCGCCGCCGCCCGGCCGATCGCGTCGACCAGCGGCAGCATCCGGTACGGCACCCGCTCCCGCAGCGCGACCTCGGTACGGGTCCGCACCACGCCCGGCAGCTGGATGAGCCGCTGGATGATGTCCTCCAGATGACCGTTGTCCCGGGCCGCCACCCGCGTCATCAGATCACCGCCACCGGTGATCGAGTACGCCTCGATGATCTCCGGGACCTCCGCGAGCGCGTCCCCGACCTCGTCCAGGTGCCCCTGGGTGACCTCGATGTGCACGAAGGCCAGCACCGGGTGACCGAGGGCCGCGGGGGAGAGCCGGGGGCCCGTGCCGGTGATGACCCCGTCCCGCTCCAGCCGGGTCAGCCGGGCCTGCAGCGTGCCCCGGGCCACCCCGAGCAGCCGGGCGTATTCCCGCACGCTGGTCTGCGGCTGCTCCAGCAGCAGCCGCAGGATGCGGGCGTCCAGCGCATCCACGGGAGCCATGGGCGGGGGTCTCCGTTCGACGAGGACGGACGGGGTGGGGGCGTCCCGCGGGCCGGTGCGGGAGAGCTGCCGCCGACTGTACCGACGGCCCGGCCGCGCGAGGGCACCGGCGGCCCGACCGGACGACGCCCGACCGGACGACGGTGTCCGGCCGGCCCGGTCGGTGCCGGTGGCGGCGCGACCCGGTCAGGTCCCCGCTGCGCCTGCGGTTCAGGCTTCGGCCAGCGGCGGGCGCGGGCTGCCGAGCAGCGGCGCGGCCAGCCCGGCGAGCGCCTTCTCCAGGTCGTGCAGATGCGCCAGGGCCCGCTCGGCGCCCGGGTGGTGCCGGGGCGCGGTCATTGCGGGGTCACCCGCCGCGACGGGGCTCTCCCCGGTCGGGGCCAGCGTGTGCAGCGCCGCCTCGACCCGCTGGCAGGCGGCCGTCAGCCGGGCGTCGTGCGAGGCGTCGGGATCTGCGGCGACCGCCGCCAGCCCCCGGGCCTGCAGCACGCAGTCGTCCAGGTGCGCCATGACCCGCCGGGCCCGTCCCCGGCGCTCGCGCAGCGGGCTCAGCGGATGCAGCAGCGGCGCCAGCGAGACCCGCACCTTCCCCAGGAGGAGCTCCAGCTCGGCGGCGTGCGGGCCCGGGTCGGCGGACGCGTCCCCGGACAGCCGGCGCGCGGACTCCGCCGTGCAGTGCCGGACCGACACCAGGGCGCGACGGATCCAGGCGTCGGTCGCCGCATGCGTGGTGATGGGCAGGACGACGGCGATGGCGACGGCCGCGCCGAAGGCGCCGACCAGCGTCTGCTCCAGACGCAGGGCCAGCAGGCCCGGGTGCAGGACGCCCAGCAGCCCGTACAGCAGGCTGGCCATGACCGTCACGAAGAACATCATCCAGCTGTACGAGGGCGCCGCGGTGTAGAAGATCCCGAAGACGCAGACGGCGACCAGGACGGCCGTCGGCACGGCCGCGCCGTGCAGCGGCACCGCGGCGACCATCCCCACGGCGATGCCCGCCAGGGTGCCCACGACCCGGCGGAAGCCGCGGACCATCGTCTCGCCGCGGGACGCCGTGTTCACGAAGATCCACCACGCCGTGCCCACCGCCCAGTACCAGCGCTCGTCGGACACCAGCTGCCCGAAGCCGAGCGCCAGCGCGCAGGCCACGGTGCACTGGAACGCCTGGCGGGTGGTCGGGCGGTCCATGCCCCGGGCGGTCAGGGGCGCGGGCGCCGCGGGGGGCGGGCTGCCGCGCTCGATGCACCACAGGCCGAACCGGACCACGGAGGACACCACCAGGGCCAGGGCCACGGCCAGGTACAGCTCGGGCAGCTGCGCCGGGACGGCGTGCAGGAACTGCGTCATGAAGAACGTCATGAACGCGAAGATCCCCAGGGCGTGCCCGCGCGGGCCCCACCGGCGGGCGTACACCCCCGCCCACACGACGGCCAGGAAGGCGGTGTCGCGGATCAGTGTGTGGTCGTGCAGCGCCGCCGCGAGGGCCAGCACCGGGAAGCCCGCCACGGGGAGCAGCGCGGTGGTGACCGCCTGCCCGCGGACCGTGGCATCGGTGACCGTGAAGAGCGCCAGCAGCGCGGCGAGGCCGCCGGCGATCGCCGCGACGACCGACTGACCGGCCAGACCGGCGGCGGCCGCGGCCGGCGCGACGCCCAGAACCGCCCGCGCCGACGTGCGCAGCCGCACCCGGCCCGGATCCGGTGCCACGAACATCCTCTTCAGCACTGCTTCCGGCTCCCCTTCCGCCCTGCATGGAACGTGCAAAGAAAAAGGCGCCGCGGAATCCCGCAGCGCCATCGACGCCCCCATGAAAGCATTCGGCCACCCGCTGGCTCAAGGGAGTCCGAAACGACTGGGCCAATGGCCCAATCCGGAGGCGTTCCCGCTGGACCGAAATGAGCCATCGGGCCAGGACCGGGGCCGCAACGGCTCTGGAACCGGAACCTCCGCGCGGGCCGGATCCGACGTCCCCGGCCCGCCCCGGGCAGGCCCCCGGACGGGCCCGCACCCGCCAACCGGAGCCGACGCGTCGACCCCGCCCCGGCCCGGCGCGCCCGCCCGCGCCCGAAGCGGCGCTCGCCCGGCCCGGCGCGCCGCCGTAACACCCCCCGATGCGCCCCCACGCATCGTCCCGACCTGCGGCGCCGCGCAACGGCCCGTGCCCCGGGCAGATGCACCGTGCAAGAACAGGGTGGATCAGCCCGCACGAGGGGTAACCCGGCCGCATCGCGCCGACGAACGGTATGCCTGGGGGTGGGTCATGCGGAGGTACTTACGCCGTGCGGACAGGGGAGAGGCAGGGGTGTACGGCACCGGGCCGAACCCCCGCGACGAGGCCCGCGGCCGGCCTCCGGCAGCGCTCCGCCGGTGCCCCCGGCCCGGCCCCCGAACGGGGTCCGTCTGGCAGGAGGCCCAGGAGTTCCTGCGGCTGTACCACCGGGAGGAGCCCCGCGCCGGGGACGGGGAGAAACGTCTCGCCGAGGTCCGTGCGGAGATCGAGGAGCGGGGGACGTACCGGCACACGCCCGACGAGCTGGCCTTCGGCGCCCGCGTCGCCTGGCGCAACAGCAACCGCTGCATCGGCCGGCTGTACTGGCGCGCGCTCCAGGTCAGGGACCTGCGGCAGCTCGACGACGCCGCGTCGATGGCCCGGGAGTGCGTCGCCCATCTGCGGCTCGCGGCCAACGGCGGCCGGATCCGACCGCTGATCACCGTCTTCGCGCCGGACGAGCCCGGCCGCCCCGGCCCCCGCATCTGGAGCGAACAGCTCGTGCGCTACGCCGGGTACGGCCCCGGCGGCTCCCTGGCGCACGGCGATCCCCGCAACACCGGCATCACCGCGCTCGCCCTGCGGCTCGGCTGGCCGGGCGGCCCACGCACCCCGTTCGACATCCTCCCGCTGGTCCTCCAGGGGCGCGGCGAGGAACCCCGGTGGTTCGCCCTCCCGCCCGACGCGGTGCTGGAGGTGGCGCTGGAGCACCCCGAGGCCGGCTGGTGCGCCGAATGGGGGCTGCGCTGGCACGCCGTCCCGGCGATCGCCAACATGTGCCTGGAGATCGGCGGCGTGCGCTACCCTGCCGCGCCCTTCAACGGCTGGTACATGGGCACCGAGATCGGCGCCCGCAACCTGGCCGACACCGACCGCTACGACCTGCTGCCCCGCATCGCCGAGCGGCTGGGCCTGGACATCTCGACGGACCGTTCGCTCTGGAAGGACCGCGCGCTCGTCGAACTGAACCGGGCCGTGCTGCACTCCTTCGACCGCGCCGGGGTCACCATCACCGACCACCACACCGAGTCCCGGCGCTTCCTCACCCACATCGACCGGGAGCGGTGCCGGGGCCGGGAGGTGGGCGCCGACTGGTCGTGGATCGTGCCGCCGCTCTCCGGGGCCACCACCCCGGTCTTCCACCGCACCTACGACTCCACCGAGCGCCGTCCGGCGTTCGTCCACAGCCCCGGGGCCGGCGCCCGTGCCCGGGGCGAGTACCCGGGCTGAGCCCGGGAACGACAGCGGGCCGGAACCCCGCCGATGCGGGGTTCCGGCCCGGGAGCCGTGCGGACGAGCCTGTTCGGGGAAGGCTGTCAGCGGGCTCCGGCGCTCTGGTTCTGCAGCGTGATGCCCAGCGCGGACGCGTACTGCGACAGGGCCAGCTTGCCGATCGCCGGGTAGGAGCCCAGCGCCTCGGCGGCCGAGCAGCCGGCCTCGTCGGCCGCGGCCTTCAGCAGACCGTCGGCGACCTCCGGGCCGATCAGATACGGCGCGAGCGCCAGCTGCGCCGAGCCGGAGCCGCGCAGCTGGTCGGCGGCGCGGGCCACCGAGCCGTCGATGTCCAGCGCGGCGGCCAGCACCGGCACTGCCAGACGGGCGGCGAGCAGCATGCCGGTGATACCGGCCGCCTGCACCGCCTCCTCACCACCGACGGTGGCGAGGATGATGCCGTCCGCGGCGGTGGCCACCGTGAACAGACGGGCGCGGTCGGCGCGCGCGAGCCCGGCCTCCGACAGCCGGACGTGCAGCGCCTCGGCCAGCAGCGGGTGCGGACCGAGGACATCGGTCAGCTCCGCCGCGGTGCGGCTGTCCATGACGGCCTGGCGTATCCGGCGCATCAGGGCGCTGTCCGGGCCGGCCAGCAGCGGAACGACCACCGCGACGGGTCCGTCGTCGTCCCGGCGGGCGGGGGGCTCAGCTCCTTCCTCCTGCCGGGCGGCGGCCCGGGCGGTGCGGTCGGCGGCGGCGCGGGCCAGCACCGCGCCCAGCGACGGGAACTCCGCGTCGTCGCCGTCGACATATCCGATCTGGGCGTCCAGGCCGGGCAGCTCGGAACGCGCGATGCTCACCGCTTCCTCGGCCAGGCTCCGGGTATCGGGGCCGGGAGTGCCGGGAACGGCGAGAACGAGCGCGGGCGCACCCTCGGGAGCCGCCACCGGCTCCGGTTTGCGGTGTCGCCCTGGCTGGCGGGGACGCGGCATTCGTACAGGCAGGCCGGACGCCGGCCCTGTGGGGGTGCTCATGGCGCCGCATGTTAATCCCTTTGCGGGCTCGGCCGTTCGGGGAGGGGGCAAGCGTGCGTCGGTCGTCCCGATTTATCCACTGCTTCGATCAACGCCCGCACCCCTGCGCCCCGTCGTACCCACAACAACCGGCCACGCCCGGCATCCCCGCGCTACTTCGCACGGCAGAGCGTCACCGCACGAGCCCTTGCCGCTCCAGCAAGATGAGGTGCCGCGCATCTCCAACGGGACGACGCCCGCATCGGGCCAGGGCGTCACGTTGACGGGCTCCTGGAGAGGGCCACCGGCGGGCGGGGACGGGGCCGCAGGGGTGGGGGGGGCCGGAAGCTGCCGTGTATTTGTGGGCCGCCAGGCACGTAAATATACGTTCCGGAACCCCCCACCCCGGAGGCCCCGTCCCCGCCCCCACGACGCACCGCGCTCCACCCCCAGGACGCTGCGCACCCCGCACCCGGCACCCCGCACCCCGCACCCGGCACCCGGCACCCCGCACCCCGCACTCAGGGCGACCCACCCGTCCCCGCACTCACCACGACGCCCCCGCCCCGCACCCCACACCCCGCACTCACGACGCACCCCGCCCCCGCTCTACCCCACACCCCCCGTCACCTGCAGCATCCGGGAGTCGACCGGAAGAGCCAGCCGGCCGGAGGCGAGCGCCGCGGCGATCCCCAGCGCCCCGTCCAGCGGGTCACCCGCCGGTTCCACCGGCTCGGCATCCGGGAGCTGCCGGGCCAGTTCCTCCCGCAGCGGAGCCAGCAGCGGCTCGCCCATCCGGAACAGCCCGCCGGTGAGGGCGAGACGACACCCCACGGCCTCCGGACGGACCGCGGCCGCCGCCTCCGCGATCGACCGGGCGGCCTCCCGGAGAACGGCCCCCGCCACCGGGTCCTCGGCGGCGCACCGGCCCACCTCGGGAGCGAACCGGGCCAGTACGGCGGCCCGGTCGGCACGCGGATACAGCAGCCCCGGCATGCCCGCCGCCGGACCGAACACGGCTTCCAGCCGCGCCAGCAGAGCCGCCGACCCTCCCGCCCGGCCGTCGTGGGCGCGCAGCGCCGCCTCCAGACCCGCCCGTCCGATCCAGGCTCCGCTGCCGCAGTCGCCCAGCAGATGTCCCCAGCCGTCGGCCCGCCGCCAGCCGCGCCCGGCCGGGCCGAGATCCGTACCGACCGCGATGAGCCCGGTGCCCGCCACGACCACCGCGCCCGCCTGCTGCCCGAGCGCCCCGGCGTACGCGGTCACCGCGTCGGCGGCGAGCGCCAGCCGCCGGGCCCCGAGCGCGTCCGCCAGGGCGCCCGGCAGCCGGGCCCGCAGCTCGTCGCCGAGCGTCGCCATGCCCGCCGCGCCGACGGCGACAGCGGACGGCGGTCCGTCGGCGCCGGTGCTGCTGAGCAACTCACGTGCCGCGGGCAGCAGAAGCTCCAGGAAGTGGCCGGCGTCGACACCGGCCGGGCCGATGCGCGCGGGGGTGTCGGAGGCCACGGTGGCGACGGGCCGGCCGTCGTCGGGCCGGGCGATCGCGACGCGCATCCCCGAACCGCCCGAATCGACACCGAGGACCCACGGGGACAGGGGTGACCTCATGACCCGGCTCCAAAGTGAGAAGAGGAGGAAGCGGAAGGGGGCGACGACCGCAGCCTAAGCGCAGGAACGCGGCTCGGCGGATTCCCCGGCCGCAGCGGCTGCCTTCCCCGTGTTAGCCGGACGTTAGGGGAGTGGCAGCTTCGCGATAGCCGCCCCCAGCACAGTGGATGACGTACCGAGGAACAACGACACCAGCTGACCCGGGGGGACCTGAAATGAGCTCCAGCACCACTGTCCGCACCGCTCGTCGCCGCGGCCTGCGCATGGCCGCTCTGGCCCTGACCGCGGCCGCCGGCCTGACCCTGACCGCCTGCTCCGGCTCGGACACCGCCGGCGCGAAGCCCGCGGGCCGCACGGACCAGGGCTCAGCTGCCGCCGAGTCCAGCGGCGCGGGCTCCTCCGCCGGAGACAAGAGCTCCGATGCCGGTGCCGAGGTCGGCACCAAGGCGGGCTCCGGGGGCAAGCAGTCCGGCAGCTCGCCCACCGCCAACGGCGGCAAGGCGGCAGCCCCGGTCCGCACCCAGCGCCTGGCGGACGGCGTCAGCAAGGCCGAGATCACCAAGGTCGGCCCCCAGCACTACCGTGCCAAGATCGTCGCCCGCGGTTCGGTCCTGGCCACGATGGAGGCGAAGCAGCAGGACGACGGGCTCGACGCCAACGACATGTTCGTCGTGCTCACGTCGGACGGCCAGGTCAACTCCTGGATGGGCGGCGGACACCAGGGACCGGGCACCTTCGAGATCGAGGGCGGCTGGACGGTCAAGGTCACCAAGCTCGGCGACCTCCACTACCGCGCGCAGTTCTTCAGCGAGAGCGGCGACGCGGACGACACGGTGGAAGCGAACCAGCACGACATCGGGTTCGTCTCCAACGGCGTGTCCATCGTGCTCAGCGCCGGTGGCGTGCTCAGCGCGCACCAGTAGAGGCCCCCGGATGCGGTGGTGGAGCCGGCTCTCTGGCGGGGCGCTCCACCATCGCAGTTAGGGAAGGGTTCGCGTGCCCTGAAGCCCTCCCGGCGCCTCGCGGGGGCGGCCCGGCAACGCCCCCTCTCCATAACCCCCGTGCCCGACGGCCCCGCCCGGCTTGCCCACCCTGCGACTCGTTGCGTACGGTCGTTCGCCGAGTCGCCGAGTCGCCGAGTCGCCGAGTCGCCGAGTCGCCGAGTCGCCGAGTCGGCCGCCCAGCCGTGTGCGGGCCGCCGAGCGTGGGCGTTGTGTTGGCGTGGGCGGTCGTAGGTGGGACCCGGGTGCGAAGCGCATGCGCGGCAACGGCCGGTGACCTCTCCCCGGTGCCGGGGCGCGGGGGCGCGGGCACGGCGCCGTGTGCACGGCCGTGGCCGGAAGACGTTCACCCGGTGTGCCGGAAGCGGCGGACCGCGCTCCGTACGCCAGTAGAGTGATCCCCTGTGGCAGCACTACCGTTGAACGAAGTTGTCGAGCCCGGATGGGCACAGGCCCTGCAGCCCGTCGCCGGACGCGTCGCCGAGATGGGTGACTTCCTGCGCGCGGAGATCGCCGCCGGCCGCACCTATCTGCCCGCCGGAGCCCATGTCCTGCGCGCCTTTCAGCAGCCCTTCGACGAGGTGCGGGTGCTGATCGTGGGCCAGGATCCGTATCCGACCCCGGGCATGGCCATCGGGCTCAGTTTCGCGGTGGCTCCCGAGGTGCAGCGGCTGCCCGGCAGCCTGGAGAACATCTTCCGGGAGCTCAACACCGACCTCGGACTGCCCCGCCCCTCCAACGGCGACCTGACCCCTTGGACGAAGCAGGGCGTGCTGCTGCTCAACCGGGCCCTCACCACCGCTCCCCGCAAGCCCGGTGCGCACCGGGGCAAGGGCTGGGAGGACATCACCGAGCAGGCCATCCGCGCTCTGGTCCAGCGGGGCAAGCCGCTGGTGTCCGTGCTGTGGGGGCGGGACGCCCGCAATCTGCGGCCGTTCCTCGGCGACCTCCCGGCGATCGAGTCGGCGCATCCGTCACCCATGTCCGCGGACCGCGGCTTCTTCGGCTCACGGCCGTTCAGCCGCACCAACGACCTGCTGATCCGCCAGGGCGCCCAGCCCGTGGACTGGCGGCTGCCCTGAGCCGGCGGGCCTGAGCTGGCTGCCCTGAGTCGGCGGGCCTGCACGGCGCCGGGACCGCACCTGTCCGCAGGCGGCCGCACGGTGTCACGCCACGGCGGCCCGCACGCAGAGCACGTCCGGCAGATGGGAGGCCAGCTGGCTCCAGCTGTCGCCGTCGTCCGCGCTGGCGAAGAGCTCGCCGTTGCGATTGCCGAAGTAGACGCCCGCCGGGTCGGAGTCGTCCACGCACAGCGCGTCCCGCAGCACGGTGCCGTAGTGCGGCTCCTCGGGGAGGCCCGCGGACAGCTCCTGCCAGTCGGCCCCCGCGTTCTCCGTGCGGTACACCCGGCACCGCCGGCCGGCCGGCACCCGGTCCGAGTCCGCGGTGATGGGGAAGACGTAGGCCACGTCGGCGCGGTGCGGGTGGGCGGCGACGGAGAAGCCGAAGTCGGAGGGCAGGCCCTCGCCGATCGACGTCCAGCCGGCTCCGGAGTCGTCACTGCGGTAGACGCCCCAGTGATTCTGCAGATACAGCCGGTCGGGGTCCCCGGCGTCCTGAGCGATCTTGTGCACGCACTGCCCGAACTCCGGGAAGTGATCGGGCAGGAAGACCGCCTCCACCCCGGAGTTGGACGGGGCCCAGCTCTCCCCGCCGTCCCGTGACCGGTACACCCCGGCCGCGGACACCGCGACCGTCACCGCGTCCGCGTCCCGCGGGTCCGTGACGACCGTGTGGACGGCGAGCCCGCCGCCGCCCGGCTGCCAGTCCTCCCGCGTCGGGTGCTCCCAGAGCGGCCGCACCAGCTCGAAGCTCTCGCCCCAGTCCTCGGAGCGGAACAGCGCCCCGGGCTCGGTGCCCGCGTACACCACGCCGGGCGCCGCGGGCCCCGCCGGATGCAGCTGCCAGACCCGCTCCAGGGAGGTGCCGGTGTCCTCGGGGTAGCGGATCGCGGGCTGCTTCGGCTCGTGCCAGCTCGCCCCGAGGTCGTCGGAGTGGAACACCGAGGGCCCCCAGTGCGCGCTGTCCCCGCCGGCCAGCAGCCGGGGCGCGGAGCGGCGGGTGTCGATGCCGACCGAGTAGATGGCCTGAGCCGGGAAGTGGGGGCCGTCGAGGCTCCAGGCCCCGTCTCTCCGTCTGCCGACGAAGAGCCCCTTCCGGGTGCCGACTGCGAGCAGAACGTCGGTCATGACCGACCACCTCCGGGACGCCGTTGTCTCCAGTACGGGCCAGTCTGCACCCCCGCACCGACAACGGCGCCCGGCTCGTCGTCCGCGCAGGTCAGGCGGCCCGACGATACTGCCACCGCCACCGCGGCCACCGCGCGGCCACCGTGGCCGCCCGGCTCGCGTGCCGCGGGGCAGGCGCCGCGGGGAGGGGGCCCAGCAGCTCCCGCCCCGGCGGCGCGGCACCGGCCCGCCCGCCCCCGACGATCTCCGCGGGCAGGGGCCCCGCCCCGTGCCCGTCCCGCTTCGATGATCCTCCCCCGGTACCTGCCACCGCCCGTGGCGGAGAGCGGTGCGCCCGGTCGCGCCGCTCTCCCCGAAGGTCCTCCCGTCCCCGGCCCCGTCCCCGGCCCCGTCCCCAGCTCCGGCTCCCGGCTCCGGCCCCGGCCCCGGTCCCGGTGCGTCCCGGCCCGTCCCGGGCCCTTCCCCCGTCCCGCCCGCGCGCGGCGTCCGGAACACCGGCAGGAACGGCCCGCGGAGTCCCGGCGGGCACCTGCGGGAGCCGTCGGAGTGAATGCCGCTGGACAGAGGGGCAGTTCGGGGCAGCCGTTCGACCGCCGAGACGTCATCGAGAGCCAACGGGAGCTGTTTGGACAGCAGTTGGCCATGTGTTTAGAATTTTGGCCATGCGGTCAAAAAATGCTCCCCGCGGCCGGACCGGTGCGGGGAAGGACGAGCGGAAGGGCGGGGAGCCGGAACGCTCGTTCATCGAGCGGGCGCGCCGCGCCCAGATCGTCACCGCCGCCGTCGAGACCATTGCGGAACTCGGGTTCGCGAAGGCCTCACTGGCGCGGATCGCCGAGCGGGCCGGGATCAGCAAGGGTGTGATCTCGTATCACTTCGCCGGCAAGGGGGAGTTGATCGAGCGGCTCGTCGAGCAGGTCTACGAGGAGATCGGAGCCTTCGTCGGGGGCCGGCTGGACGACCGGTCCGGGGCCACCACGTGGCTGCGGGGCTACATCGAGTCGGTCGCCGAGTACATGCTCGGCCATCGGACCCAGCTCATCGCGCTCGGCGAGATCTTCCACCACTTCCGTACCGATGACGGGGCGCCGCGCTACGGGGTCGCGTCGAGCGAACCGCTCTACGTCCGGCTGGAGAACGCCTTCCTCGACGGGCAGCGAAGCGGGGAGTTGCGCCCGTTCGACGTCCGCGTCATGGCCGTCACGCTCCAGGCCGGGATCGACGACATGTTCGCGTACTGGAGCGCGCACCCCGAGCACGATCTGGCCGCCCACGCCCGCGAACTGGCCGGCATCTTCCAGCGCGCGACGCGCGCGGAAAACGCACCGGCCGAAGAACAGCAGTGACCGAAGAACAGCAGTGAACAGGAAGAACCCTCCATGACAGCAATTCCGGAACAAGCGGCTGTCAGCGCGGCCCGGCCCGAGCCGGCCGCCGAAGCACGGCCCGAGCGCCCGCGGCTGCTCTACATCGACAACCTGCGGATCGCGCTGACGGCGCTCGTGGTGCTGCACCACACCGCCGTCACCTATGGCAACATCCCCGCCTGGTACTACACCGAGCCCGCCGAGGACGGCTCCGGGCTTCTCCTGGACGTCCTCGTGATGTTCAACCAGGCGTTCTTCATGGGGTTCTTCTTCATGATCGCCGGGTACTTCACGCCGGCCTCCTACGACCGCAAGGGCGCGCGACCCTTCGTCCGGGACCGCCTCAAGCGGCTCGGTCTGCCGCTGCTCGCCTTCCTCTTGGCTGTACGTCCCCTGGCGGACATCGGCGGGTACGCCGACCTGCGGGCGACCTTCGCCGAGCGCGGTGAGTCCCTTCCCTACGGGGTGTACTACCTGCTGAGCTGGGACGCGGGGCCGCTGTGGTTCGTCGAGGTGCTCCTCGTGTTCGCCCTCCTCTACGCGCTGGTCCGCCGTCGTGCCTCGAGCCGCCTCTCCGGCTCCGTCGCGCAGGCCCGGCGGGAGACGGTGCGGGACCCGCGCCCCCCGCGGCCGCTCGCCGTCATCGTCTTCACCGTCGCGCTCGCCCTCTCCACCTACCTGTGGCGCTTCCTCGTCCCGACCGACACCTACGTCCCCGTCCTCGGCCTGCCCACCCCCAACTTCATGCCGCAGTACGCGAGTTTCTTCGTCCTCGGCGTGCTGGCCCACCGTCGCGGCTGGCCGCAGTCGCTCTCCCGGGCCGCGGGCCGGGCGGGCTTCGCCGTCGCCACCGTCGCCACGCTCGCCTACCTCCCGTTCGTCACCACGGTGAAGGGCGCGGCGCTGGACGGGCACGGCACCTGGCAGTCGCTGGTCGCGGCCGCGTGGGAGTCGACCTTCGCCGTGGGGCTCGTCCTCGGTCTGACCGTCCTCTTCCGTGAGCGTCTCAACCGGCAGGGGACCGTCGCCGGGTTCCTGTCCCGGCACGCCTTCGCCGTCTACGTCCTCCATGCGCCGGTGCTCGTCGGGCTGGGCTTCGCCTTCCGCGGCCTGCACGCCCCGGCAGCCGCCAAGTTCGCGCTCGTCGCCGCCCTGGCCCTGCCGCTGTGCTGGGCCGTCGCCTATGCGGTCCGTTCGCTTCCGCGCGCCGATCGTGTCCTGTGACCGTGGCCGTCAGCCGGGCCGTCCCGCGCGGCTGACGGCCCGGGCCAGGAAGGCGCAGGCGTTCGGCCGGCCCGAGCCCGGCCGGGGCGGGGACGGCTATTGGGCAGGGACCTGATGTCCGGTGCCGTGCGGGGGAACACCCCGCACGGCTGGCCGAAACCGCCGGCCGTCAGAGGGCTCCGCTCGGCGAGGTCTGATCCCGGGCTTCGCCCGCCGCCGCCAGCAGCCCCGCCCAGTCGGAGATCTTCACCGAGGCGCGGCCCAGCGACCGCCCCAGCTCCGCCTCGGCCGCCTCGATCGCCTGCCAGCCGCGCCACTCCACCGGCTCCTGGCCCAGGCCGCGCAGCGCCGCCACCGGGTCCTCGGCCACCACCCGCCGCGCCAGTACGGGGGCGTCGCTCAGCAGGGCGGCGGCCGTCTCCTTGGCGCAGGGCCGGTTGCTCCCGATGACGCCCGTCGGCCCCCGCTTGATCCATCCGGCCACGTACTCACCGGGGGAGGGCCGGCCGTCGCGCAGCACCCGTCCTTGCGTATGGGGGACCGTGCCGCGCTCGGCGTCGAACGGCAGCCCCGGCAGCGGGACGCCCCGGTAGCCGACCGACCGGAGCACCAGCTGCGCGTCGATCTCCTCGAACCGGCCGGTCCCGGTGATCCCGCCCTGCCCGTCCGGCACCGTCCGTTCGAAGCGCACCCCGGCCACCCGCTCCCCGTCCGGAGCCGGCAGCAGCGCCACCGGCCGCAGCCGGAATCGCAGGTGGATGCGGCGGTCCCGGCCCCGCGGCGGCCGGGCGGCCCAGTCCCGCAGCACCTCCACATTGCGCCGGCAGACCGCCGGGAGCTCCGAGAGGTCGGTGACGGCCGGGTCGAGGGCGGTCTCGGCCGGGTCCACGAGCACATCGGCGCCCGGCAGCGTGCCCAGCTCCCGGAGCTCCTTGGTGGTGAACCTGGCCTGGGCGGGCCCGCGCCGTCCCACCATGTGCACATCGGTCACCCGGCTCGCGGCGAGCACGCCCAGCGCCGCCTGCGGCACGTCGGTCGGCCGCAGTTCGTCGGCGCCCCGGGCCAGGATGCGGGCCACGTCCACGGCCACGTTGCCGACGCCGATCACCACGACGGAGCGGGCACCGAGCGGGAACCCGCGGGGCGCGGCGTCCGGATGGGCGCTGTACCAGGAGACGAACTCGGTGGCCGAGAAGCTGCCCGCCAGATCCTCCCCGGGGACGCCGAGCCTCCGGTCGGTCGCCGCGCCCACGCAGTAGACGACGGCGTGATAGAGCCCGAGGAGCCGCTCCGGGGACAATCCGTCGGCTCCGACCCGCACATGGCCGAGGAAGCCGACACGCGGATGCTCCAGCACCCTGCGGAGGGTGTTCTGCAGCGACTTGATCTTCTCGTGGTCGGGCGCGACGCCGTAGCGCACCAGCCCGTACGGGCACGGCAGCCGGTCCAGTACGTGGACCTGCACGTCCGGCACGGCCTCCTGCTCGACCAGGGCCTGGGCGGTGTACACCCCGCTCGGTCCCGAGCCGACAACGGCGACACGCAGCACGGCGGCTCCTTCCCGCAGGGACGTCTCCAGCATGGCACCGGGAAGGCGGGGGCGGGAGGCGCCCGGCGCGTGGCGCCCGCCGGTTGCTCCGGATCGTCTAACGGGTCCTCGCCATGTCCCGCATGCGGTTGATCTCGCTCGACTGCTGGGCGATCACATCGTTCGCCATCTCCTCGACCAGCACGTCGCTGCCCTGGGACAGCAGCTCGGTGGCCATGGTCACCGCCCCCTGGTGATGGGTGATCATCAGCCGGAGGAAGAGCGCGTCGAAGGCCCGGCCCCGGGCGGCGCGCAGCGCTGCGAGCTGCCGCTCCGAGGCCATCCCGGGCATGCCGACGTGGTCGCCCGGGCCGTGGGAGTGCCCCGCCCGGCCGGAAGGCGCTCGGTGACCGGCGCCCGCGTGCCCGCCGGCCCCGTGCCCCTGGTGGCTCTTCCCGTCCGCGCCGCTGCTGCCGTGCCCCTGGTGGCCGGAAGTCTTCCTCCCGCTCCCGTGCGTCGCCAGCCAGCCCTCCATGGCCCCGATCTCGGGCCCCTGGGCCGCCGCGATGCGCTCCGCGAGCCGTTCGACCTTCCCCGAGTGGGCCCGGTCCGGCGCCAGACGGGTCATCACCAGGGCCTGCCGGTGGTGCTCGATCATGCGGTGCACATAGCCGAAGTCGGCCGTGCCGGGGCGGTCGTGCCGCACGGACCGCGCGGCCTCCTCGGCCGAGAGCGTCCGGGCGGATTCCCCGGGCCGGCCCGGGGCCACGACGGAGGGCCGGCCGGCGGCGGCTCCCGCGTCGTCATCCGGCCCGCACCCGCCGACGGCCAGGAGCACGGCTGTCACGGCGAGGGCGGCGGTCCGGGCGCGGACGTGCGACGTGCTGCGGCGGTGGGGCACAGCGACCTCCCGGGTCGGCGTGACCGGCGGAACCGGCCGGTCGGAGACGGTCCTGTCACGACGGTGCGCACTTCCGGTCGCGGAGAGCTGTCCGACTGCTGCCCCCGAGTCTATTGATATGTACATGCGAAGGGCGATACTGCGGCCAGCACCGTTCAACTCCGAACGGACTCAAGGGAGGACGCAGTGACGTCTTTGCCCCATCCCCGTGTACGGCGCAGACGCCTCGGCGTGGCGGCCGCCGCCCTCGGTCTGCTCGCCTCGGTCCTGGCGGCGGCCCCGGCGGGTGCGGTCCCCGACCCCGGCGGCGCTCCGGTCGAGAAGCCGGTGAGCCGGAGCTCCTCGGCCGGCACCGAGGCCGCGATCGCGCGCGGTGACCTGCCCGGCGTCGACGAGATCGTGCACAGCTCGAACGTCACCCCGCTCGGGAACATCCCCAAGGACGCGCTCCCGGGGGTCAATTCGGACCTCGCCTTCCAGGGCCGGTACGCCTTCGCGGGCAACTACGACGGCTTCCGGATCTTCGACATCGGCAACCCGAAGGAGCCCCGGACCGTCAGCCAGGTGCTCTGCCCCGGCTCCCAGAACGACGTGTCCGTCTCCGGCGACCTGCTGTTCCTCTCCACCGACTCCTCCCGCAGCGACGACTCCTGTGCCAGCACCGCCCAGCCGGCCACCGAGAAGTCCTCCTGGGAGGGCATGAAGATCTTCGACATCAGCGACAAGAAGAACCCGAAGTACGTCGCTGCCGTCGAGACCGCCTGCGGCTCGCACACCCACACCCTGGTTCCGGACCGGGGCGACGTCTACGTCTACGTCTCCTCGTACTCGCCGAGCGAGTCCTTCCCCGACTGCCGGCCCCCGCACGACGGCATCTCCGTCATCAAGGTGCCGCGGCACGCCCCGCAGAAGGCGGCCGTCGTCGGCTTCCCGGTGCTCTTCCCGGACGGCGGCAACCCCGGCGGCCCCGTCAACCCCGGTGTCTCCAAGACCACCGGCTGCCACGACATCACCGCCTTCCCCACGCTGAAGCTGGCCGCGGGCGCCTGCATGGGCGACGGCATCCTGCTGGACATCTCCCGGCCGGCCGAGCCGAGAGTCCTCGACCGGGTCCAGGACAACGTGAACTTCGCCTTCTGGCACTCGGCGACCTTCAACGAGCGCGGCAGCAAGGTCGTCTTCACCGATGAGCTCGGCGGCGGCGGGGCGGCGACCTGCAACGCCGAGGTCGGCCCGGACCGCGGCGCCGACGGCGTCTACGACATCGTCGGCAAGGGGGACGCGCGCAAGCTGGTCTTCCGCAGCTACTACAAGATCCCCCGGCACCAGGCCGCCACCGAGAACTGCGTCGCGCACAACGGCTCGCTGATCCCCGCCAAGGGCCGGGACATCATGGTCCAGGCCTGGTACCAGGGCGGCGTCTCGGTCTGGGACTTCACCGACTCCGCGAAGCCCCGGGAGATCGGGTACTTCGAGCGCGGACCGCTCTCCACGAGCACCCTCGTCGGCGGCGGCTCCTGGTCGGCGTACTACTACAACGGCCACATCTACTCGAACGACATGGTCAAGGGCCTCGATGTGCTGCGCGTCGACGACCCGCGGACGGACAGCGCCAAGAGCGTCCGGCTGTCCCGGCTCAATGTGCAGACGCAGCCCGACTACCGCTGACCGGACCCTGCGCCGGCAGCGGCGAGGTGCCACCGGGCGGCGGCCCGCCCGGTGGCACACCGGACCTGCCCGGTGGCGCATCAGGCCCCTCCGGCGGCACACCGAGTCCCGGTGGCCCACCGGGCCCGCCCGATCGCCCACCGGGGCCGCCGGGCGGCCTGCCGGGACCGTCCAGCGGCCCACCGGGCCCCTCCGGTGGTGCACCGCGCTCCCACGCCAGCCCGTACCGCTGGAACAGCTCGGCGCGCAGCCGCCCGAGCGGCATCGGGGCGCCCGGCAGCAGCACCGCCACCACCGCGCCCATCAGCAGCGCCCGGAGCAGCGGATAGTCGGTGTCCGGGTCGGCGGAGCCGTAGGCCACCACGGTGCCGCGCAGCAGGGCGGCCAGTTGCTGTTGCTCCGGGCACTGGACGAACCCCTCGGCCGCGAGGATTCCGGCCATATGGGTCCGCATCAGCGTCGGATGGTCGCGGGCCGTGCCCAGGACGGCGTCGATGGCGCGGGCCAGCAGTTCCTCGCCGTCCTCGGTCCGCGGCTCGCGCTCCAGTGCCGCGGCGAGCGTCAGATGCATCAGCCGGTGCACCGCCGACTGCAGCAGCTGCCGCTTGCCCGGGAAGTAGTACGAGACCAGGCCACGGGCCGAGCCGGCCCGGTCCGCGATGTCGGCCAGCGTGGTCGCCTCGTAGCCCCGTTCGTCCACCAACTCCACCGTGGCCTGCAGCAGACGCTCCCGGGAACGTCGGCGCAACTCTTCATTGACCGATGCGCTGCGCGGGGACATGCTGTAACTCCTGCGTTGACTGGCTTCGAGCCAATATACTGAGCCCGCCCATGGCCGTCCGACCCTGCTCGAGGGGCGGATTACCAGGGCTGCCGCCGTTTCGGGCGACGCGGGGGATCGTCCGAAACGGCGGTTTCAAGCCGTCCTCGTCGCCCCCGTGCCGCACCCGGAGCACCGCACCGCGTCCGCCGGGCAGCGCCTGCCGAGGCCCTGTGACAGCCTCCGCACCACGCCCCGCGACGGGACCGCACGGCGCCATCACCAGTGCTGTCGTCCCGGGGAACACCCTCGGCCCCCGGACCACCCCTGAGCCTCGGAAAACCTCCGGCCGCAAAACAGCCGTCGGCACGGGCCCGCCCGGCCGTCCCCGGCCGCACGGCGCCACCGCTATCTGCTCCGCACCGCCTGCCCCGTTCCATGTCCCCCGTTTCCCGGGCCTCAGTCCGCCCGGTCGACCAGGTCAAGGACCCGGCGCAGGGCGTCCGGCCGGTCCGCCACCGGACGGTGGTCCACCAGGTGCACGCCACAGCCCAGCGCCGCGGCGCCCGCGTCCGCGCGCCGGTCGTCCCCCACCATCAGCGTGTCCTGCGGCGCCACCCCGAGCGCGTGACAGGCCACCGAGAACAGCCGCGGATCCGGCTTCTGCACCGCGTGCTCGTACGACAGCACGAAGGTGTCCACCAGGGTGTCCAGACCGTGCGCACGGAACACCGGCCGCAGGTCCCACCCGATGTTGCTGACCACGGCGACCCCCGTGCCCCGGGCGCGCAGCGCCTCGAGCACCTCGGCCGTGTCGGGGTACGGGGCCCACGCTGCGGGCTCCCTGTGCCGTTCGTAGAGCGGGCCGTACAGCTCCGGCCAGGGCAGCCGCGCCTCGCGGGCCAGACCCTCGTACGCGGCGCGGTGCAGCTCCGCACTGCGGTCGCGGTCCGCCCACAGCTGGGCGAGATGCGCCGGCACCATCCGGGGGGCGACCCCGCCGGGCAGGGCGCCCGCCCACTCCAGCCGCCGGGTCCAGTGCAGGAGTTCGTCCTGGGGCAGCGCGAGGCCGGCCCGTACCGTCACCGCCCGCAGCCAGGACTCCGTCGACTCGACACAGAAGAGGGTCCCGGAGAAGTCGAAGAGCACGCCCTTGATCGCCATGGGGCGATCCTCCCGGGTTCACTCCCCGCCGGACAAGGGCACCTTGCGCCGGTTCGCCACGGCCTGGCACCGGGGGAGCACCGCGACCGCGAGCGCCGCCAGGGCCACCCCCAGCAGCCAGCCCGCCAGCACGTCCGAGAGCCAGTGCACGCCCAGATACAGCCGGGTGAAGCCCACGCCCAGGACCGAGACCACGGCGACGGCCGCCGCGGCGCGCAGCCACCGGCCGCGCACGCCCCAGGCCACCAGCAGCCACAGCAGCAGACAGCAGCCCAGGGCCGCGGTCATCGCATGGCCGGACGGGAAGGACGTGTAGTGGGCGGTGGCCACCGGGTCAGGCCACTGCGGGCGCTCCCGCCCCACTGCGAACTTCACGCCCTGTTGCAGCGCGGACCCGGCCAGTGTCACCAGCAGCAGCCACAGCGCGGCGACCCTGAAGCCGCGCCACAGCAGCAGCAGTCCGGCGGCCACCAGCAGGGCCCGGAACGTCCACGGGTCCCAGAACCAGTCCGTCAGGATCCGGCTCGTACGGGTCCAGCCGGGGCTGCGCACCGCCGAGCCGTGCAGATCGTCGGCGACGTCCCGGTCGGTCGCGGTCAGCGGCGCCCAGTCGGCCACCACCAGGACCAGGAGCACGCCGCTCAGCAGACCGCAGAGCGCCGCCGTCCAGAGCAGGCACCGGGCACCGGGACGGGACGGGGTGCTGAGGCCGTCGGGCGGGCTGAGAGGCGGCGCATCCATGGGGGAGATCTTGACGGACGGCCCGAACGCCTGGCCAGTCGGGCGCCCGGACCGGCCCGGGTGATCGTGGGGAGGCAAGCGGTGACGGCCGGTCGTTCACGCTTCCTGGCTCCGCACCACGTCGCGTGCCGCCTGCGGCCGGACCTCGAACGGCAGGACCGGTCCCGCGCGTCGAACGGAAGAAACGCGCCGAACGGAAGAATCCTGACCTGCTCCGGGGGCGGGAAGGCTCTGGGGACGCCGCTCGAAGCGGGTGTCAACCGAGCACCCGCAGGGCCGGGACGCCGGTCACGAGCAGCGGGACCACCGGAACGAGCGCCGCGGCCGCGGTGAGCCGCAGCCGGTGCCCCGGGCTCAGCCGGGGGGCGGGCGCCAGCAGCCGGTCCACCCGCTGCGGGACCTGGGCCAGCGGCGTCGGGCACGGGCCGAACACCCCGCGCTCCTCGTTGAGTTCGACGAGGGCCAGGGCGATCGCCAGCCGCCCGAAACGCCGTGACGCGGTGTCGTCGGCGGCCAGCTCCACCAGCCGGTGCATCTCGTCGCGGAACGCCGCGAACACCGGCACCTGGGGAAAGCCGTTGGCCAGGGCCGAGGAACAGTGCAGCAGCCAGTCGTGCCGGGCCCGGGCATGGCCCTGCTCGTGCGCCAGCACCGCGTCCAGCTGGCGCCGGTCCAGCCGCCGCAGCGCCGCTGTGGTGATGACCAGCCGGGGCGTCGGCCCCGGCAGCCGGCGGGCGTCCGGGCGCTCGCCCTCCAGGACCACCAGCCGGTCCTCGGCCGCGTGCTCGCCGGGGAGCCGGGGGGAGCGCCGGAGCAACTCCGCCCGCCGCACGCGGCGTTCGGCGCGCGCGGACCGGATCTCGCGGGTGAGCATCGCCGCGGTCCACGCGCCGCCACAGGCCAGGGCGGCGGCCACGGTGCCGGCCCAGGGCCCGTACCCGTGGAGCGCGTACGCCTCGACCACGCCGTGCGGCGCCGGGGCGAAGACCTGGCCGCGGACGTCCTCCCAGGCACCCGCCGCGCTCAGCGCCATCGCCAGCGTGCAGCACAGCAGCACCGCCGCCACCACGCACTGCCACACCCACAGGGCCAGCACCGGTTCGCGGTCCGCCCACTCGGTGCCCGGCAGAAGGCGCGGGGCGACGGCCGCGGTCAGCCCGGCGAGGACCAGCAGCGCGAGCGGGAGCATCATGGCCGTCAGCCTACGAGCGCCCGGCTACCAACGGGTATGGCCTCGACCGCGAAGTGACGCACACCACGAACCCGGTGGGACCGGACGGCACCGGGCCGGTTAGGACGGCCGGGAGCATGGCGTTCAGACGGTCAGGAGCATGGCGAACATCGCCATCGCCGTCGACACCCGGCAGGCCGTGGCCGGTTCGGGCCGCAGCACCCGGCCGAGGCCCGGCGGCGGTCCCGGGCGCGTGGCCGGCGCACCGCCGGCCGGCACGAGCCGGGCGCCCGCACACAGCATGTAGACCGCGAAGTAACCGAGCAGCAGCCCCGTCACCAGGGGGAGTCCGCCCGGCGATTGGGCGGCCGAGTGACCGGGGTGCCCCGGTCCGGCCGCCGTCGGCATCGCCAGTGCGGCGTAGACCATCGCGAGTGAGCCCACGACGTGGTGCACCCGGTGACCGTCCCCGCGCGCGGGGAGCAGGCCGTGCACCGCCAGGACGGCGAACACCGCCGCGAACGCCCGGGCCGACCACGGCTGCGGCTGGGGCAGCGGCAGCGCCATGGCCGCCATGACCAGCCCCATCAGTGCCTCGCCCCCGGCGCCGCGGCGCAGCTCCGGCGGGCCGGCGGACCGCAGGAACAGCAGGTACGCCCCGCTCGCTCCGCACACCACGACGAGCAGCCAGCCGACCAGCGGCGGTCCGTGCACGGCGCACCTCCCGGTCCGGACGGGACACGCGGGGAGGCTGCCCACGGCTCCCCGGCACACGGGAGCGCACGGGCGCACACCGGGGGGCGCGGTCGGTGGGAGGGCGGTGCGGCCGGGAGCGGACCGCCGGGGCGCGGCCGCCGACGCGGACGGCACGGGACACACGACGACACGGGGCCCGGATACACGGGGCCGGATACACGGGGCCCGGAGACACGGACCGCCGGGCTCGGCCGCCTCGGGGCCCGGCTGCGGCGCTCCGAAGCCCTGGCCCGCACATGCGTCCGCCCGCGCGCCGGAGCGGGCTCAGATGCCCGGGCGGTACCGGAGCGGGTGGTCCTCGGGCACCTCGACGACGCAGATCCGGGTGCCGTCCGGGTCGGAGATCCACATCTCGATCAGCCCCCAGGGTTCCCGCACCGGAGGGCGCAGCACGGTCACCCCGCGGGCGGCCAGCTCCTCGTGCGCCTGCGCCGCGTCCGCGACCTGGAGCCAGAGCTGGAGGCCCGGGGAGGCCGGTTCCTCCGTGCGCCCGGAGACCTCCAGGAAGCCCCCGCCCAGGAAGTACACCGTGCCCCGCTCGGGACCGGTGCCGAACTCGCGGTGGACGGCCAGGCCCAGCGCCTCGCCGTAGAAGGCCCGGGAGCGGTCCGGATCGGTGGGACGCAACAGGATGCGGCTGCTCAGTACATGCACCATGTCGGGAAGCTGCACAGAAACCCCCCGGGTAAACCCGCCCGCCGGGCGGCCGGGCCGCCGCGGAGACGGTCCCGGTGGCCGGGGCACCCGGCAGCGGTAGGCGACCACCTGCACCGGGGCCGCCGTCCGTACCGCCCGGTCGGCGCAGTCCGCCGCCGGAGATCACCGGTCGCCCCGCTTCGGCCCGGTCCCTCGCCGGGCGCGCCCGGCCCCTGCGTCGGCCGGAAACCGTCCGGCCGACGGGGCCGGTACGGGCGCGGCGTTGTTAGCCTCGGACGCCACAGCGCCGCGTCGCCGGGGCGCGTCCGCAGGGTCCCGCCGTCCGGACGCAGGCCGGGCGGGACGCCATGGACGCGCCCTCGCCCCGGGGAGGCGCCAGGCCGTACGAGAGGATCCGCCCGCGATGGACACCGCCGCAGCCCCTTCCGCCCCGCCGACCTTCCGGGATGCGGCCGAAGCCGACATCCCGGCGCTCGTCGGACTCATCGAGTCGGCGTACCGCGGCGATGCCAGCCGCGTCGGCTGGACCACCGAGGCGGACCTGCTCCAGGGGCAGCGGACCGACCCCGACGGCGTCGCGGCCGTGGTGACGAGCCCGGACAGCCGGATGCTCGTCGTCGAGCGGGACGGCGTCCTCGTCGGCTGCTGCCAGCTGGAACACCGTGGAGAACACGCCTACTTCGGCATGTTCGCGATCCGGCCGGAACTCCAGGGATCGGGGCTGGGCCGGGTGGTGCTGGCGGAGGCCGAGCGGGCCGCGCACGAGAGCTGGGCCGTGCGCGAGATGCACATGACGGTGATCTCGGCGCGGGACGACCTGATCGCCTGGTACGAGCGCCGCGGCTACCGGCGCACCGGCCGGATGACCCCCTTCCCGTACGGCGACGAGCGGTTCGGCATCCCGCAGCGCGACGACCTGCAGTTCGAGCTCCTGGTCAAGGACCTGGGGTGATCCGGGGCCCCGGCGGCCGGTCCGTGGGGACCGGCCGCCGGGGCCCCCGCACCGGGAGCCGGGGCGGTACGGCTACGCCGTGAAGCGGCTGGTCCGCTTGATCTCCGGGAAGTCGGTGGTCGCTCCGTCCAGCCCGAGCGCCCGCACCAGGCGCAGCTGATCCTGAGTGTTGACCACCCAGCCGATCACCCGCAGACCGGCGGCGCGGGCCCGTTCCACGGTCTCCAGCGTGAGCCGCCGGATGTTCAGCACCAGCGTCCCGGCCCCGGCCGCGACCGCGCGGTCCACGACCTCGGTGCCGTACCGGCTGGCGACCAGCGCGGTGCGCACCTCCGGCAGCAGCCGGCGCACCTCCGTGATGGCCTCGTCGTGGAACGAGAGCACCTCGACCCGGCCCGCCAGATCGCGCCGGCGCATGACCGCGGCGAGCGCCTGCGCCGCGGCGACGTCCTTGATCTCGGCCTGGAGCGGGGCCCGCACCGCGTCGAGGACCTCCTCGAACACCGGGATGCGCTCGCCCTGCCCCGCGTCCAGCCCGCGCAACTCGGCCAGGGTGAAGTCGGCGATCGGGCCCTGGCCGTCCGTCGTGCGGTCCACTTCCGCGTCGTGCATCACCACGAGCGCGCCGTCCTTGCTCAGATGAAGATCCAGCTCGATGACGTCCAGTCCCTCCTGATCGGCGCGTACGAACGAGCGCAGGGTGTTCTCCGGCTCGACACCCATCACGCCGCGGTGCCCGATGGTGAGGAAGGTCACGGTTGTCTCCATTCCGGGGGTCGGCTGCCACTGAACCGGCTTGGCAGCCTAACCGCGGGTACGGCCGTTGCTGCAGGGTGCGAAGCCGGTCACCCGTGCGTGGGCGCGTCCCCCGTGAGCTGACGCGATACCCCGCTCCGGGCCGTCGTTCCGGGCCCCGGGGGACCGGTGAGCGCCCCGGCCGCCCGTTCGCGTACCGCCGAGGGAATGGGTGCGGTCATCATGGGTACGGGTCCCCGGCAGGAAAAACCTCGGCTTCGGGGGCGGTCGGGCCGGATAATTTCCGGCTACTCCGCTTGAGTGAAGCCACGTCGTCCGGATACCGTGTCTTGACGCGAGGTTCTTTCGTGGAAGGTGAGTGATGACGGAAATTCTTGTGCAGAGCCGTGCGGAAGGCGGAGTTCTGCCCGCGGATCGCGTGGTTGATCACCCGTCCTGGCCCGTGCTCAAGGATGCCGTGGAGGAGATCCGCTCCTGGCAGGCCAAGGACGGCTCGATCGACCTCGAGGCCCAGGGCGCGCCCGGCCGCGCCACCGTGGAGGCCGCGCTCACCCGCGTGATATCGGCCGTCGAGGAGCTCTCGCCGCTGCTGCCGCACGACGCGGAGTACCACCGGGCGCTCGTCGCCGACCTGCGCCGCTGGGCCGACGGCGGCTTCGGGGTGCCGGACTTCCTGGACTCCCTGCTGGCCTTCCAGCCCGCCGCTCAGCGTGCCGACGGCCTCCAGCACCTCGTCGTCTTCGCGATGTACACCCAGAACGGCAACCCGGACCGCAACCTGGAGGCCGTCGTGCTCCGGGTCGTGTGGCCCGAGTGGCTCGCCGAGCTGGAGCGCACCCGTTACGACAACCCGCTCTTCGTCGGCATCACCTTCGAGGACTTCACCAGCGGCTACGACACCAACTCCGCGGTGCTCTTCCCGGAGACCATCGCCGTCCGCGAGGCGCCGGAGCGCTTCACCTGGGGCGGCATCTTCTGCGACCGCGAGGCCGCCCGCTTCCGGGTGGTCAGCGAGGCCGCCGTCGAGACCCTCGGCATCGACCTGCCCGCGGACATCCGCGAGATGCTCGCCGACCAGGACCGCTGCCAGCAGGCGTTCGTCCTCTGGGACATGGTGCACGACCGCACCCACAGCCACGGCGACCTGCCGTTCGACCCGTTCATGATCAAGCAGCGCCAGCCGTTCTGGATGTACGGCCTGGAGGAGCTGCGCTGCGACCTCACCGCCTTCAAGGAGGCCGTGAAGCTCGAGGCCGAGGGCTTCGCCCAGGCCCGCGACGTGCAGTACGCGGTGATCTTCGACCGGATGTTCCGCTTCCCGGTCACCGGCGACCGGGTGCGCAACTACGACGGGCTCGGCGGCCAGCTGCTGTTCGCCTACCTCCACCAGCACGACGTCGTACGCTGGACGGACAACACCCTGCACATCGACTGGGACCGAGCTCCGCAGGTCACCAACCAGCTCTGCTCCGAGATCGAGAAGCTGTACCGCGACGGCATCGACCGCCCCAAGCTCGTCCACTGGTTCGCCGCGTACGGTCTCGTCTCGACCTACCTCGCCCCGCACCCCGGATCCACCTGGGCCAAGGGCCCGGATGCCCTCGACCTCACACAGCCGCCCCGCAAGCTCGTCGATGACGTGCTTCCCGACGAGTTTCCGCTCAGCATGTTCTACGAGGCCCTCGCCAAGAAGCTCAAGGGCGTGATCGCCTCCACCAAGGGCATCACGGCGCAGAGCGCCGAGCAGGTGGCCGCGTGACCGAGTCCGGAGAGGCGACGACAATGACGAGCAACGGCAAGGGGGCCCTCGAGGGCGCCGTAGTGGCGGTGGCGGGCGCGGCCGGCCCCGCGGGGCGGGCGACGCTGCTCCGGCTCGCGGAGGCGGGAGCCACCGTCGTGGCGTCCGACGCGGACGCGGCCCGGCTCGCCGAGGCGGTCGACGAGGCGCGCTACGCGCACGGCGGCGCCACGGTCACCGGCGACACGGTGGACCTCCTCGACCTGGACGCGACCCGGGAGTGGGCGGCCCGCACCGAGAAGGAGTTCGGCCGGGTCGACGGCCTGGTCCACCTGGTGGGCGGCTGGCGCGGCAGCCGGACGTTCGGCGAGACGCCGCTCGCCGACTGGGACACGCTGCACAACCTGCTCATCCGCACCGTGCAGCACACCTCGCTGGCCTTCCACGACGCGCTGCAGCGCAGCGGCAACGGCCGCTACCTGCTGATCAGCGCGGCCGGGGCCAGCAAGCCCACCGCGGGCAACGCCGCCTACGCCGCCTCCAAGGCCGCCGCGGAGGCCTGGACCCTCGCCCTCGCCGACGCCTTCAAGAAGGAGGGGGGCGAAGGCGGTCCGCAGGCGGCGGCTGCGATCCTGGTGGTGAAGGCGTTGGTGCACGACGCCATGCGTGCCGAGCGCCCCAACGCGAAGTTCGCGGGCTTCACCGACGTCTCCGACCTGGCCGAGTCCATCGTCGGCGTCTGGGGCCGGCCCGCCGAGGAAGTGAACGGAAACCGTCTGTGGCTGACTCCGCAAACGTGACCACTGACGCCAAGCGGCGCCACGATCCCGAGCTGCGCGGATTCGCCAGCGACAACTACGCGGGCGCGCACCCGGAGGTCCTGGCGGCGCTCGCCCTCGCCAACGGCGGTCACCAGATCGCCTACGGCGAGGACGAGTACACCGAGCATCTCCAGCGCGTCGTGCGCAGCCACTTCGGGCCGACCGCGCGGGCCTTCCCGGTCTTCAACGGCACCGGCGCGAACGTCGTGGCGCTGCAGTCGGTGACCGACCGCTGGGGCGCCGTGATCTGCGCCGAGTCCGCCCACATCAACGTGGACGAGTGCGGGGCGCCCGAGCGGGTCGGCGGGCTCAAGCTGCTCACCGTGCCCACCGAGGACGGCAAGCTCACCCCCGAGCTGATCGACCGGCAGGCGTTCGGCTGGGACGACGAGCACCGCGCGATGCCGCAGGTCGTCTCGATCACCCAGAGCACCGAGCTGGGCACCGTCTACACCCCGGACGAGATCCGGGCGATCTGCGAACACGCTCATCAGCTCGGGATGCTGGTCCACCTCGACGGCGCCCGGCTGGGCAACGCCGCGGCGTCCCTGGACCGTCCGATGCGGGCGTTCACCAACGCGGTGGGCGTGGACATCCTCTCGCTCGGCGGCACCAAGAACGGCATGGTGTTCGGCGAGGCCGTGGTCGTCATCAACCCGGACGTGGCCCGGGCGATGAAGCACATACGCAAGCTGTCCATGCAGCTGCCGTCCAAGTGCCGCTTCGTCTCGGCGCAGTTGGAGGCCCTGCTCGCCGGGGACCTGTGGCTGCGCAACGCCCGGCACGCCAACACCATGGCCCGGCGGCTCGCCGACGGGGTGCGGGACGTGCCCGGCGTGGAGATCGTGTACCCCGTGCAGTCCAACGCGGTGTTCGCGACCCTGCCGCACGATGTCGCGGAGCGGCTGCAGAAGCGGTACCGCTTCTACTTCTGGGACGAGGCCGCGGGCCTGGTGCGCTGGATGTGCTCCTTCGACACCGCGGAGGCGGACGTGGACGCGTTCGCCACCGCCGTGGCCGAGGAGATGGGCAAGCAGTAGCGCTGTATAGGTATGCACCCGGTCGAAAATCGATTGATGTCGACCGGGTGCTTTCCTACGCTCCGGGCATGCACCTCACCCCGGACGCCCCTGATGAGTCGGCCTATCTCGCCGCGGACGACATCGTGGACCACCGGCACCCGCTGGTGCGCGCCACCGCGGACCGGCTGGCGGCCGGCACCGCCGGCCCGTACGCCTACGCCAGGGCGGCCTTCACGTTCGTCCGGGACACCGTCCCGCACTCCTGCGACAGCGGCGACCAGCGGGTCGCCCTGCGCGCCTCCGAGGTGCTGGCCACCCGCAACGGCATCTGTCACGCCAAGTCCCACGCACTCGCGGCGCTGCTGCGCGCCCGCTCGGTCCCCACCGGCTTCTGCTATCAGCGGCACGACGTGGTGCACGGCCTGGTTGCCCTGTGGCTGCCGGCCGAGGAGCGCTGGGCCCGTCTGGACCCGCGCGGCAACAAGCCCGGAGTGAACGCCCGGTTCAGCCTGGACCGCGAGCAACTCGCGTACCCCGTCCGGCCCGAGCGGGGTGAGCACGACTACGGCACCGTGCACGCCGCTCCGCACCCGGACGTGCTGGCGGCGTTCCGGCGGGCCGCGGACCGGACCCACTTGCTGGAGCTGCTGCCCCGCGAGCTCACCGGTGTCCGCTGACCGGCCGGCGGGGCGGGAGCGAATGCACCGACGGGCCCGGAGGCGGCACAACGGTGCTGCCTCCGGGCCCGTCGGCGCGTTCGCGAGGACGGGCCGCGGGCCTCAGCCCTGCCCGGCCGTCTGCGGCGGGGGCGGGGCGGTGCCTCCCAGGTGCGCCGGGACCCACCAGGTGTCGTCCGGACCCTTGGGGCGCACCGGATAGGAACGCTGCGCGGCCTCCAGCAGGTCCTGCACCCGCGCCCGGACCCGCTGGGTGATGCCCACCGTGGTCTCGCCCGGGTCGGTGTCCATCGGTTCCCCCACCCGGATGGTGATCGGGATGTGGTTGCGGCCGAGGTTGCGCGGCTTGCCCTTGGTCCACAGCCGCTGGGTGCCCCACAGCGCCATCGGCAGCAGCGGCACGCCCGCCTCCTGCGCCAGCCGGGCGGCGCCCGACTTGAAGTTCTTCAGGGTGAACGACTGCGAGATCGTGGCCTCCGGGAACACCCCGATGATCTCGCCCGAGCGCAGCGCCTTGAGCGCGTGCGCATAGGCGTGCTCGCCCTGCGCCCGGTCCACCGGGATGTGCTTCATCGCCCGCATCAGCGGACCGGAGATCTTGTGCCGGAAGACCGACTCCTTCGCCATGAAGCGCACCAGGCGCTTGGCGGGCAGGGCGGTGAGCCCGCAGAACACGAAGTCCAGGTAGCCGATGTGGTTGCTGACCAGGACGGCTCCACCGCGCCGGGGTATGTGTTCGGTTCCCTGGATGTCGAAGCGCAGGTCGAGCGCCTTGAACATGGTGCGGGCGGCGCCGATCACCGGCGGGTAGACGAGCTCTGCCATGCAGGGGGACCCTTCTGTACGGCCCGGGGAGGGTGCTCCCGGCGAAGTTACGCAGACGTAGGTTTCTGGCTTTGGGCAGATCGTGCCTGATCGCGGAGGCTTCGGCCAGCCCAGGAGGCTCCTCGTCAGGAGATCCTCGTCACGTCTGCCCCTTCTGCCCCGTGTTCGCTCATGCCGTGGCCCGGCGGACCAGCAGGTACATCTCGCACCCCAGGCAGTAGCCGAAGGCGGCGTTGAGGAAGGCGGCCGCGAGGGCGAACCCGGTCGCCGCCATGCCCAGCCATGGGGGCCCCATGAGGTATCCGGCGAGGCCCACCAGGGCGAAGAGGAGGCCGACGGTCTGCGCGAAGCGCGGCGGAGCCGGGTTCTCGAACGCGGCCGGCGGTCCCAGCCGCGGGCGCACCACGGTCCGGAACAGCCATCCGTACGGCGACCGGGGCACCCCGGCCGCCGCTCCCACCGCGAAGCACAGGGCCTGCCAGGCCAGCAGCGGCGCGCTCCCCGTGATCAGCACGGTGGCCAGCACCGCACTGGTCACGGCGGCGCCGAATCTCGGTCCTCGTATGTCCATGGCCGCAGTCATGGCCTCAGCATGCCGCAGCGAAGCGGAATGATGGCTTCGGGAATTCTTGCAGTCCCATGAACGCTGGAGTCGAGGATGACCGGACTGATGGTGTGCCTGGCGGTGCTGGCGGTGGCCGGTGCCTATGGAGTGGTGCACACCCGACGGAGCGGGAGGCTGAAGGTGCGGGGTCGTGACGGTGACGTGCGGCTGGACGCGGCCGAACTGGGCGCGAGTCTGGGGCGGAAGGCGACGCTCGTCCAGTTCTCCAGCGCGTTCTGCCAGCCCTGCCGGGCCACCCGCCGGACCCTCACCGAGGTCGCCGGGATGGTCGACGGCGTGGCCCATGTGGAGATCGACGCGGAGGACCGGCTCGAACTCGTCCGCTCCCTGCAGATCCTGCGCACCCCCACCGTCCTGGTGCTCGACGCGGAGGGCCGCGTCGTGCGCCGCGCCTCCGGCCAGCCCCGCAGGGCGGACGTCATCGCGGCGCTGGGGGAGGCCGTGTGACGGCGGCGTGATGGTTCTCCCATCTCCCGGACCACACTTGACGTCGCGGTTTGCCGCTCGTCAGGCTGACCCCCATGCGGTCGGAACTCCTTCTCTTCGGACGGGTACACGTGGACCTCGTCCGGCACGCCAGCGCGCGCTGTCCGGTCTGTTGAGCAACGACGACTCCACCCGGCCCACACCACAGAAGGACAACTCCATGACGGCCACGCACGATCTCGGCGCCCTGCAGCTAGCCGGTACCGACCTCCTGCGCTCCGCCTTCCGCCGGCACGCCGCCGGCGTCGCCGTGATCACCGTTCCGGGGGTCCGCCCCGCCGGATTCACCGCGACCTCGCTCGCCTCCGTCGCCGCCGAGCCGCCGCTGCTCTCGTTCGGAGTCGGTACGGGGTCCTCCACGTGGCCGCTCCTCGCCGACGCGGGCCATGTCGGAGTGCACGTCCTCGCCGAGCACCAGCAGGAGCTCGCCGCGACGTTCGCCCGCAGCGGCGCCGACCGCTTCGCGCCGCCCACCCGCTGGCACTCCGGCCCGCACGGGGTGCCGGTCCTGGACGGGGTGCTGGCCTGGCTCGTCTGCCGGGTGGTGACCCGGATACCCGCCGGTGACCACCGGCTGGTGCTCGCCGAAGTCGTCGAGGGCGCCGTGCCGGACGCCTCGGGGCCGGAGGGTGTGCGGCCGTTGCTCTACCACCACGGCGGCTTCAACGCCCTGCGCGACTGACCCGCCGCTTCCCGTTCCGGCACGTCGGCGCGCCAGGACGTCCCGGGAGCCGCGGAGTTCGGCGCTGTGGAGTCGGGTGCTCCGGAGGCCCGCGCTGTGGAGGCCTGTGCGGTGTGGAGTCCTGTGCTGTGTGGAGTCCTGCGCTGTGGAATCCGGCGCTGCGCCGGCCGTGCCGTATGCCGGCCCCGGACCCGCCCGTCGACTTGTTCGCGTCCGCGGGCCCGGCCTGGTCCGAACGACAGGCCCTCCGGTGCTCCCGTTCCCCCTCGGCCGCTCCGCGCGGCTCGGGCCGTGCCCGTCGTCGGTGATCGGGGCCGATCGTGGGCGATCAAGGCGGAATATGCGGCGCCGCCGTGTGAGATGCATCTCCAACGATCCGAAGATATGGCCTCTGACCTGCGTAAACGGCATTCTGGCGGTCAGGTGTGAGCGCTTGATAACCGGGAACGGTACGAGTGTACTGACGAGTAATATTTTGGTGGGAGTGCGGAGCGCCCCAACCAGGGGATCCGCCCCGAATGGCGCCTATGCTGCCAGCAAGAGGCACCCCAGTAGAGACGATGCAGTAGGAGAGCCGGCGTGAGCTTGAGGATCGTTGTCTGTGTGAAGTACGTGCCCGACGCCACCGGCGACCGGCACTTCGCCGAGGACCTGACCACCGACCGTGACGCGGTCGACGGCCTGCTGTCCGAGCTCGACGAGTATGCCGTCGAGCAGGCCCTCCAGATCGCCGACGAGGCCGACGACGCGGAGATCACCGTCCTGACCGTGGGCCCGGAGGACGCGCGTGACGCCCTCCGCAAGGCGCTCTCCATGGGTGCCGACAAGGCCGTCCACGTCGAGGACGACGACCTGCACGGCACCGACGCGCTGGGCACCTCGCTGGTTCTGACCAAGGCCGTCGAGCACATCGGATACGACCTGGTCATCTGCGGTATGGCGTCCACCGACGGCACCATGGGCGTGCTGCCGGCGATCCTCGCCGAGCGGCTCGGCGTGCCGCAGGTGACGCTGCTGTCCGAGGTCTCGGTCGAGGACGGCAAGGTCTCCGGCCGCCGTGACGGCGACACTGCCAGCGAGCAGCTCGAGGCGTCCCTCCCGGCCGTTGTGTCCGTGACCGACCAGTCGGGCGAGGCCCGTTACCCGTCGTTCAAGGGCATCATGGCCGCCAAGAAGAAGCCGGTGGAGACGCTGGACCTGTCGGACCTCGGCATCGAGGCGGAAGAGGTCGGTCTCGAGGGCGCCTGGACCAAGGTGGACGACGCCGCGCAGCGTCCGCCGCGCACCGCCGGCACGATCGTCAAGGACGAGGGCGAGGGCGGCAAGCAGCTCGCGGAGTTCCTCGCGGGTCAGAAGTTCATCTAGAACGCTGCCTCGCGGCCCGGACGTCCGTCCGAGCTGCCGCGATCACCCCAACTGCCCCCAGATTCCTCGCACTCGCAGGAGAGCAATCCCATGGCTGAAGTTCTCGTCTACGTCGACCACGTGGACGGTGCCGTCCGCAAGCCGACCCTCGAACTGCTGACCCTCGCCCGCCGCATCGGCGAGCCCGTCGCCGTGCACCTCGGCGCCGGTGCCGACACCGCCGCCCCGGTGCTCGCCGAGCACGGTGCGGTGAAGGTCCTGACCGCCGACGCCCCCGAGTTCGCGGACTACCTCGTCGTGCCCAAGGTGGACGCGCTCGAGGCCGCCTACCAGGCCGTCAGCCCCGCGGCAGTGCTCGTGCCGTCCTCCGCGGAGGGCAAGGAGATCGCCGCCCGCCTCGCGGTGCGCATCGGCTCCGGCATCATCACCGACGCGGTCGACCTGGAGTCCGGCGACGAGGGCCCGGTGGCCACCCAGTCGGTGTTCGCCGCCGCCTTCACCACCAAGTCCCGCATCACCAAGGGCACCCCGGTCATCACCGTCAAGCCGAACTCGGCCGCTCCGGAGGCCGCCCCGGCCGCCGGAACCGTGGAGCAGCTCGCCGTCACCTTCGGCGACAAGGCCACCGGCACCAAGGTCGTCTCCCGCACCCCGCGCGAGTCGACCGGCCGTCCCGAGCTCACCGAGGCCGCGATCGTGGTCTCCGGTGGCCGTGGCGTCAACGGTGCCGAGAACTTCCACATCGTCGAGACCCTGGCCGACTCGCTCGGCGCGGCCGTCGGTGCCTCGCGCGCCGCCGTGGACGCCGGCTGGTACCCGCACTCCAACCAGGTCGGCCAGACCGGTAAGTCCGTCTCGCCGCAGCTGTACATCGCGGCGGGCATCTCCGGCGCGATCCAGCACCGGGCCGGCATGCAGACCTCGAAGACCATCGTGGCCGTCAACAAGGACTCCGAGGCCCCGATCTTCGACCTGGTCGACTACGGCGTGGTCGGCGACCTCTTCGAGGTCGTCCCGCAGCTGACCGAAGAGGTCAAGACCCGCAAGGGCTGAGCCGCTTCGCCCCGAGGCCCCCGGACGCCGCCGCGACCGGGGGCCTCGTGCGTCCGCGGTCCCGTCGGCGGGCCGTGAGGGTGTTGACCTGCGGACCTGCCCTGGATAGCTTCACGTTACGGATAGTCGATTCCGTGCAGCGGAAGAGAGAGGGTGTCGTATGGGCCGGGACGAGACGGTGGCCACCAGCCTCGCCGGAGCGGTGGGCCAGGAGATCGGGGCGTCGCTGGCCGACGTGGACGCCGAACTCGCCCGCCGCTACCCCGGCGACCCCGGCACCCGCCAGCCCGTGCACACCGTCTACGTCCCCGCCGACGTCTTCGCCGCCGACACCGTGCGCAGCTGGGGCGACCGGGCGCTGGCCGCGCTCGACGAGCACGCCCCCGACGCCGGGACGTTCGCCGCGGTGCTGGGGCTCGGCGACGACCTTGCCGGACCGGTGTACCGGCGGGTGCGGGAGAAGCTGCTGCGCGAGCCCGTGGAGGACCTGCGCATCGACTTCGAGGACGGCTACGGGCCCCGCCCCGACGCCGAGGAGGACGCCGCGGCGGCCCGCGCCGCGCGGCTCGTCGCGGACGCCGTGGCCGACGGCACCGCCCCGCCGTACCTGGGCATCCGGATGAAGTGCATGGAGGCCGCCGTCCGCGACCGCGGCATCCGCACCCTGGACATCTTCCTCACCGGCCTGATGGACGCGGGCGGCCTGCCCGACGGCCTGCTCCTCACCCTCCCCAAGGTCAGCCACCCCCAGCAGGTCACCGCGATGGTGCGGCTGCTGGAGGAGTTCGAGCGGGCGCGGGGGCTTCGGCCCGGCCGGATCGGCTTCGAGATCCAGATCGAGACCACCCAGGCCGTCCTGGGAGCCGACGGCCGGGCCACCGTCGCCCGGATGATCGACGCGGCCGGGGGGCGGGCGACGGGACTGCACTACGGCACCTTCGACTACAGCGCCTCCTGCGGGGTCAGTGCCGCCTACCAGTCCATGGACCACCCGGTGGCCGACCACGCCAAGGCCGTCATGCAGGTCGCGGCCGCGGGCACCGGCGTCCGGCTCTCCGACGGCTCCACCAACGTTCTGCCGGTGGGCAGCACCGCACAGGTCCACGACGCCTGGCGGCTCCACCACGGGCTCGTCCGGCGCTCGTTGGCCCGCGCCTATTACCAGGGCTGGGACATGCACCCCGGCCACCTGCCCACCCGCTACGCCGCCGTCTACGCCTTCTACCGCGAGGGGCTGGACCGGGCCGCGGAACGGCTCGCCGCCTATGTGAACCGTGCGGGCGGCGCCGTCCTGGACGAGCCCGCCACCGCGCGGGCGCTGAGCGGCTACCTGCTCCGCGGTGTGGACTGCGGCGCGACGGACGCCGACGAGGTGGCCGGGCTCACCGGACTGTCCCGGGCCGACCTCGACCGCCTGGCCGGGCGTCCCGCGGCTTCCTGAACCGCTGCTCTCTCCCGTTCGGTGGTCCGGCCCGTTCCGCCCGGATTCCCTTGTCGTGAGCCGGAGTTCGACAGACGGGCCGGTGCCGCCCGGGTGAAGCGGGCAGGACCGGTGCTCACGGCGCGACCGATGGGCGGCATCCCGGCACCGGGAGCGTCGCCGGGTGCGGGTCAGGCCGGGCCGTCGTACGGCGGGAGTTCGCCGGAGCCGCGGGGGATCAGCCGGGTGGCCAGCTCCACCCGGGCGGGCTCACCGGCCCCGCCGTCGAGCCTGCGGAAGAGGCGGTCGGCCGCCGTGCGGCCCAACTGGGCGGCGTCCTGGGCGACCACCGTGACGCCGGGGGTGAGCAGATCGGCCAGTTCGAAGTCGTCGAAGCCGACCAGGGCCACCGGGCGCGGGCGGCCGGTGAGGACGCGGACGACGGTGACCGTCACCCGGTTGTTCCCGGAGAAGAACGCGGTGACGGGTTCCGGTGCGTCGAGCATGGCCAGCGCCGCGGACCGGACCCGCTCCGGCTCGGTGGAGCCGAGGGACACCCAGGACTCCTCGACCGGGAGTCCGGCCTCGGCCATCGCGGCGCGGTAGCCCCGCAGGCGTTCGACCGCCGTGTGGATGCGGGGCCGGTCCCCGATGAACCCGATCCGCCGGTGGCCGTGGGCTATGAGGTGACGGACGCCGTCGCGGGCCCCGGAGAAGCTGTCGGAGAGCACCACGTCCGCGTCGATGCGGCCGGGGGGACGGTCCACGAACACCGTGGCCACCCCGGCGGCTATCTCCGGTTCGAGATAGGTGTGGTCGTCGCTGGCGGGGACGATGACGAGGCCGTCCACCCGCCGGGCGCAGAACGCCAGCACCAACTCCTGTTCCCGTTCGGCCTCTTCGGCGCTGGAACCGTGAATGAGCAGCGCCCCGTGGGCCCGTGCGGTCTCCTCCACGGCGCGGCTCATCGGCCCGTAGAACGGGTCGGCGAGGTCCTCCAGGACGAGCCCGATGCTCGCGGTCCGGCCCTTCCGCAGGATCCGCGCACTGTCGTTGCGGCGGAACCCCAGGGCGTCGATCGCCTCCTGCACCCGGCGCATCGTGTCCGGTGTGACGCCCGGTTCGCCGTTCACCACCCGCGAGACCGTCTTCAGTCCGACGCCGGCGCGTGCCGCGACGTCCTTCATGGTCGGCCGGGTGCCGTAGCGGCGCTCGGTGCGGGGGGCGAAGTCGGCCACGGTGCGGGTCCTTAAGCGTCCACGGGCGGGGTGGATACGAGCATAAGGCCTGGACAACGTTGTCAAAACTGGGGAGACTGAACCACCGGAGCCCCGCCGACCAGGAGATACGACCCCGATGCAGAACGACCTCGTCGCCGCCCTCGACATCGGGGGAACCAAGATCGCCGGGGCGCTGGTCGACAGCGCCGGCCGGCTGGTCGTCCGTGCGCAGCGGCCCACCCCCGCGCACGAGGACGGGGACACCGTCATGGCGGCCGTCACGGCGGTGCTCGGTGAACTCGCGGGCGCCCCGGGCTGGGAGCGGGTGACCGCGGCCGGGATCGGCAGCGCGGGACCGGTCGACGCTTCCACCGGCACGGTCAGCCCGGTCAACGTGCCCGGCTGGCGGGACTATCCACTGGTCGACGCGGTGCGGGCGGCGCTGGGCGGCATGCGCCCCGGAGGTCCGACGAATCGGTGGCCGGCCGGCGGACTCCCGGTCACCCTGGTCGCCGACGGGGTGGCCATGACGGCCGCCGAGCACTGGCAGGGCGCCGCCCGCGGCCGGGCGAACGCCCTGTGCATGGTGGTCTCCACCGGGGTCGGCGGCGGCCTCGTCCTGGGCGGCCGGCTGCACCCGGGGCCCACCGGCAACGCCGGGCACATCGGGCACATCAGCGTGGACCTGGACGGCGACCCCTGCCCGTGCGGCGCCCGCGGCTGTGTGGAACGCATAGCCAGTGGGCCCAACATCGCCCGCCGGGCGCTGGAGCGCGGCTGGCGGCCCGGGCCGGACGGCGACGTCACGGCCGCGGCGGTGGCGCGGGCGGCCCGGTCCGGCGACCCGGTGGCCCGCGGCTCCTTCGAGCGCGCCGCACAGGCCCTGGCGGCGGGTATCGCCGCCACGGCGACCCTGGTGGAGATCGAGGTCGCGGTGATCGGCGGGGGAGTGGCCGCCGCCGGTGAGGTGCTGTTTGCCCCGCTCCGGGCGGCCCTCCGGGACTACGCCGGGCTGTCCTTCGTCCAGGGCCTGGAGGTCGTTCCGGCGCAGATGGGCACCGACGCGGGCCTGGTGGGAGCGGCGGCCGCGGTCCGGGCGCGGTCCGGCTCGCCGGCGGCCGTGGAGGAGCCGGCGCCCACCGTGCCGTAGCCGGGACCCCTCGCGTGTCGACGTGCTCCCTGGTCTGCGGTCCAGGGGTTCCGGCCGGGCTCCGCCCGCGCGTTCGGAATACTGCTGCCCGTGGCCACGCGGGGTCGCAGGCGCCGGCCACAGGCGCGGAGTTGGCCGGATCGACGGGTTGACCGGCGGGGGTTCCCGTATCTCGGCCGCTGGATCAACCCGCGAGGTCTACGGTTCCGCGATGGTCTGGATCACGGCTGTCGCCATCCCCCTGGTGGTCTCGCTCATCACCTCCGTGCTGGCCTGGAAGCAGCATGAGTCCCGGCTGAGGGCGGAGCTCCGCACCGAGTTCATGGCCGAGGCCGCGCTGTACGCCCTGCTGAAGGACTCCCGGTGGCCGACGCGCTACTTCACCACCATCCGCGGCTATCTCAAGGGCTTCGAGGACGACGAACTGCGCAAACTCCTGGTCCGTGCGGGTGCCCTCTGCTTCGAGAGCGGCGGCCGGGAACGCTGGGGCCTGCGGGAGCGGAACGCCGACAAGCTGAGCAAATGAACGTGTTCCGGCCGCGTGTTCACGGTGCTTCGCGGCACCCACGGTTGTTCGCGGCACCCACGGCTGCGAAGGGCGGCCCGGTGCGCGCCGCACGAGCCGTCCGGCACCCCGGATGCGGACGCAGGGGGTGGCCGGGGCGCCCGCGGAGCCGGGGTGTTCCGCGGCTGCGGGTCGGCGGCCCCGGCGGCGCGACGGCACACGGGCGGGGGCCGGAGCCGGAGCCGGGCCGGAGCCGGAGCCCGGGCCGGGTCACCGTCCGCCGGAACCCGACGGACGGTGGCCGTCGCTCTGTCGTTGTTGTGATCCGGTCCATCCGCCCCACACGCCCCCGTGGCCGCTGCGCCGACGCCGCGTACCGATGGCGTGGAAGCCGAGGAATGCGACGATATGGGGAGGCCGGCGGGTCGAGGAGCAAGCCGTCCGGTGGTGTATGTCGTCCCCGGCTCTCCCTCCGCCGGAGCGCATCGGTGCTGCTCCCGCCACCGGGGCGCCCGAGCGCCCGCCGACGGGCCCCGGGGCGCCCCGGGGGCCACCTTGCCGCGCGGCATTTCCGTGGCAAGGTGTAGCGGGCAATCCACTGAGGGCTATGGCATAGGGGGAAATGTGATCGTCTGGATCAATGGTGCGTTCAGTGCGGGGAAGACCAGTACAGCTCGTGAACTGACCGACTTGATCCCGGGCAGCACCTTCTACGACCCCGAGGTGATCGGCGGCGCACTGGCGTATCTGCTGCCGCAGAAGCGGCTCAACGAGGTGACCGACTACCAGGACCTCGCGATCTGGCGGCGCCTGGTCGTCGATGCGGCCGCCGCCGTGCTGGCGGAGGTGGGCGGCGTGCTGGTGGTCCCCATGACGGTGCTCCGCCAGGACTACCGCGACGAGATCTTCGGTGCGCTCGCCGCGCGCCGCATTCCGGTACGGCATGTGGTGCTCACGCCTGACGAAACGATCCTGCGCGAACGGATATCGGGCCGCGAGGAGTTCGCCGACGACCCCGCGCGCAGCGCCGCCGTACGGCAGTGGTCGCTCGACGGCCTGGCCCGGTACCGGGAGGCGCTGCCCTGGCTCACCGCAGACGCCCACCCCGTGGACAACGGCGCGCTCACCCCGCGCGAGACCGCGGAACGGATCGCCGAGGCGATACGCACCGGCGCCGCGGGGGCGTGCGAGATCGTGCAGACCCCTGAGCCCACCGCCCCGACGCTGGCCGCCGGGGTCCTGCTCTTCGACGAGCAGGACCGGGTGCTGCTGGTGGATCCCACGTACAAGCCCGGGTGGGAGTTCCCCGGTGGAGTCGTCGAGCCCGGTGAGGCCCCTGCCCGGGCCGCGATGCGCGAGGTCGCCGAGGAGACCGGCATCGAACTCGACCGCGTCCCCGGGCTGCTCCTGGTCGACTGGGAACCGCCCAGGCCCCCGGCCTTCGGCGGGCTGCGGCTCCTCTTCGACGGCGGGCGCCTGGGCCCCGGTTCCGCCGACCGGGTCCTGCTGCCGGGCGCGGAGCTGCGCGGCTGGCGCTTCGTCAGCGAGGAGGAGGCCGCCGAACTGCTGCCGGAGGAGCGCTTCCAACGGCTGCGCTGGGCACTGCGCGCCCGCGAACGGGCCACCGTGCTCAATCTGGAGGCGGGTGTTCCCGTCGGCTGAGTCCTCCCACCTGCGCCGGGCGGGTCCGGGCCCGCATCCGCACCGCGGCCCCGGACCCGGACGCCGTCACCTCCGGGCGGACGCCGCGTAGTCGGTGAGGAACAGCGCCTCCGCGAGGGACAGCCGCTCGAGTTCCTCCGGGGACACGCTCTCGTTCACCGCGTGGATCCGGGCCTCCGGCTCGCTCAGGCCGATCAGCAGGATCTCCGCCTCCGGGTAGAGCGTGGCCAGGGTGTTGCAGAGCGGGATGGAACCTCCCTGACCGGCGGTCTGCATCTCCTCGCCGGGGTAGGCGGCCCGCATGGCCGCCGCCATCGCCTCGTACGCCGGGCTGGCGGTGTCGGCGCGGAACGGCTGCCCCTGGCCGGCCTGTTCCACCGTGATCCGGGCGCCCCACGGCGCCTTGGCCTCCAGGTGGGCGGTGAGCAGCTTCGTCGCCTCGGTCGCGTCGGTGCCCGGCGGCACCCGCAGGCTCACCAGGGCGCGGGCGCCCGCCTGGACCGACGGGGTGGCGCCGACGACCGGCGGGCAGTCGATGCCGAGGACGGTCACCGCGGGGCGTGCCCAGATGCGGTCGGCGACGGTGCCGGAGCCGATGAGCTCCACCCCGTCGAGCACCTTCGCGTCCTTGCGGAACGCCTCCTCCGGGTACTGCAGGCCTTCCCAGCGCGCGTCGTGCGCCAGTCCGTCGACCACCGTGGAGCCGTCCTCGGCGCGCAGCGAGTCCAGCACCCGGATGAGCGCGGCCAGCGCGTCGGGCGCGGCGCCGCCGAACTGCCCCGAGTGCAGGTTGCCTTCGAGTGTGTCGACCTGCACCCGGACCAGGGTCATCCCGCGCAGCGTGGCGGTGACGGTCGGCAGCCCGACCCGGAAGTTGCCGGTGTCGCCGATGACGACCGCGTCCGCGGCGAGGAGCTCCGGGTGCGCCTCCGCGTACCGCTCCAGACCGCCTGTGCCCTGCTCCTCCGAGCCCTCGGCGATGACCTTCACGTTCACCGGCACGCCGCCGTGCGCCTTCAGTGCCCGCAGCGCGGTGAGGTGCATGATCAGGCCGCCCTTGCAGTCGGCGGCGCCGCGTCCGTACCAGCGGCCGTCGCGCTCGGTCAGCTCGAACGGCGGGGAGGCCCAGGCGGATTCGTCGAGCGGCGGCTGCACGTCGTAGTGCGCGTAGAGCAGAACCGTCGGGGAGCCCTCGGGGCCGGGCAGGAAGCCGTACACCGACTGGGTCCCGTCCGGGGTGTCCAGCAGGGCGACGTCCCCGAAGCCCTCGGCGCGCAGTGCCCCGGCGACCCAGGCGGCCGCCGCTTCGCACTCGCTCCGGGGGAACTGGCCGGGGTCGGCGACCGACTGGAAGGCGACCAGTTCGGCCAGTTCCGTCCGGGCGCGGGGCAGCAGCGAGGCGACGGTCTCGGCGAGTGGGGTGACCGCGGTCTGCTCCATGGGGCGGCGCTCCTCGTGGGTGCGAAGGCGGAGGTACGTTCAGGGGTGAGCCGTACGTACCGTGCATACGCTGCCGATCCTCCCACAGTGAGCCGTGGTGACCATGAGCCGTAGGATGCGGACGGTAGCCGGAGCCACCTCTGGGCTTCGGTCGGGGGACCCAGGCCGAGCGGGAGCAGAAGCACAGGTGAGCAGCGAGAACGCGGAACAGGGCACCGAGCCGGAGTGGGACGTCGTGGTCGTGGGGGCCGGCCCCGCGGGTGCGTCGGCGGCGTATGCCGCGGCCGCCGCCGGGCGGCGGGTCCTGCTGCTGGAGAAGGCGGAACTGCCCCGGTACAAGACGTGCGGCGGAGGCATCATCGGCCCGTCGCGGGACGCCCTGCCGCCGGGCTTCGAACTCCCGCTGCGCGACCGGGTGCACGCGGTGACGTTCTCCCTGAACGGGCGGCTGGCCCGCACCCGCCGCTCCCGCCGGATGCTCTTCGGGCTGATCAACCGCCCGGAGTTCGACCAGCAGTTGGTGGCCGCGGCGCAGAAGGCCGGCGCCACGCTGCGGACCGGCGTCACCGTGACCCGGGTGGAGCAGCACGGTCCGGCGGTGCCGGACCGGCGCACCGTCGCGGTGGTGCTCGCCGGCGGGGAGACCGTCCTGACCCATGCGGTCGTCGGCGCGGACGGCAGCGCCAGCCGGATAGGAGCGCATGTCGGGGTGAAGCTGGACCAGGTGGACCTGGGTCTGGAGGCGGAGATCCCCGTTCCGGAGTCCGTGCAGGAGGACTGGGCGGGGCGGGTGCTCATCGACTGGGGCCCGATGCCCGGCAGTTACGGCTGGGTGTTCCCCAAGGGCGACACCCTCACCGTCGGGGTGATCTCGGCCCGCGGCGAGGGCGCCGGGACCAAGCGCTACCTGGAGGACTTCATCGGCCGGCTCGGGCTGGCCGGTTTCGAGCCGAGCATCTCCTCGGGGCACCTCACCCGCTGCCGGGCGGACGACTCGCCGCTCTCCCGCGGCCGCGTGCTGGTGTGCGGGGACGCGGCGGGGCTGCTGGAGCCCTGGACCCGCGAGGGCATCTCCTTCGCGCTGCGCTCGGGACGGCTCGCGGGGGAGTGGGCGGTGCGGATCGCGGAGGCGCACGACGCGGTGGACGCCCGCCGCCAGGCCCTCAACTACGCCTTCGCCATCAAGGCCGGTCTGGGCGTCGAGATGGGGGTGGGGCGCCGGATGCTCGCCGTCTTCGAGCGCCGCCCGGGCCTGCTGCACGCGGCGATCACCGGTCTCCGCCCGGCCTGGAACGCCTTCGCGAAGATCACCCGCGGCACGACCACCCTCGCCGAGATCGTCCGGACCCGTCCGATGGCCCGGCGGGCGCTGACGGCCGTGGACCGGGACCGTACGGAGCTCAGCCCGCCCGAGTGATTCCGTGTCCGGGCCCGGCCGGGACGGCACGCCGCCCTCGCCGGGCCGGCACTTGCCGGGCCCCAATCCGCCGGGCCGGAACTCGCTGGGCCTGCACCCGCGGGCCGTGCTGCCGTGGGGTCCGCGCCTCTGCCGCATGGAGCCGGGCGCGTGGCCATCCCACCTGTCCCGGCCGGCCCCGATGGCCCTCCGCGGCCGACGGGGCTACTCCGCCGGGAGTAGGCGCGACCACGCCGCCGGCGCGACGTTCCGTGGAGTCCGGCCGGTCTAGCGTGGCCGGTATGAGCCAGGGACGGGTGCGGGGCACGGAGGACCGGGACACGGGCCGAGGGGCGCGTGCCCGGTGGCGGTGGCCCGCACCGCCCGGCGCCCGCCCGGCCCTGATCCCGCTCCTGGCCGTCTCCGTCGCCGTCGCGGCGGCCCAGCTGGCCGGTTCCCGCTTCGCGATGGAGAAGCAGCCGGACCGGGAAGGCCTTGCCGCGTTCGGCTATGTGCTGCTGCTCCTCGGGCCCGCCCTGCTGCTGCTGCGCCACCGGTACCCGCGGTGCGTGGTCTTCGGCACCGCCGCCGTCACACTGCTCTACCTCGGCGCCGGCTACCCCTACAGCCCGGTCTTCATCAGCGTCGTCGTCGCCTGCTTCACGGCGGTCGTGGCCGGTCACCGGTGGGCCGCCTGGTCCGCTCTGGGGCTGCTCTGGGCCGGGCACCTGGTCATCGGTCACTGGCTCCACCCCTGGCTGCCGCCCGCCGGGGACGACGCCGCGCCCTGGAGCCAGGAACTGGTCGTCGCCGCCTGGGTGGCGGCGGTCGTCGCCGGCTCGGAGCTGGCGCGGCTGCGCAGGGAGCGGCTCGCCCGGGAGCGCGCGGAACGGGAGCAGGCCGAGCGGCGACGGGCCAACGAGGAGCGCCTGCGGATCGCGCGCGAGCTGCACGACGTCCTGGCCCACAGCATTTCGCTCATCAACGTGCAGGCCGGGGTGGGACTGGCGCTGCTCGACCAGCGGCCGGAGCAGGCCCGGACCGCGCTGATCACCATCAAGGAGGCCAGCAAGGAGGCGCTCGGCGAGGTCCGGCAGGTCCTCGACACCCTGCGCACCCCCGGCGACGCGCCGCGCTCGCCCGCCCCCGGACTGGACCGGCTGGCCGAGCTGACGCAGCAGGCGTCCGGCGCGGGCCTGACGGTCGACGTCCGCACCGAGGGGACGCCGGTCGCCCTCCCGCCCGGTGCCGACCTGGCGGCCTTCCGCATCGTCCAGGAGGCGCTGACCAACGTCGTCCGGCACTCCGGTTCGCGCACCGCCGCCGTTCTGCTGCGCTATGCGCCGCGGCGGCTGGAGATCCGGGTCGACGACCAGGGTCCCGCTACCGCGGGGCGAGCGGGGAGCGGAGGCGGGAACGGTCTCGTCGGCATGCGCGAGCGGGCCGTCGCCCTGGGGGGCAGCGTCGAGGCGGGGCCCCGGCCCGACGGCGGCTTCCGTGTCCTCGCCCGCATTCCGCTCGGAGCGGCGGCTACGGTGAGCCGGGAGGCCCCCGCCGCCGAGGAGGAGACCTGAATGATCCGCGTACTGCTCGCCGATGACCAGCTGCTCGTCCGGGCCGGGTTCCGTGCCCTGCTCGACGCGCAGCCCGACATCGAGGTCACCGGCGAGGCCGCGGACGGCGCGCAGGCCCTGGCGCTGGTCCGGCAACTCCGCCCGGACATCGTGCTGATGGACATCCGCATGCCGGAGCTGGACGGTCTGGCCGCCACCCGCAGGATCGGCGAGGACCCGGAGCTGGCGGCGGTGAAGGTGGTCATGCTCACCACGTTCGAGCTGGACGAGTACGTCTTCGAGGCCATCCGCTCCGGCGCCTCCGGCTTCCTCGTCAAGGACACCGAACCGGATGAACTGCTGCGCGCGGTACGGGCGGTGGTGGACGGCGACGCCCTGCTCTCCCCGGGAGTGACGCGACGGCTGATCGCGGAGTTCGCCGCCCGTTCGAAGGAACCCGCGGCGGCCGAGGGACTGGCCGCGCTCACCGAGCGGGAGCGGGAGGTGATGGCCCTGGTCGGCATCGGCCTGTCCAACGAGGAGATCGCCCGCCGCCTGGTCGTCAGCCCGCTGACCGCCAAGACCCATGTGAGCCGGACCATGGTGAAACTGGGCGCCCGCGACCGCGCCCAACTGGTCGTCCTCGCCTACGAGTCGGGGCTGGTCCGGCCCGGCTGGCTGGGCTGACGGGCGGCCCGCCGGACGCCGCGCAGAACGCGCACCACCCGCCACAGGAAGCCCGCGGCGCCGGCGACCGCGCCGGCCGTCAGCACCTGCCGCTCCTCGGCCCGGGACAGCTCGCCCAGCAGCGCGGGGCTCGCGACCGCGAGGAACACCACGGCGGCGACCCCCGCCCCCGTGACGAAGGCGAAGACCAACTCGACGGTCAGGGCGTCGCGGTCGAGCGGCGTGCGCGCGGGCGGCATGCGGGCAGTGTGCCACTCGGCGGGGCTCGGGGCATCGTTCTGTCCGGATACCGACGGTGCGTAGTCGGCCCGACGGGCACCCGCTCGGCAGCGTCCGGGCCTCCCGGTGCCGCAGAGCGGTCCGGGCAGCGGGGCCGGGTCCGGCGCGGCCGCCTGCCGGCCGACTCCTGTTGCCGTTCCCCTGCCTGTCCCGGGCCTTCGGGCGTGCGGCTGCCCCGGCGTCAGCGCAGCACCCCTTCCAGGAAGTCGCTGCCCAGCCGCGCGACCGCCGTCAGATCGAGCTGGTGGAGCACATAGCGGCCCCGGCGCCGTGTGGTGATCAGCCCGGCCTTCCGCAGCACCGTGATGTGCCGCGACACCTCGGGCGGGGTGATGCCGTGCGCGGCGGCCAGCTCGCCGGTGGTGACGGCGGACCGGGCCAGGTAGCGGCACATCAGGATCCGCAGCGGGTGGGAGAGGGCCTCCATCCGCAGCTGCAGCAGGTCCAGGGAGCCGGGGCCCGGCACGTCGGGCGCGGCGGCCGGGTAGTGGACCACGGGGCGCCAGCCCGGGGCGTGGAGGACCCAGAGATGCGGCCGGCCCACGGAGGACGGCACGAAGGTGACGCCCGGGCCGACCGCCGGGTCGAGGGCGTCCGCATGGCCGCTGCTGAGCTTGTCGACGACGATCCGGGTACCGCTCTCGTCCAGCGCGAGGGCGGGTGACACCTCGGCCAGCGCCTGGGCCAGGCCCTTGCGGCGCAGTACCTCCGTCTTGTGCCGGGCGTCGGCGGCGAGCCGGGCGCGCACCCGCTGCCAGAGGTCGTCGAAGAAGGCCTCCGCGCAGTCCTCGAACAGCCGGCGGAGCCAGGCGCGAACAGCCGGCGGGTCCGCCAGGAGCCGCTGGGCGAACTCGGCCTGCCGGGTGCCGCGCGCGGTGGCGCGCTCCAGGGCCTGCGCGCGGACCTCGGCGTTGACCAGCGGGGACGGGCCGTTCGGCTCGTAGTCCCGGTGGCAGGAGATGTCCAGGGCCGCGTCGACGAAGAGGTCGTCGTCCAGCCGGTCCAGCAGGTCCAGGTCCTCGGAGAGGGTGGCGCCCGGGCGGCCGCGGGTGTCCGGCAGTGCGGCGAACGGCAGATCGGTGTCGCTGTGCGCGGAGCGCCACAGGAAGTCCGCCTCGCACAGCCGGTCCGCGAGGTCCGGCCGGAGGGCGGCGTTCGTCGCGGTGGTCCAGCCCTGCAGCCCGGGATGGTGCGTCGGCTCGGCCAGGGCGTGCAGTGCGGCGCACAGTTCGGCAAGGGGCGACGGGCTGAACACCAGGTGCTCGGGCGGGAGTCCCGCGATGTCGATGGTCACGCTCATGAGCCCCATGCTGCCTGCCCGGGCGCGGGCCGTCGCCATCGATGCGCCCCTGCCCGTCCGCCGGCGCTCATCCGTCGGTGCCGCCGGTGCTCTCGCACGGCAGGGTGCACGGAGAGCCGTTTCCCCGGGCCGCCCGGGGTGCCGTTACGGCAGTGGCCTGGGCCGACGACGTCCGCGTGCGGATCCGGTGACGTCCGCGCGGGTGGAGGTCTGCGCCCGGGACCCGGCCGGACGCCTCCGCAGGATGCGGCGGAGCCACGACCGCCGTCCGGCCACGGGCACCCGGAGCCGGACCCACGGGCCGCCCGTGGTCACCCCGAGCGCGCCCCCGCCGTGTCCCGGACGCTCCAGGCGACCAGCGCGGCCACGGCGGAGAGCACCGCGACCGTGGTCAGGGCGAGGGGCAGGGACGAACGGTCCGCGAGCAGCCCGATGGCGGGCGGGCCCAGCAGTATCCCGCCGTACCCGAGGGTGGAGGCCGTGGCGACACCGCCCGGGCCGGCCAGCTCCCCGGCGCGCCCGATGGCGACGGGGAAGATGTTGGCCAGTCCCAGACCGGTGACCGTGAAGCCGATGAGAGCGACCGGCAGGCTCGGTGCGAGGGCGCCGAGGAGCATGCCGACCGTGGCGGTCGCCCCGCCCGCGACCAGCGCCCGGGTCTGCCCGAGGCGTTCGAGCAGCGCCGTCCCGGTGAGCCGGCCCACGGTCATGGCGAGAGCGAAGACGGAGTAGCCCGCGGCGGCGAGCCCGGCGTGCGCGCCGAGATCCTCTTCGAGGTGGAGTGCGCTCCAGTCGGCGAGGGCCCCTTCGCCGTACGCCGTGCACAGGGCGATAAGCCCGAGGAACACCACCGGCCGGCGGTGCCGTCCTGCGGGCCGGGCCGCGGCACTGTCCCCCTCGGTCCGGCGCGGCCCGCGTTCCCCGGAATCCGGCGCCGGTGTCGTGAGCAGGACGCGGCCCGCGACAGCGGTGATGAGGAGTCCGCAGGCGGCGAGCAGCAGCAGATGCCGGGTGACGGTCAACTGCCCCGCCAGCAGCCCGCCCAGCCCCGCGCCGAGCATGCCGCCGAGGCTGAAGGCGGCGTGGAAGCTCGGCATGACGGGCCGGCGCAGCGCGGCGACCAGATCGACGGCGGCGCTGTTCATGGCCACGTTGATCGCGCCGTACGCGGTCCCGAAGACGAGCAGCACCAGCCCGAGGACCAGGGGCGAACCGGCCAGTGGAGGCAGCGCGATGCCCACCGAGAACAGCAGCCCGGACACCACGGTGACGGGGTGGCTGCCGAACCGGGTGCACAGCCGTCCGGTGACCGTCATGGTGGCGACGGCACCGGCCGACACGCCCAGCAGGGCGAGTCCGAGGTCGCCCGTGGAGGCGCCGGTCTGCTGCTTGACGGCGGGGATCCGGACCACCCAGCCGGCGAAGAGCAGGCCGTCCAGGGCGAAGAAGGCGGTGAGGGCGATACGGAGGCGTCGGAGGGCTGGATCGGCGGTATTTCCGGGCCGTGCGCCCGAAAGGACCGTCCGTGTTTTGTTTAAGTTCGGCACAAAGTCAGAATAGAGGGGTGACCCTGACTCGGACAACACGCCTGGAGAGAGGCCGCAGTGCCCTCGGACCGGCCCTGGAGCTCGTACACACCGGCCGTGCGCCCACCCGCGCCGTCCTGACCTCGGAACTCGGCGTCACCCGCGCGACCGCGGGCGCCGTCGCGGCCGAACTGGAAGCGCTCGGACTGATCCAGGTCGACTCCCGCCCGACCGCCGCGGCCGGCTCGCAGGGCCGTCCGTCCCACCGGCTCGCGGTCGACCCCGCCGGGCCCGTGGTGCTCGCCGCCCAGGTGCACGCCGACGGCTTCCGTGCCGCGCTCGTCGGCCTCGGCGGCCGGATCGTCGCCACCGCGCCCGGCTGCATGACCGTCCCCGCCGACCCGGCACACGTGCTGGCCGCCGTGGTCGAGGCCGGGGCGGAGCTGCTGCGGGAGACCGGCCGCCGCTGCCTGGGGGCGGGGCTGGCGGTGCCGTCCGCCGTCGCGGAGCCCGAGGGCACCGCCCTCAACCCGCTCCACGTCGCCTGGCCTGCCGGGGCGCCGGTCCGGGTCATCTTCGCCGAACGGGTGCGGGACGCCGGCATCCTCGCGACGGCAGGCTCCGGCGCCACCGTCTTCGCGGGCAACGACGTCAACCTCGCTGCCCTCGCCGAACACCGGCACGGCGCGGGCCGCGGCGCCCGGGACCTGCTGTGCGTGGCCACCGGTCACCGGGGCGTCGGCGGGGCACTGGTCCTCGACGGACGCCTGCACAGCGGCAGTTCGGGCCTCGCCCTGGAGGTCGGCCATCTGACCGTCAACCCGAAGGGCAGGACCTGCCACTGCGGAAGCCGCGGCTGCCTGGACATCGAGGCCGATCCGCTCGCCTTCCTCACCGCGGCGGGACGTGACCCGGGGCCCGAGGTGTCGCTGCTCCAGCAGGCCCGGGACCTGCTCCGCGACGAGCGCGAGTCGCCGTCCGTGCGCGCGGCCGTCCATGTGCTCATCGACCGCCTCGGCCTGGGCCTCGCGGGGCTGGTGAACATCCTCAACCCGGACCGGGTCATCCTCGGCGGCCTCCACCGCGAGCTGCTGGCGGCCGACCCCGAGCGGCTGCGCGCCGTGGTCGCGGAGCGCAGCCTGTGGGGGCAGAGCGGCAGCGTTCCGCTCCTCGCCTGCTCGCTCGACCACAACAGCCTGGTGGGTGCGGCCGAACTGGCCTGGCAGCCGGTGCTGGACGATCCGCTGTCGGTGCTGCCCCAGTAGCGTCGGGCGGCCGGTCCGAACCGCCCGCCGGGGTGCTGTCCGGAAGGGCACGCCCCTCCTGGCGGCGTTGCCACCTCCCTGTCCGGGGGCGCCGCGGTTGTCGGCCCGTTCCCGCGGCGCCGGACCGGGCTACGGCCGCTGCCCGTCCCCGCGCCAGTGGGCGGCGAAGGCGCGGGCCGGGTTGCCGACGAACAGCAGCTCGGCCACCTCCCGGCCCAGCCGCCGCTCCACCGCGGGGCGGAGCCCGCTCAGCAGGTACGGCATCCCAGGCCCCTCCCCGGTGGCGGCGCGGGCGGTCGCGGTCACCGTGTCACCGCCCAGCAGCAGCCGGTCGGCGTGTCCCGCCTCCACCAGCGCGGTCAGCACCTCGAACAGCCGCCAGTCGGTGGCGTGATGGGCCCGTGACGGGCCGTCGAACACCAGATGGGCCCCCGCCCGGGCGGCCTCCCGGTGGACCCACGGGTCGGGCGACCGGTTCAGGTGGCCGAGCAGCACCCGGGCGGGCGGCATACCGAGCCGCCCGCAGAGCAGCTCCAGGACGTCCAGCGCTCCGGTACCGGCTTCCAGATGGACCGCGACCGGAGCCCCCGTCGCGTGGTGCGCCTCCGCGGCGGCATGCAGTACCCGCCGGGCGTGCCCGTCGAGCCCGTGGAAGCCTCCGGCGACCTTGATCAGACCCGCCCGCACCGGCAGTGGATTCCCCTCCGGGGCGTCGTCGGGCGCCATCCCCACGGTCAGTTCGCGGACGAACAGCTCGGCAGGCGAGTCCAGGCGGCGCAGCAACTCCGGGGCGTAGTGCGCCGCTTGGTGCAGCCCGGTGGCGGCGACCACCCGCACCCCGGTGGCCCGGGACAGCCCGGCGAGCAGCCCGGCCCGCCGGCCCAGCGCGAACGGGGTCCACTGCACCACGGACCGCCCGCCCAGCGCGGCGAAGGAGCGCAGCTCGGCCGCCGCCGCGTCCGCGTCGTCCAGCTCCTGGCCGGGCAGCAGCGGCGAGTGGAGGAAGAGATGGTCGTGCGCGTCGCAGACGCCCAGCTCGGCGGGCGGCAGGTCCCCGAGGACGGTGCGGACGGCGAGCGGGCCCGGGTCGGCGGCGATCGTATGCGGCATGCACGGCAGTGTACATACCAGTAGGTACAGAACGGGTGCTGTGAGCCGCCCGCACCGTCCTGCCGGTGGCAGCCGCGCTGCTCGCCGGTGCCGGCCCGGTCCGGAGCGTCACCGCAGGCTGCGGGGCGCGCCGTACTCCGGAGGGCGCCCCTGGCCGCCCCCATGTGCTCGGCCCTACTCCCACGGCAGCAGGCCACGAGCCGACCGGTGCACGACGACGCGGGCCCCCTCCCGCGGCGAGTCTCGACGTATCGAGAACACCGCAGCGAGGAGCTGAGCCACCATGAACACACTTGCCGACATCGCCTACGACGGCGGCGGCCCCGGCCCGTGGATCCTGTTCTTCCCGCTCGTCTGGGCGGCCGTCGTGGCCGGAGTCGTTGTCCTGCTGCGCCGCACCGTCCTGCGCGGCCGCCGCTTCGGCCGCGGACGCGGGCCGTGGCAGCCGCGGCCTCTCCATGACGAGAACTCGCCGCTGCACCTGCTGGGACGGCGGTTCGCGGCGGGGGAGATCGACGAGGACGAGTACTGGCGCCGACTCTCCGTCCTGGACGAGGAGTTCGGCCACCGCAGGGGCGGAACGGGATGACCGCCCCGGCCGCTGTGCCGTCGGCGCCCTGTCCTGCTGTGGACGGGGGCGCGGACACCGTGTCCCGTGCACGGCACGCGGACGCCGGTGGCCACACGTCCGCCCGGTACGCACGACAGGCGCCGGGGCGGACGGCCGGATTTCCCACGGGCCGACGCCCCCGCGCGCCGGGCGGCGCGGCCCGTCCTGCGGCGGGCCGTCGTCACCGCGGCGCGGCGGGTGCCGCCCGCCCCCCTTGGGACCCCCGCCCGGTCAGCCCACGACGGTCGGCCGGGCCCGGGTCCCCTCCAGGCGCACGGCCGCCACCGTCACGGGGTCCACGGCACCCCGGGCGACCGGGGCGGGGGCGTTCAGGGTGTACGGGGCCACGGGGCGGGCCGGGGCCGCGGGCACCGCGGGCACGGGCGCCGGCAGCGAGAACCAGACCACCTTGCCGCCGTCGTCGTGCGGCCGCACCCCCCAGCTCTCGCTGACCGAGGCGACCAGTGCCAGGCCCCGCCCGCAGGTGGCGGCGAGGTCGGCGCCCCGCAGGCTCGGCACCCGCGGGTCGTTGTCCCGCACCGAGACGGTGAGCCGGTCCAGGAAGAACGTGATCTCGATGCTGCACTGCTTGTCCGGCTCGGCGTGCCGGTGGACATTGGTGAGCAGCTCGGTGACCCCGAGGGCCGCCGCGTCGATCAAGGGATCGAGATGCCAGTAGCGCAACTGCGCCGACAGAATTCTGCGGACCTGGCCGATCCGCGACGGCAGGGCCTGGAGCTCCACCGTGCAGTGCCTGCTGGGCTTACTGATCACGGACGACTCCCTGATGAGGTTCGGAAGACGAAGAACGCATTCAGTGCTGGCTGATGCTGTGCCCGGTCGGCCGGTGCGTCACCGCCGGTGAACCCTCAGTCACGTCCCACCAGAGTGAACCTGCAAGGGCCCACGCGCAACTCGCGCAACGGCTCAACTCCGCGCCGCGTGCCCGCCCGCCGTCCGCACCGCGTCGAGGAAGCGGTGGGCCGACGGCGGCCCCGCCTCGCCCGGTGCGGGGTCCTGCTCGCTGAGCGTCAGCAGATAGCGGGTGCCGTTGACGGTGGCCAGCGCACGGTCGCGGGTGGCGAACCACGGCTTGCCCGCCCGCACCAGATGCACCGGCGCACTGTCGATCTCACTGCCGTAGCTGGTCAGCAGGGTCAGCCTGCCGTCGCGGATGAGCACCTGACCCGCGCTGGTGAGCGGACGCAGCCAGCGCCCGATCCGGACCCCCGTCGCGGTGAACTCCTGCTCTGCCATGCCGCACCGTCCCCTTGGCGAAGAATGCGCCGTCCGCGCCCCCATTGTCCCCTCTCCTGCGCAGTCTGCCCGCGCCGGGGCCGGTGCGCCAGTGTCCCCCCTCTATGATGCGCAGGACCTGGCCGCACCGCTGCCGACCAGGGAAGATCATGAGGAGCGCGCCGGTGGGCACCACGAACCAGGGGCGGGCCGGCAAGCCGGTCGCGACTGTCGACATCGACCGCAGCGACCCGGAGTACCGGGCCTGGCTGAAGGAGGCCGTCCGCCGTGTGCAGGCGGATGCCAACCGGTCCGCCGACACCCATCTGCTGCGGTTCCCGCTGCCGGAGCAGTGGGGCATCGACCTGTACCTGAAGGACGAATCCACCCACCCCACCGGCAGTCTGAAGCACCGTCTGGCGCGCTCGCTCTTCCTCTACGGCCTCTGCAACGGCTGGATCCGCCCCGGCCGGCCGGTGATCGAGGCGTCCAGCGGCTCCACGGCGGTCTCCGAGGCGTACTTCGCGAAGCTGATCGGGGTGCCGTTCATCGCGGTGATGCCGCGCACCACCAGCCGGGAGAAGACCCGGCTCATCGAGTTCCACGGCGGCCGGTGTCATCTGGTGGACGAGCCCGGGACGGTCTACGAGGTCTCGGCCCGTCTGGCGGCGGAGACCGGCGGTCACTACATGGACCAGTTCACCTACGCCGAGCGGGCCACCGACTGGCGCGGCAACAACAACATCGCCGAGTCGATCTACCAGCAGATGCGCCGCGAGCGGTACCCCGAACCGGCCTGGATCGTCGCGACCGCCGGCACCGGCGGCACCTCGGCGACCATCGCCCGCTATGTGCGCTACATGCAGTACGACACCCTCGTCTGCGTGCCCGACCCGGAGAACTCCTGCTTCTTCGAGGGGTGGACGACCGGGGACTCCGGGGTGTCCAGCGACTCCGGCTCACGGATCGAGGGCATCGGCCGCCCGCGGATGGAACCGAGCTTCGTGCCCGGCGCGATCGACCGGATGATGAAGGTGCCGGACGCGGCCTCCGTCGCCGCGGTACGGGCCCTGGAACGGGCCATCGGCCGGCGCGCGGGCGGTTCCACCGGCACCGGACTGTGGAGCGCGTTGAAGATCGTCTCGGAGATGGTGGCCGAGGGGCGCACCGGCAGCGTGGTCACCCTGATCTGCGACCCGGGCGACCGCTACCTCGACAAGTACTACTCCGACGCCTGGCTGGAGTCCGAGGGCCTGGACATCACCCCGTACAGCGCGGCGATCGACTCGCTCCTGGCCACCGGCGTCTGGCCCTGAGCGACCGGGGCGGCTCCGACGCCGCCGGACCCGGCGGGCGTGCCGTCGGCCGGGTCCGGCGGCCTGCGGGGCGTCGGCGGCCGCCTCCGAGTGCGGTGCGGGGCCGACGGCTCAGGGCGCCGGGGCCGCTCCGGGCACCTCGGTGGACGGCTCTTCCACCGCGGTGGTTCGCGCCGTGGTGGGGGACTGCCGGGCCGTGGCGAGCGTCAGGAGCAGGGCCAGGAGACACAGCACCGCGGCGGGCAACCCGAGATAGCGGGCCTCCAGCCAGGCCAGGAGGGAGCCGCCGAGGCCACCGCCCAGGGAGATCCCCAGGTAGATGGCCGAGGAGTTGAGCCCCAGCAGGACGGGGGACGCGGCGGGGGCGTGCGCGACGAGGCGGTACTGGAGGGGGACCGTGGAGACGGACGCGCACGCGCCCCAGAGGGCGCTCCAGACCAGAGTGGTGCCCGTTCCGGCAGTCGCCCAGGGCCCGACGGCCAGTACGACGGCAGTGGCGAGCAACGTGACCGTCAGGATGCGGGTGGGGGCGAACCGGTCGCTGAGCCTGCCCGACACCAGGGTGCCGACAACGCTCCCGGCTCCGAAGAGCGAAAGGATCAGGGTGAGCCTGCCGACCGATCCGTGGGTGACGCCGGTCAGGGCGGCGGCGATGTAGGTGTACAGCAGATAGGTGCCCGCGAACAGCAGGACCGTGGTGAGGAGCGAGCCCACGATCCAGGGGCGGCGCAGCGGTGCGAACCGCTCGCGCAGCGTGCTCGCCGGCAGGACGACCCGCGGGAGTTTCACGGCGATGCCGGCCATGGCCAGCAGCCCCAGACCCGCGATCACCAGCAGGGTCAACCGCCAGTTCACCCCGCCGATCAAGGTGCCCAGCGGCAGACCCACCGCGGTCGAGGCACTCAGACCGCCCAGGACGACCGACATCGCCCAGCCCCTGCGGTCCGGCGGCGCCAGCGCCGCGGCCGTGCTGGACGCCACAGAGGTGATCATGCCGGCGCCCGCGGCGGTGAGGACCCGGGCAGCCAGGACGGCGGCGTAGACGGTGCCCAGAGCCGTGACGACGTTGCCCACGACGAAGATGCCCAGGGCCAGCAGGAGTGCGGTACGGCGGTCGAGCCCGCTGGTGAGCGTGCCCAGGACGGACGCCGACACGGCGAAGGTCAACGCGAAGACCGTCACCAACTGGCCCGCCACGGCGACCGTGACGTCCAGGTCGGCGGCGATGGCGGGCTGCAGTCCGGCGAGGACGAAGTTGTCGGTACCGACGGCGAAGGTAGCGGTGACCAGGGGAAGCAGGCGGAGGAGCACGTCACGTTCTCTTTCGGCGTCGGTCGGGGGAGAGGGAAGCGGCGGCCGACGGGGCGGAGGCCGCCCGAAGGGGCGCCGACGGGCCGTCACCCGCCGCACAGGCCGGCGGAGCACCGTCGGGGTGCGCGGGGCGGGCCACCGCCGGGTGCCCGCCGGCGGCCCGCGGCCGTCAGCGGTGCCGTGCGAGGAACTCGGTGATCAGCCCGGTCAGTTTCGTCACTTCCTCGAAGTGCAGTGCGTGCCCGGTGTCGAGCCACTCGACCTGCAGCGGCTTGAGGCCGGTGAGGAAGTCGTGCACCCGCTCGTTGTCCACCAGACGGTCCTTGCGGCCGAAGACGGCCAGCACCGGCACGTCGCCGATCCGCGCGAAGTCCGGCTCCGCCCGCTGGGCGAGCGCTCCCCAGGCCTCCACCATGCCCTTGGTGACCCGGGTGAGCCGCAGCTCGTCCTGCTCCACGAAGGCCTGCCACTCCGGCAGATCGGTGAAGTCGCTCGGCTGGAGCGGCACCTGCAGATAGGGACGGGTGGGCTCCGGCTCCAGCCCGAACTCCTCCACCACCGCGAAGGCCGCCTCCATCGACAGGCGGAGCACATCGCTGTAGCGCTCGTTGAAGTGGAATCCGGGAGCCAGGAGCAGCAGCGTGGAGATCACGCCCTTGCCCGCCACCTGGGCCGCGACGGACGAGGCGACCTGCCCGCCGAAGCACCAGCCCGCCAGGTGGACCCGTTCGTAGGATGCGGCGAGATGGCGGAGCAGTTCCTCGACGTCGTCGACGGCCCGGTCCGGGGACTCCAGGTGGCCGCGCTGGTCGTTCAGCCCGGAGCCCCGGCGGTCCATGGCGACGAAGGAGACCCCGGAGGCCGCGCCGATGGCCTCGGCGAGAGGGGCCTGCCACCCGGAGTGGCTCATGCCGCCGTGCAGCATGACGATGACGTCGTTGCCCTGGGGGGCGCCCCAGAGCCGGTAGTGGGTGAGATGGCCGTCGGACTGCTCGAAGGTGTGCACGTGCTCGGTGGTGTCGCGGATCGCGGCATGGGTCGCCATGGTGTCCTGTTCTCCTTGGGTGCGGTCTCCGCCGGCCGGCGCCGTGCGGGCGCCGGCCGACGGTGAGGTGTCACGGGTTGTCGGATGCGGCAGCGCAGGCCCAGGCCTCCACCTCGACCAGGTACTCCGGTGCGGCGAGAGCGGATACGAAGACCACGGTCATGCAGGGCCGGTGCCCGCCGGCCCACTCGGTGAGCACGGCGCGCCTGCTCGGGGCGTCCAGGTCGCCGACCAGATAGAGGGTCAGCTTGACCACATCGGCCACGCTCATCGAGGCCGCCTCCAGCTGGGCGCGGAGGTTGGCGAGCGCCAGCTCCAGCTGGGCGGCTCCGTCCACGGGCACCTCACCGGACGCGCTCCGGCCGATCTGTCCCGAGACCGCGAGCCACCGGGGGGTGCCCGTGACCTCGATCTGGTGGGTGTAGCCCGCGATGGGCGGGTGGACGGAGGGCGGGTTGCGGAAGGTCTTCAACGGTTCTCCTCCTCGTCGCGCGCGGTGCGCCGGGCCACCGCGTCGCGCAGCCGGGCGGTCTCGGGGCTGTCGGCGGTCGACGGTGCGTCCTGGTGGAAGGCGAGGGACGTGAGCACCGCCTGGTACAGCCGTGCTATCAGCTCCAGGACGTCCTGGGGCACGATCCGGCCATCGGCGTTGAGCGTGACGACCACCTGCTCCTGCCGCAGGTCGCGGCCGACGTTGACCAGCAGGGGGACATCGGTGTGCTCGAACCACCGCAGGCCGGTGACGGGCCCGCCGCCGCCCCCCGCCGCGTCACCCGCCACCTCGGCATAGGCCTGGAACTCGGTGTAGTTGAACAGTGCGGAGAACACCTGGTCCCGGCCCAGCTCCTCCCGGATGGCGGCGAGCGGAAGACGCCGGTGGGCCAGTCTCCGCCCGTCCTGCTCGAACACCTCGCGCACGACATCGGTCCAGCTCTCCCCGCTGAACCGGGCGCGGTGCGGCAGGAAGTTCAGGAACATGCCCAGCACCCGGTCCCCGCCCTCGACACCGGCGCGGCCGTGGGCGAAGACACCACTGACCACGTCGTCGCTGCCGACGGCCAGGGCCAGCGTCCGCAGATGGCCCGCGAGCAGCAGGTGCTTGAACGGCACCCCGGTCCGGCCGGCCAGGTCCTGCAGCGCCGCCCGGTGCCCGGCGTCCAGGACGAACCGGGTCTCCGACCAGCGTGAACCGGTGCCGTCAGGGGCGAAGCCGGGCAGGTCCGTCCCGGGGTGGTCCGCCAGCAACTCCCTCCAGTAGGAGCGGGATTCCTCGGAAGCGCGGGCGGTGAGCTCCTCGCGCACATGGTCGCGGTATCCGACCTCCGGCGGGACGGGCAGTGGTTCCTCCCTGCCGTCGAGGGCCGCCGCGTACGCCTGGACGAGGTCCCGGACGAACAGCGACAGACTCCAGCCGTCGACGATCGCATGGTGGAAGCTCAGGGACAGGGTGAACCGGTCCGGGCCCCTGCGGTGGGCGAAGAACCGGATCAGCTCCGGCCGGCTCCAGTCGAAGCCGGTGCCCTTCTCGCTCTCGAACCATGCGTCGAAGACCTCCTGCCCGTCCGGCTGTTCGAGGTCGTGCACGCTCAGTCGCGGCTCGACGGCCTCGTACACCAGTTGCAGCGGTACCGCGTATCCGTCCCGGGCGAACGCCGTTCGGAACGTCTCGTGCGCGTTCACCCGCGGCCCGAGCACCCGGCGCAGTACGGCCTCGTCCAGCGGCAGGGCCAGCTCGTAGCTGAAGACGTCGTGGTAGGCGGCCTGGGCCGGCTCCCGCTCGGTCGCCCGGATCATGTCCCACTGGAGTGCGGTCACGGGATAGGCGTCGACCACCCCCGCAGGGAAGGCCGACCCCGGCTCGCCGACCAGTTCGAACGGGCGCAGCGGAGTGGCAGGGGCGGTCGGCGTCTCCTCGGCGGCCTCCTCGGCGCGCCGGGCCAGTTCACGCACGGTCCGCAGACCGATGACATCGCTCATCCGCAGCCCCGGGCTGACCTTGCGGGCTTTGGCCAGGATCCGGATCGAGGTGATGGAGTCCACCCCGCGCTCGAGATAGTTCTCGTCGATCCCCACGTGGGTCACGCCGATGGCCTGCGCGATGATCTCGGCGATCCGGCGCTCCATGCCGGTCGCGGCACCGTACGGATCCCCGCCCGGTGGAGCGTCCGCCGGACGGGAGCCGGTCGGCACCGCGCCACCGGGTACCGGGGCGGCGGGCCGCTCGGCCCGCTCCGGCCGGGTGCCCCCGGCCGGAGCGGTGTCCGCCGTCCGGAGCTCCGACGCCAGCGAGGTGAGGGCCGTCAGACAGGTGTCGAGATACCGCTCGGCGACCGCGGTGCCGACCCGCGCCGCATCGTAGTTGACCTGGAGCCCCATCCGGCCGGTGAACTGGTCCCGGTGGACGTGCACCACAGCGGGGAAGTCGGTCAGCTCGAAGTAGCGCGCTCCCGTGATGCGGACCCTGCCCCCGCCGTCGCTGCTCGCATAGACATGGAAGTCGGTGTAGTTGAAGACCACGTCGAACAGTGCGTCCGTGCCGGATGACCGCAGCGTCTCGGCCAGCGGCCGGCGCCGGTGCGGCAGCAGCTGCTGCTCGCGCTCGAAGACCTGGCGGACCAGGTCGATGGCGTGCCCCTCACCGGTGTCGACCGGGAACGGCAGGGTGTTGAGGAACAGCCCCGCCAGATCCTCCGCGCCCGGCACCTCCGGCCGGCCGTTGGTCACCAGACCGGAAACGACCTCCGTGCGCCCGACGAGCCGGCTCAGCGCGGTGCAGTGCGCCGCCAGATAGAGCGCCTTCGCCGGCACGCCGAGCCGGTCCGCGCAGGCCCGCAGGGACGCTTCGAGGGGGCCGTCGACCGTGCGCCCGGCCGTCGCCGGCCGCATCGGGCCGGACTTGCCCGCAGGCCCGCCGGGCAGCGCGGTGGGCGTCCGCCCCGCCAGCAGCTCCGACCAGAACCGGGCGGTCTCCGGGCTGTTCACCGCCGCGCGCTCCAGGGCGACGTAGTGGCCGTAGCCGACCGACTCCGGTCGCGGCTCCGGGCGGTGGCCGTCGAGCAGATCCGCGTAGACCTGCCGCAGCTCCTCCAGCACCAGCGCCACGCTCCAGCCGTCGAGCACCGCGTGATGGAAGGAGATCGCCACATTCATCGCGTCCGCCGAGCGGAGGTGCGCCCGGAAGCGCACCAGCGGCCGGCCGAAGTCGAACGGGCGGCGCTTCTCCTCCTCGACCCAGGCTTCCACCGCCCGGTCCTGCGCGTCCCGGTCGAGCCCCGAGACATCGGTGACGCCGACCGGCACGGCGGCCCGGTCGTGCACGATCTGCAGTGGCTCGCGGTAGTTCTCCAGATCGAAGGTGGACCGCAGCTGCGGCCGGTGCTCCACGACCCGGTGCACCGCCTCCTCGAACAGCTCGGGGCGGACCGTACCGACGAACTCGTAATCGAAGATGTCGTGGTAGACGGACGAGTCCTCGTGCAGCAGCGTGTGGAAGACCATCCCCGACTGCAGGGTGGCGAGGGGCCAGGCGTCCACCGCGCTCCTGGGCAGCCGTTCCCGGTCCTCGGCGTCGAGCAGGGCCGACGGGGAGACGGCAGGCAGCGCCGCCGCGCCGGACTGCCTGGTCAGCGTCTCGGCCAGGCGGCGGATCGTCGGACGGGCGAAGACGTCGCGCAACTCGGCCGCGTAGCCGAGCTCCCGCAGCCGGGCGACCACCCGGATGCTCAGAATGGAGTCACCTCCGCTGCGGAAGAAGTTGGCGTCCACGTCCAGCTCGTCCGGGTCGAGCACCTCGCGCCAGACCCGGGCGACGTCGTGCTCCTCCGGCGTGGACGGCGGCGTCCCCGGCAGGATCTCTCCGGGGGCCTGCGCGAACGGCGCGGGCAGCGCCCGGCGGTCCAGCTTGCCGTTGGGCGTGGTCGGGATCCGCGGTATCTCCACGATGACCTGCGGCAGCATGAACTCGGGGAGCCGTTGGGCGAGGTGGTCGCGGATCACCTGCTGGTCGAACTCGGCCGAGACCACGTACCCCACCAGGGCCCGGCTCTTCCCGACCTCTCTCAGCACCACCGCCGCGTCCTTGACCGACGGGGTCTCCAGCAGGGCGGCCGTGACCTCCTCGGGCTCGATGCGGACACCGCGCAGCTTGATCTGGTTGTCGATGCGCCCCATGTACTGGATCTGACCGTCCGGCAGGAATCGGGCGAGATCCCCGGTGCGGTAGAGCCGGTCCTCGGGTCCGGTCGCGTACGGATCCTTCAGGAAGACGGTGCGGGTGAGCTCGTCCCGCCCGTGGTAGCCCGCGGCCACGCCCACACCGCCGATGCACAACTCGCCCGGGACACCGATCGGCTGGAGCTGCTGCTGCCGGTCCATCACGTACAGCCGGATGTTGGCGATCGGCTTGCCGATGGGCACGACGGAGCCCGGGTAGTCCGGGGTGCAGGGCCAGTGCGACACGTCGATCGCGGCTTCCGTGGGGCCGTACAGGTTGTGCAGACCGCAGTCGAGCGTGGCGGTGAACTTCTCCACCGCCTTGAAGGGCAGTGCCTCACCGCTGCAGATCACCCGGCGCAGGGAGCCGCAGTACGCGCCGAGCTCTTCCTCTTCGAGGAAGACGTTGAGGATCGACGGGATGAAGTGCACGGTGGTGATCCGGCGGTCGTGGACGACCCGCTTCATGTAATCGGCGTCGCGGTGTCCGCCGGGCCGGGCCACCACGATCCGGGCGCCGAACATCAGCGGCCAGAAGAACTCCCACACCGAGACGTCGAAGCTGAACGGGGTCTTCTGCAGAACCCGGTCCTCGGCGGTCAGTCCGAACGCTTCCTGCATCCACCAGAGACGGTTGAAGAGCGAGACGTGCCGGTTGACGACCCCCTTGGGACGGCCCGTCGACCCGGAGGTGTAGATCATGTAGACCGGGGAGTCGGGCGAGAGGTCCCGCACGGGGGCGCTGTCGTCCTCGGACCGCTCGGCGTCCCCGGGCAGCACCAGCAGCTCGGCACCGCTGTCCGCGACGGCCGCCCGGTGCTGCTCCTGGGTCAGGATCAGGGAGAGCTGAGCGTCCTCGATCATGAAGGCGACGCGGTCGGCCGGATACTCCGGGTCGACCGGAACGTAGGCGCACCCGGCCTTCACCACGGCGATCAGAGCGATGACCATCTCGAGCGAGCGCTCCATGTAGACGCCCACGAACGGACCGGACGCGGGGGCCCGGCGCGCCTGGAGGAGCCGGGCCACCTGGTTGGCCCGCCGGTTGAGGCCGTCGTAGGTCAGCGAGCGGCCCTCGAACTCGACGGCGACGGCGTCCGGGGTGCGGCGGACCTGCTCCTCGATGGTGTCGATGACCGTGGACCACGGGTATTCGGCCGTGGTGGCGTTCCAGGCGTCGAGGATCCGGCGCCGCTCGTCGTCGGGCACGAACGGGACGGTGGCGATCGGCGTGTCGATGTCGGACGCCAGCGCCTCGACGAGGCAGGCGTAGTGCCGCAGCATCCGCTCGACGGTGCCCGGGTCGAAGAGATCGGTGTTGAACTCGGCCTCGAGCTCGTAGTGGTCGTCGCCCTCGGCGACGTACAGCAGCAGGTCGAACTTGGCAGCTGCCCGGGTCACCCGGTACGGCTCGGCGGTCACCGCGGGGCCCAGGTCCAGGCCCGGCCGGCGGCCCAGCAGGGTGAGCATGGTCTGGAAGACCGGGTTGTGGCTGGGGTCGCGCTCGATGTCCAGGCTGTCGAGGACCTTGGGGTAGGGCACGTCCCCGTCGTCGATCATCCGGTCGGCGGCCTCGTCCGCCCGGGCCAGCAGCTGGCGGAAGGTCGTGTCCGGGTCGGTGTCCAGCGTGAGCACCGCGGTGTTGACGAAGCAGCCGACCGCACCGAGGGAGACCTCGTCGGGCCGGTTCAGGACGGTGGTGGCGATGTTCACCGCCTCCTCGCCGGTGTACCGGTGGAGCAGCGCCGCGTACGCCGCCAGCAGCACGGAGAACTCCGTGCTGCGGCACTCCCGGCGGCACACGTCCAGGAGGGACCCGATCCGCGGCTTCGGGACGCTCACCGTGACGCCGGATCCGGTGAAGGTCTGCATCGGCGGGCGGGGCCGGTCCAGCGGGAGGTGCAGCAGTTCGGGCCCGGACTCCAGGGCGTCCCTCCAGCGGCCGGTCTTCTCGGCGAGGGCGCCGCTCTCCCACGCCTCGCGCGAGGCCCGGGCGACATCGGTGAAGCGGACGGCGGGCTCCGCCGGCACCGCCCGGCCGGCGACTCCGAGCTGCGACGCGTAGCGGGCGCCCAGCTCGTCGAGCACGATGCCGTTGCTCCAGGCGTCGGTCGCGATGTGGTGGAACGTCAGGCCGAGCAGGCTCTCCTCGCCCGGAAGCCGCACGAGCAGGGCGCGCAGCGGGAGGTCCGCAGCGAGGTCGAACCGGCGGCGGTAGTGCCGGGACAGGAGCTCGGCGCCCCGGGAGCGCGCCTCCTCGGTCCCCGACTGCCGCAGATCGACGACCTCCAGCAGATCGGGCGCGTCGTCCCGGACGACCGCGCGCAGCCCCTCGGCCGTCTCCACGGCATGGGTGCGCAGCGCCTCGTGCCGGGCGACCGTGTCGCGCAGCGCGGTCCCCAGGGCACCGGCGTCCACGGCGCCGGTCAGGAGGAAGGCCAGCGGTTCGTTGTAGGCGGGGCCGTCGGTCTGCGACATCCGGTCCAGGAGCCACAGGCTCTCCTGGGTGTACGACAGGGGGAGTCCGGGCCGGTCGACCGCCTGGAGGTTCTCGCGCTCAGGCAGGTTGTGCACGTGCGAAGTCCTTCCGGTATGCCCAGCCCACACCGCTCGGCGGCAACTGAGATCGTCAGCAGGGGCTGGGTGATGCAGGGCGGGAGGTGCGGTCAGACGGCGGCGGAGGCCCGGCCGCGGAGGAGATCCGCCAGAGCGGCAGGCGATTCGGCCCGCAGCACGTCCGACGGGCGGACCGGCCGGTCCAGCCGCTCCTTGAGCAGATGGGCCACCCGCATCGCCAGCAGCGAGTTGCCGCCCAGTTCGACGAAGCCGGCGTCCGGGGCCGGATCGGACCCGTCGAGCACCGTGCGCAGGGCCTCGCACACCGCGGCGTACACCGGGTCCGCGGTGCGGGTCTCCTGCCGGTCCGCCGCGGCGGCCGCGTCCCGCTGCGCCAGCGCGCCGAGCATGGCGGCCCGGTCGGCCTTGCCGGTGTGCCCCACGGGCAGTTCGGTGAGCACGACCCACCGGCTGGGGAGCATGTAGTCGGGCAGGTCGGCGCCGAGCCGCTCGGCCAGCGAGCACCGCAGGCCGGCGTCGTCGGCCTCGTGCGGCGCCGCGTCGGAGCGGCCCGGGAGCACGAAGGCGACGAGCCTCGCCGACGCGCCCTCGCCCACCTTCTCCACGAACGCCGCGTCGACCAGTCCGGTCCCGACGACGGTCTGCTCGATCTCCTCCAGCTCGATCCGGAATCCGCGCAGTTTGACCTGGCGGTCCCGCCTGCCGGTCATCTCCAGGGCTCCCGAGGGCAGCTCGCGGACGAGGTCCCCGGTCCGGTAGACCCGGTGGCCGTCGGGCCCGGTGACGAACCGCTCGGCCGTCAGTTCGGGGCGGTGCAGATACTCCGATGCCACTCCGGGGCCTCCGAGGCACAGCTCGCCGACCTCGCCCGGGGCGGTCGGCCGCAGCGTCTCGTCCAGTACGTACAGGCTGGTCTGCTGGAGCGCGTGGCCGATGGGCACCCGCCGCAGGCCGGCCAGGCTCTCCTCGGTGCACTCGAAGTACGTCGCGAACGAGGTGCCCTCGGTCGGCCCGTAGCCGTTCACCAGCCGGGCGGGCGGACGCTCGGCCAGCACCCGGCGCACCGCGGCGAGGTCCAGCTGCTCGCCGCCCACCACGAGGTCGCGCAGGGAGCCGAAGGCCCCCGGCCGCTCCCAGGCGACGGTGTGGAACAGCGAGGTGGTGAGGAACATCGTCGTGATGTCCTCCTTCTCCAGCAGTGCCAGCCAGTCGTTCATGTCGAGGCCGGAGAGCGCGGGGAAGGGGACGACGACCGCGCCGGAGCAGAGGGCGCCCCAGACCTCCGATGTCGTCACGTCGAAGGCCGGGTTGCAGGTCTGCGCGACCCGGTCGCCCGGTTCGATCACGCAGTAGTTCGGAGCGGTGACCAGCCGCACCACAGCGCGGTGCGGGATGACCACGCCCTTGGGCCGGCCGGTGGACCCCGAGGTGTAGGTGACGTACACCCGGTCCTCTCCGTTCGCGGAGACCGTGGGGACGGCGTGCGCGGGCCGGCGGTCCGGCACCCTCAGCACGGGCACGTCCAGTCCCGAGGCGCGTGTTCCGGACGGACCGGCGAGCACCGCGGCGGCCCCCGACTCCCCGACGATGCCGGTCACCCGCTCGACCGGTGCCTGGATGTCCAGCGGGAGGTAGGCGGCACCGGCCCGCACGATGCCGAGTAACGCCACGATCAGGTCCGCCGAGCGCGGGAGGTCGACCGCGACCAGATCGCCGTGCCCGACGCCGCTGCCGTGCAGTTCGGCGGCGACCCAACCCGCCCGCTCCCACAGCTCACGGTAGGTGTGGGCCACTTCGGTCAGCGGTTCGCGCACCGCGAGGGCATCCGGACGGCTCCGTACCCACTGCTCCACCAGATCTGCGACGCCGAGGGGAGCCGGCCCGGGAGCCTGGGCATCCCGGCCGGACGGCGTCGAATTTCCCGTGGATGAGGTGGAGGATATTCCGTCGAGGTAATTCCCCATGTATTCTTGGTATTCCAATCGTGTGCCTGCAGCGTCGCTGCAATGAACTCGTGTCGAACTGCTGCAACAGCGCACCCGCGCACGCTCATTTCCGGTTTGCGGCAGGGTGGGCCGCACGTCGGAACAGGGTGAAGTGGGTGACGTCGGTGCAGCTCAGCGACCGAATGGCGTGATGGTCCGCAGATGGGAACAGCGGCCCGGGAAGAAATGCCGCGATACGGCGAAACCTAGGACCCGGCGAGCGTGGAATGAAGAGCGGCTCGCAGTGAATTCATGTGACCTACCCCCGTGTAAGTAACTCGGCACTGATGTTACAAACGGCGATTTCGCAGGGGCAAGTGGAATCCGGCCATTCCCTGGCGCCTGATTTGTTCGGAAAACGCGGCGCGCCGGAGTTGCTCTTCGTGATCACCTGTGGTCGAGGGAGCGCCGGTAACCGGGGGAAACGCCGGCTCGTGGCTGAAAGGTGACCATGCCGCGCGACGCCCGGCGGCCCCGCCCGGCTGGACGGGATGCGGACGCCTGAACGGGGGTGGCGTCGCAGGGCCGGCCCGGCGGTCCCTGTGGTGCGAATCCGGAACGCCCCGTCGACGGCGTTTCGCCGGGGAAACGGGCCTCGCCGGCCCGGGCCGGGGACGGGCGCCGGGTCGGCGACCGGTCCCCGGCCCGGCCTACGCCGCGCCGCCCGCCATGAGCCGCCGGTCGAGAGTGCGCACAGCGGTGCGGAAGGCGTGACCCAGCCCGGGCCGGAGCAGCCGCAGGGCGAACCGGAGCGGCGCGGAGCCGTCGGCGGCGAACGTCCACTGCACCTCGGTGCCCGCCCCGTCCGCGGTCAGCCGCCACTCCTCCAGCAGGGCGCCCAGGGCGGGGGCATTGGTCGTGTCGGCCCGGTACGCATAGCGGTCCGGGGCCTCCGCGGCCATGATCGTCTCGGCGAAGCGGACACCGCCCCGCAGCCGGACCTCCCGGCCCCGGCCGCCGTCCGTCGGCCGGACCGCGGCCACGGCGCGGAACCACCGCGGCCAGCCGGTGACGTCCTCCGCGAGCGCCCGGTGCAACGCCTCGGGCGGCGCGGCCGTGCCGGTCCGGAAGACCAGCCGCACCGGGGCGGTGCGCACGAAGTCGAGGTCCACGGGACGGAGTCGGCGGGCCATGGGGCCTGCACCTCCAGGGGTGTCTGCCATACGGACGGGGCGGACACCATAGCGGCCGGACCGTCAGATGTCTTCGGGTCCGGACTCGCCCGCGACCACCAGCTGCGGCAGATGCTCGGAGATCTCCGCCCGGGCCGCGGCCGGCAGCCCCGCGTCCGTCACCATCGCGTCGACGTCGTCCAGCGAGGCGAACGAACTCAGCCCCACCGTCCCCCACTTGGTGTGATCCGCCACCACCACGACCCGGCGCGCGGAACGCACGAACCGGCGGTTCGTCTCCGCCTCGGCGAGGTTCGGCGTCGACAGCCCGGCCTCCACCGATATCCCGTGCACCCCGAGGAACAGCACATCGAAGTGGAGCGAGCGGATGGCCTGGTCGGCGACCGGCCCCACCAGCGAGTCCGACGGGGTGCGGACCCCGCCCGTCAGCACCACCGTCGCCGGGCCGGGCCGCTGCGCCGCCCCGCCGTGCGAGGCCGCGCGCTGCGCCGTGTGGAACACGTCCGCCACCCGCACGGAGTTGGTCACCACCGTCAGGTCCGGCACGTCCAGCAGATGGTGGGCCAGCGCGAACGTGGTCGTCCCCCCGGACAGGGCGATGGCGCTGCCCGGGGCCACCAGCGGCGCCGCGGCCCGCGCGATGTCCTCCTTGGCGCTCTGCTCCAGGCCCGACTTCGCCTCGAAGCCCGGCTCGTGGGTGCTCGCCTCGGCGACCGGCACCGCACCGCCGTGCACCTTCTCCAGCACACCCTGCCGGGCGAGGGTGTCCAGGTCCCGACGGACCGTCATGTCCGAGACGTTGAGCTTCCGGGTCAGCTCGTTGACCCGCGCCCCGCCCCGCCGCCGCACCTCGTCGAGGATCAGGGCCCGTCGCTGTTCCGCGAGGAGATTCTGGTTGTCGCTCACCCCGGCCCGTCCCTTCCGACCGTTGATCATTCCGGCCCGTCCGCCTTCATCCTCCCATGGGCCTGCGACAACCGTGCAGGCGAGCGCCCTTGTGCCCACCCGTGCTCCCGTGCGCCGGTCCCTCGCATCACGATCCGGCCTCTCCTGACGTTCGCAGGGGTGCGCCCGCCCCGCCTTCGCAGGATCCTGAACGCACTCGACGACTCGGGGAGTGGCGATGACGTCGGCCCTGCAACCGGAATCCGGCGTGCCCACCAGCGGCCCGACGACGCCACCGGACCCCGGGGGAGAACTGGCCCTCGAACTCCTGGTGCACGGCGTCGGAGGCACCACACCGCAGGCGATGCTCGACGACCCCCGGACCGTCCGCGTCACCGGGGACGAGACCGCCGGCATCCACCGGCGGTGTGACGACGCGGACGCCGAGCGCCGCCCCCAGGACTACCGCGACCGGCCCGTCCCCGAGGCGTACTGCTGGTGCAACCTGACCTCCGGCAACGGCGCCCGCGCCCTGTGGCTCGTCCTGCTGCCCTTCATGGTGGCCAACCTGGCGCACTGGATGCGGCCCGCCGCCGCCGGCCGCCCCCGCGCCTTACGCGCCTACGGTGTGCTCGTCCGACTGCTCTCCCTCAGCCTGACCGTGCTGCTGGTCGCCGCCGCCTGCGAGGTGGCCCTCGACCTCACCGCCTGGCAGTGCGCCGGCTCCCCGGCCTGCGCCCGCGACAAGTCCTGGCTGGGATTCCTCTCCCCGGAGCACGGCGGCTGGTGGGCCCAGCCGGGGCGGCGCCTGGCCCTCGCCGCACTGGTCCCCGCCCTGCTGACGGGACTGCTCTGGTGGCTCTCCCACCGCACCTGGAGCGCCTACGAGTCGCAGCCCCCGCTGCGCCGCCCCACCGACGAGGACGGTCCCGAGGCCGCGGCGCGCCCCGCCCTGCGGCTGCCCGGCTTCTGGTACGGCCGCCGGCTGGTCGCCCGGCTGCGCGCCGCCCACACCGCGGCCGGATTCCTGACCGTGGCCGCCGCCCTCACCGCCGCCGCCACCCGCCACGACCGCAGACCCGGCGGCAGCGGCTGGCTGGACGCCCTCGGCTGGATGCTCTACGGCACCCTCGTCGCGGGCGGCCTCTTCGTGGTCTGGGTCGTGGCCGGCCGGGGCCGCAGCGAGCGCCGGCCCGACGACCGGCTGGACCGGGCCGTCGTCCGCGCCCTGCCCGGCACCGCCCTCGCCGTCCTCGCCGCCGCGGCGCTGCACGCCGCCTGGTCGCGGCCCGACTGGACCTCCCGGGGACTGCTGCCCGGCGACGAGACCTTCGGGGTGATCGCCCTCGGCCAGGGCGCCCTCGTCCTCGCCATCGGGGCCACCGCCTGGTGGCTGGCCCGCAGCCGTCCCGAGCACCGCACGGTCCTCGGCGGCCTCGGCGGGGCCGCGGTCGCCACGCTGGCCTGCGCCCTCGGCGGCGTCATGTCCGGCGGCGTCGCCCAGCGGGTCGCCGACTGGCTGGACGGCCCGGGCACCCCCGGCATGGACGGCGGCCCGATCGACGGCCCGCCCGTGCTGCTCTCCTGGCAGGCCGCGATCATTCCGCTGCTGCTCGTCGTCCTGCTGGTGATCGCGGTCCACTTCGGCAACCGGACGTGGCGCACCCGGCGCCGGGAGATCCGGCTCATGCCCGAGGCGTACCCCGGCGAACCGCCGGACACCGCCCGCACCCGCCGGATCGCCGGTACCGTCGCCCGTGCCGGACTCACCGACTGCGCCCCGTGGTTCATCGGCACCATCGCCGTGGTGACCCTGCTGTTCGGCGGCGCCGCGGTCCTGGGCGCCTGGGTGACCGGCGAGGTGCCCGGGGAGGCCGCCGAGAACGCCCCCGGGCCGCTGGCCGCCGGCGCGCAGGCGGCCCAGGCGCTCGGATCCTGGCTGATCGGCGGGCTGTTCATCCTGTTCATCGCCGCCGGCCGGCAGGCGTACCGGGACGCCTCCGCCCGGCGCACCATCGGGATCCTCTGGGACGTCGGCACCTTCTGGCCGCGTGCCGCCCACCCCTTCGCGCCCCCGTGCTACGCCGAGCGGGCCGTGCCGGACCTCACCTGGCGCATGTCCACCTGGACCGAGCGGACGGGCGGCCGCCTGGTGATCTCCGGGCACTCGCAGGGCAGCGTGCTGGCCGCCGCGGCCGTCTGGCAGCTCGCCCCGCACACCCGGCGCCGGGTGGCCCTGCTGACGTACGGCTCCCCGCTGGAACGGCTCTACGGACGCTGGTTCCCCGCCTACTTCGGCCCCGGGCCGCTGCGCGCCCTCCACCGGGAGGTGCACTGCTGGCGCAATCTGTGGCGCCGCACCGACCCCATCGGCGGCCCGGTCCTGCCGCTCGACGGCACGGCCCCGGAGGTCGACCGCGGGCCGCTGCGCGACCCCCTCGTCTACGGCCGCACCGCCGAACACCCGCTGCCCGCACCGATCCTGGGCCACTCCGACTACCAGGCCGACCCGGCCTTCGCCGTCGAACGCGGCGGGCTGCTGGCCCGTCTCCCGGGCGTCCCGGAGCAACGCCCCGGGCCCGGCGCGGAGTCGGCCTGCCCGCCCGTGGCATAGGGGTCCTTGCACGATGAGGCCCCGGGCGGGCACGGGGCGAGGGCCCCTCAGGGGGACAGCTCGGGCAGGTCCTCCCGGTAGAGCAGGGTGAGTTCGTCCGTGCTGGGGTCAGCGAGCTGGGCGACCCGGCTGGCGTGCCGCTCCACCATCGCCTCGAACGTCTGGCGCGCCGTGCGGCCGTTGCCGAACGCCGGCCCCTTCGGGATCAGGGTGAAGTACTTGAGCAGCGCCTCCGCGGCGCCCTCCCCGATGCGGTACTCGTGCTCCTCGGCCTGCTGCTCCACGATGTGCAGCAGCTCCTCCGGGGCGTAGTCGCCGAAGGTGATGGTGCGGGAGAAGCGGGAGGCCACACCGGGGTTGACGGACAGGAAGCGCTCCATCTCGGCGGTGTAGCCGGCGACGATCACCACCACCGCCTCCCGGTGGTCCTCCATCAGCTTCACCAGCGTGTCGATCGCCTCGCGACCGAAGTCCCGCCCCGAGTCCTCGGGGGAGAGCGCGTAGGCCTCGTCGATGAACAGCACCCCGCCGCGGGCCCGGTCGAACGCCTCCTGGGTGCGGATGGCGGTGGAGCCGATGTGCTCGCCCACCAGGTCGACCCGCGACACCTCGACCAGGTGGCCGCGCTCCAGCACCCCGAGCGAGGCGAGGATCTCCCCGTACAGCCGGGCGACCGTGGTCTTGCCGGTGCCGGGGGAGCCGGTGAAGACCAGATGCCGGCGCACGGACGCGGCCTTCAGACCGGCCTGCCGCCGCCGACGGCCGACCTCGATCATGTCGGTGAGCGCCCGCACCTCGCGCTTGACGCTGTCCAGGCCCACCAGCGCGTCGAGTTCGCCGAGGACCGCGGTGGACGGCCGGGCCGGCTCGGGGGCCGGCTCGGCGGGAGCGGCGGCCGGGGCCGGCTGCGCGGGCACCGTGCCGAGCAGGCCGGTGGTGGCGGTCGCGGTCTGCACCGCCGGAGCGGTGAGAGCGCCGGCCGCCGCGGGAGTGCGGCGCTCGGCGCTCTCGTCGCTGGTGCAGTCCTCGCAGACGGGCCCTCCGGTGCGGCCGTCGCCCGAGGCCGCGCTCTGGTCGGAGAACTCGTAGCCACCGCGCGCACAGCGCTCGGTGCGGCAGCGCGTCAGGGTGGTGCGGCAGCCGTCGATGATGTGGAACCCGTAGCCGCTGCTGCCCGTCACCCGGCAGCCGGTGAACGTGCCCCGGCCCTCGGCGGACACGTAGAACCCGGCCTCCGTCGGGGACGTGACGGTGCACCGCTCCACCGTGGGGTCCGCGCCCTTGGTGACGATGACACCGGTGGCCACGGCGTCGACGGTGCAGTTGGCCAGGGTGCCGCCGCTGCCGTGGTCACGGAACCAGGCGCCGGTCGCGGCCTCCCGGATCCGGCAGTCGTCGAGCTGGGCGGTGGCCCCGTCGCTCACCGACACCGCGGTGTTGCGGACCTGCGCGATGTCGCTGTCGACCACATCGGCCCGGGAGCCCCGGTCGAGCACGAAGAGCGCGTCCGGCACATCGTGCACCCGGCAGGAGTCCAGCACCGCGACCGCGCCGTCGCTCACCCACACCGCCGGGTAGTCGCCGGTGCTGTCGTGGATCTCGCACTGGTTGGCGTCGACCCGGGTCCCCGGGTCCCAGACCGACAGCCCGTTGCGCCCGAACCGCCGCACCGTGCTGCGGGTGAGCGTGAGCACCGAACGGGAGCGCAGGTCGACCGCGTTCTCCGGGATGTCGTGGAGGGTGCAGTCGGACAGCGTGAGCACGGCATCGGTGTCGAGCGTGATCCCGTCCGTCGAGGTGCGGTGCACGGTGCAGTCGGTGAGGTGGCCGGTGGCGCGCGAGGTGATGTGCACCCCGGTGCCCTTGATTTCGTACACCTCGCAGCCGATGGCCTCCAGCGAGCTGTTCTCCCCGGTCAGCGAGAGGCCCGCACCGGAGCAGTGGTGGATCCGGCAGCGCTCCAGCCGGGGGTGCGCGCCGCCCCGCACGGCCACACCGGCCTGGCCGGCGCAGACCACCTCGCAGTCCTCGAAGACCCCGCCCGAGCCCTCGACGGCGCCGATGCCGATGCCGCCGGGGTTGTCGATCGTGCAGCCGCGCACCACCGGGCGGGAGCCGCCGCGGACCTCGATGCCCACGGCCGAGCGGGTGACCACCCGCAGCGCGGTCAGCTCGGGGGTGCCGTCCTCGATCAGCAGCGCGGGCGCGGCGGAGTCCTGGCCCTCGACGTGCAGGTCCTGGAGGATCGCGGAAGCGCGTACGGTGAGGGCGACACCGTCCGGCGGCGCGATCCGGACAGCGCCGCGGGAGCCCTCCGGACCGCGCAGGGTGACGGCCCGCGTCACGACCAGGTTCTCCCGGTACGTGCCCGCGGCGACGGTCAGCACATCGCCGTCACCGGCGGCGTCCAGGGCCGCGCCGAGGGAGGCGTACTCGCCTGTGCGGCGCCGCCACCGCGAAGTGCCGGTGTGCGTCACCTGGACCGTGCCCTGTGGTGCCATGCTGCTGACGTGCCCCCACCTCGTGCGTGTGCTTCATCGCGTACGGCTGTACTGGCGGTCCACCGTAGCGTGCGCGGGGCGGGGCAGTTGACCGCTCAGCGGCCTGTGCCGGTCCTGCCCCAGTCCTGACCGGCTCGTTCCCACGCCTGGTCCCACCGGGTGTACCGCCGATGCATGAGACGCCATACGACGAGCCGTCGCGCGGCCTCCACCAGAGCCGCCGTGGCGGCCGCGGCGCCGGCTCCGGCGAGCACCGCGTGCGAGGTGGCCGTGGACAGGTCCATCGGCCTGGGGACGATGCGTCCGCGGGCGTCCGTCCACAGCCGGAACCGGTCGCCGGGCGTGACCGACCGGGGGGAGATCGAGGGGCCGGTCAGGACCCTGCCGTCGGGGGCCCGCCAGGTGGCCACCACCCGGTGATGCGCGTCCCGGGCCGAGGAGGTCTCCGGGTCGGGGTCGATCGGCGGGTGCGGAACCCGGCGCACCACGGTCGCCGTCACCAGATGACGCGCCTGGCGCTGGTCGTGCACCCACTGCGCCAGCCTGTCGTGCACACCGGTCCCCACGGCCACCCCGGCCGCGGGTGCCCCGATGACGATCAGCGCGGCCGCCAGCAGCGCCGCCCAGGTCTCGGCAGTGTCGGTCCTCCGGCGCAGCGGGTTCCGCCGCCAGCGCCAGAGGCCGGGTATCACGCGCACGGTCATGCACCCCCTTCCGTGTCTGTCATGCCCGCACACCCCACGGCAGATGTACGGGAAGTCCGACGGAGAACGAGATCACTCGCCCTGTTACCCGGTCACCTCCACCGGATCACCGATCCGGATCGTCCCCGTGTGCTCCGGGACCAGGTTCTGGCCGAAGATCAGCTGGTCGCCGACGCGCCGGTGGCGGGCGAGCGTGCGCAGGGGCTCCTTGCCGCGGTCGCCGGTCCGCTGGTCGGTCGTGGTCATCACGCACCGGCCGCAGGGCTTGGCCACGCGGAACCTCACCTCGCCGATCCGCACCCCGGACCAGCCGTCCTCCGCCCAGGGAGCGGTGCCGTCCACCACGACGCTGGGCCGGAAGCGGTTCATCGGCAGCGGCCCCTCATCGGGGTGGTCGCCCTGCGCGATGAGGGAGTTGAGCGCGTCCAGCGATGCCGTGGTGGTCAGCAGCAGCGGGAACCCGTCGGCGAAGCTCACGGTCTCACCGGGCCGCCCGTACTCGGGGTCCACCGGGCGCCGGCGGGCCGGGTCGTCCAGATGCACCAGGCGAGCGTCGGTGCCGAGGTGGCTGCTGAACCACTCACCCGCGGCCGCGGCGGCGGGCACCGCCTTCACCGTGTCGCGCCAGACCTCCACAGCGGTCGGCGCGACGGGCTCCGGCACCTCCACCGTCAGCGGCTCCATGCCCGGAGCGGTGAGCCGGACGCCCCCGCCCGGCAGCGGCTCGGCGGCCACCAAGGCCAGGCGCGGGTAGGCCCGTTGCGTGATGAACCGGTCGGCGGTGTCGACCAGCATCCACCTGCGGTCCCCGGCGAGCCCCCACGGCTCCACGGCCGCCTCGTCGGGGTTGCAGCCCGCCACCGACTTGACCGGGTAGACGTGGACCGCTCGGAGCACTGGATTCGGCATGAGTCCAGTCTGCCAGCAGGATCGGACAAATGACCGATCGGTGGGGCCGTTCGGGGCAGGTCAGTAACCGCGCCCCTGATACGGGCGGCCGTACGGGTCCTCGTACGGCGAGGGCGCGGGCCGCGGAGCCGCCGGGCGCGGCGCGGCCGGACGCATCTGGTCGTAGCCGTTCCCGCCCGCCGGGGTCTGGTACTGCTGCGGTCCCGGATACCCGCGCGGCGCCCCCGCCTGCTGCGGAATGTACGGCGCCGGGGCGCTCTGCAGCGGCTGGGGCTGCGGAGCGGCGGCCGGATAGCCGTAGGACGGCACCTGCTGCGAGGGGCCGGAGGGCAGCGCGGGCAGCGCCGACGGGAGGGCGGGCAACGAGCTTCCGCTGTCGTAGGCGGAAGGCACCCGGATCGGGGCGATCTGCGGGGTTCCCCGCTCTGCGACGAGGCTGTCGTAGATCGGAGTGTCCGGGAAGGAAGGCGCGGAGTAGTAACCGCCGCCATAGGTGGAGCGGGGGGAGGTCATGCTCCATAAGTTAAGCCCACGATGTGCTGATTGGGGAGACCGATCAGGGGGTTGTTTCACGAGTTCGGAGCGCGGATGGATCGCCAATGGGGATGAACTCGGGGAAAACGGGCTTCTTGTCGCGTTGAGATCCTGTAAAGGCCTTGCGCCCGGCGGGTTACCGCGGGTTGGAGGAGGTATGGAAAGGGCTTGCTGCCGACCGGCGCCGTACCGCACACGAACCGGCGGGCATAGGTTGTTCCCGGACATCACGGAGGCCGGACGTCCGGCACGGCGGCGAGGGGGAGAGCATGACGATGCGCAAGGGTGCGAACGTTCCGGTTCCGGCCGCGGCGGTGCGGGTCGAACTGGGCTGGCGCGCCGGGCCGGGCGTGCCCGACGCGGACGCCTCGGCGCTGCTGCTCCAGGGCTCGGGCAAGGTCCGCTCCGACGCCGACTTCGTCTTCTACAACCAGCCCGCGCACGCCTCCGGCGCGGTGCGGCACGAGGGCAAGCGCACCTCGGGGGAGGCGGTGACCGACACGCTCTCCGTCGACCTCGGCGCGGTCGAACCCGCCGTCGAGACCGTCGTCCTGGCCGCCTCCGCGGACGGCGGCGGCTTCGGCCGGGTGCCGGGGCTGCACATCCGGGTGCTGGACGCGGCGAACGGCGCCGAGCTGGCGCGGTTCGACAGCGCGGACGCCACGGTGGAGACGGCCTTCGTCCTCGGTGAGCTGTACCGCCGGCAGGGGGCCTGGAAGTTCCGGGCCGTGGGGCAGGGCTACGGCTCCGGACTGGCCGGGCTGGCCACGGACTTCGGGATCTCGGTGGACGACCCCGCGCCCCGGCGCGCGGCGCCGGGGCCCGCCGCTCCGTCCGCCGCCCCGGCGTCCGCGCCCGCTGCCGTGCCCCTCCCGCCGGAACGGCCGGCGCCCGCCGCCGCGGTGCCCGCCCCTGCCGCCCCGCCCGCCGCGCCGGTGCGCCTCAGCAAGGTCACGCTGACCAAGGACGCCCCGGCCGTGTCGCTGACCAAGCAGGGCGGCACCTCGGGCGCGCTGCGGGTGAACCTCAACTGGGAGGTGCGGAAGCAGTTCAAGGGCTGGGGGAACAAGCTCGGCCGGGCCATGGCCCTGCACGCCGACCTCGACCTCGACCTGTGCGCGCTGTACGAGCTCACCGACGGCAGCAAGGGCGTCGTCCAGGCCCTGGGGAACTCCTTCGGATCGCTGCACCACCCGCCGTTCCTCCACCTCGACGGCGACGACCGGACCGGAGCCACGGCGTCCGGCGAGAATCTGACGGTCAGTCTCGACCACAAGGACCGGTTCCGGCGCATCCTGATCTTCGTCACGGTCTACGAGGGCGCGCGCAGCTTCGCCGACCTCCACGCCACCGTCACCCTGCAACCGCAGCACGGCGCGCCGGTCGACTTCTCCCTCGACGAGTGCACCGTCCCCTCCACGGTCTGCGCCCTGGCGCTCATCACCAACACCGGCGGCGGCGAACTGGTCGTCCAGCGCGAGGCCCGCTACCTCGTCCCCGAGCGCGGGGTCAGCCCGCAGCGCACCGTCGACCGGGCCTACGGCTGGGGCATGAACTGGACCCCCGGCCGCAAGTGACGCCTCACGGCCCCGCGCCCTCCTCGGCGGCGCCGGTCCCGGTGGGTGCGTCCGGAGTTCCGGACCGGGCTGCGGTGTCCATCGCCCCGCGCCGGGCGGGGGCCGCCACGGAGCCGGCGCGGGCGGGTGTCCGCGTGGTGCCGGGCCGGGCGGGCGCCGGATACGTCCGCCCCTTCCAGGCCGCGCCGCGCCCCCGGTGGTGCCGCACCGCCGAGTCGACCGTCATCAGCAGATAGAGCGCGGCGGTGAACGGAAGCAGCGGTGCGTACCAGGGCGGTTGGCCGTAGCAGCGGAGCATCGGCAGATAGCTGCCCGCCATGACCGCCCACGCCCCCGCTCCGGCCACCGCCGCCGCGGGGTTCCCGGACAGCGCTCCGGCGACGGCCGCGGCCGGCGGGGCCAGGTACACCACGGCCAGTCCGCCGACCGTGCCCGCCAGCAGCAGGGGACTGTGCCGCAGTTGGGCGTAGGCGCTGCGCGACACCATCCGCCACAGCTCGCCCAGCCGCGGATACGGCCGCACGCTGGCCACCGGGCCGGCGAGGCCCAGCCAGATCCGGCCGCCGCGGCTCTTCACCGCCCGGGCCAGTGCCACGTCGTCGATGACGGACTCCCGGATGCTCTCCGGGATCCCCGCCCGCGCGGCGGCGGCGTCCCGCAGCAGCACACAGCCGCCCGCGGCCGCCGCCGTCCGCGCCCCCGGCCGGGCCACCCGGCGGAACGGGTAGAGCTGGGCGAAGAAGTAGACGAACGCCGGGACGATCAGCCGCTCCCAGAACGTCGCCACCCGCAGCCGCGCCATCTGGGACACCAGGTCCAGCCCGGCGCCGTGCGCGGCGGAGACCAGCTCCCGCAGGCTGTCCCGGGTGTGCCGGATGTCGGCGTCCGTCAGCAGCAGATACTCCGGGGCGGGGGTGCGGGTGCGGGCCAGGGCGATGCCGTGGCGCAGCGCCCACAGCTTCCCGGTCCACCCCGGTCCCGGCTCCCCGGGGGAGGACACCGTCAGCCGCGGGCCCCCGGTCCCCGCGGCGAGTTGCCGCGCCAGATCTCCGGTGCCGTCCGTGCTCCCGTCGTCGACGAGGAAGATCTCCACCGGGCCCGGATAGTCCTGGGCGAGCAGCGAGCCGAGACTCGTCGGCAGGACCGCGGCCTCGTCCCGGGCGGGCACGATCACCGCCACGGCCGGCCACCGCGCGGGTGCCTCCCGCGCCGGCAGCCGCACGTCGGTGCGCCAGAACCACGCACGGCCCAGGAGCAGCCACATCCACACCGCGAGCGACCCCACGGCGACCCAGCTCAGCGCACTCACCCGGGCAGTCTGCCGGACCGCGCGCGGCGGCGGGGCGCGGCGCCACTGCGGGTCGCCCCATTGCCCCGCCCGCTGTCCCGCCGGTCGTTCCCCGCTCCGCGGGGGCCGGTTCGGCGGCCACCGGGTCCGGTTGTCCGGCGCCGGGGGAGCGGGCGGCCGTGCCGTCAGGCGGTCCGCCCCCCGTGCGGGCCGGTACGGCGGAGGGCCCGACGGGTGTGCGCGGCATTGCCCCGATCGGCCCATCGCATAAGGTTGCCGGGTGAAAATCGCGCTCATGGACTCCGGTATCGGGCTTCTGGCGGCCGCCGCCGCGGTGCGCCGGCTGCGCCCCGACGCCGCACTCGTGCTGTCCTCCGACCCTGATGGCATGCCATGGGGCCCCAGAACTCCGGAATATGCCACCGAGCACGCCCTGGCCTGTGCGGAGGCCGCCGCCGCCCACCGGCCCGACGCGCTGATCGTCGCCTGCAACACCGCCAGCGTCCAAGCCCTGCCCGCGCTCCGCGCGGCACTGGAGCCCGGGCTGCCCGTGATCGGCACCGTGCCGGCCGTCAAGCCCGCGGCGGCCGGCGGCGGACCCGTGGCCATCTGGGCCACCCCGGCCACCACCGGAAGCCCCTACCAGCGCGACCTGATCGCGGAGTTCGCCGACGGTGTGGCGACCACCGGTGTGCCCTGCCCGGGCCTCGCCGACGCCGTGCAGCGCGGCGACGAGACGGCGATCGACGCCGCCATCGCCGCGGCGGCCGCCCTCACCCCCCGCGACGTACGGGCCGTCGTCCTCGGCTGCACCCACTACGAGCTGGTCGCCGAGCGCATCCGGGAGGCCGTGCAGCAGTCGTCCGGGCCCGCGATCGCGCTGCACGGCTCCGCCGGGGCCGTCGCCGCGCAGGCACTGCGCCGGATCGGTGCGCAGCCGGCGCCGGCCGCGGCCCCGTCCGACGACCTGACGGTGATCCTCAGCGGACGGGAGACCACCCTGCCCGAGGTCGCCCTGACCTACGCCGAGGGCCGGCTCCTCGCGGCCATGAGCCCCGCCGTGGGCTGACGCCCCACGGACCGCCGGGCGCCGGCAGCGCCGATGGAGCCGACGACCGACCGGTACCTGCCGCGCCGATGGAGCCAACGTCGGGCGGTGCGCCGAAGGCGCCCGCAGCGGCGCGGCTGCGGGCGCCAGGACCCAGTGGCGCGGGCCCGGATCCGCTGTCCCGTGGAGTCACCGGTGGTCGGCGCGTGACGGCTTCCCGGAGCGGAAGTACTGCGGCATGTGCGCAGCGGAGCGGACCGGACACGCTCTGCTGTCGCGGGGGAACGCGAGTACGCTCGCTTCATGAGGGACGACCTCCACCACGACGATCCGGGCGGCCGGGCCGAGCCCGTCCCCGCGGTGTGGACCGGGCGCGCGACCAACCGCGCGCAGTGGCCGCTCGCCGCCCTCGGCGTCGGCTGCATGGCCCTCGGCGTGGAACTCGCCGTCGAGGCCCCCTGGACGTCCGGCATCGTGCCGCTGCTCATGTCGGTGATCGGATGCCTGGCCGTGGGCCTGCTGGTGCTCTACGGCACGCTCGCCTTCGTCCACGTCCATGTGCGGATCGAGGACGAGGTGCTGGAGGTCCGGTGCGGCCACGTCGGTCTGCCGCGCCGCCGCATCGCGCTGGAAAACGTTGTCGGCGCCGAGTACGTGCCCCGGGTGACCCCGCATGAGTGGGGTGGCTGGGGCTGCCGGTGGCGCCCCGAGAAGGGCACCGCCGTGGTCGTCCGCCGGGGCGAGGGCCTGCTGCTCCGGATGGGGGACGGCCGCCGGTTCACGGTCACGGTCGACGAGGCCGAGGTCGCGGTCCGGGTGATCCACGACCGGCTGCGCAGGATGTCGACGACCCACGATCCCGCCTGACTGCCTCCCGGGGCGGGCGCCTGCGCGTGCCGCCGCCGGGCCGCACCGCACACCCGATCCGTACCGGGGAGTTCGCCGGTGAGCCGGTAACGCGTACGGAGCGCCCGCGGGAGAGCAGCCGCACCAGCCGTTCGCGCTCCTCGTCCCGCTCCAGCAGCGGCAGCGCGGGCGCGGCCGGGCCGGGCGGAACGGGCGGCATGGCGGTTCCGGTCGGGTCCGTCAGGGCGCTCCGTCAGCGTCAGGGCGGGAAGGCGCCCTGTACCCGGGGCCAGGAGCCGGTGGCGGGGGCCGCCGCGCCGCCGGCCTCGCCGAGCGGGCGGGCCGCGGCGAGGCCCGCGAGCAGCCCCGCCGCGGCCGTCACCTGGACAAAGCTCAACGCATTGCTGGCCACCGACAGCAGGGCCAGCACCGTCAGCGCGGCCCCCGCGGTGAGGGCGACCCCGGTGGACCGCTCCGACCGCCACAGCGAATGGAGCACCCAGCCGTAGGCCGCACCCAGCAGCAGCACCCCGGGAACCCCCTGCTCCGCCGCCTGCTTCAGCACTGCCGAATGGGGTTTGCCGTCCGAGTTCGCCGTCTGCTGCACCGTGGTGCTGAGGTCACCGAACCGGTCGGGTCCGGCGCCCAGCACCGGATGGTCCTCGGCGAGCCCGACCGCGTCCCGCCACAGCAGCATCCGGTGCTCGGTCAGCCGCGCCTCGGCCCGGGTCACCAGCCCGTCGGGGAGCCGGCCCTCCGCGAGCGCCCACGAACCGCCGGCCGCACAGGCCACCAGCACGGCCGCCCCGGCGAGGGCCGGCAGCCGGTGCCGGGCCGCCCCCGCGGCCAGCGAACAGATCAGGACCACCAGCGCCGCCACGCAGCCCGCCACCGAGCCGAGAACCAGCGCCGACCCGGCGACGGCCAGCGCCATCAGCCGCAGCGACAGCCGCAGCCCGGGCCTGCGGGTGGCCCAGGCGGCGCAGCACGCGGCACCCGCGGCCAGCGCCAGCTGAGCGGCGGTGGCACCGGTGTGTCCGGGAGCGGGCCCCACGGCCGGGCCGGGCAGGTCGTACGGCGTACCGGCCGCCAGGGCCACCCCGGCGAGCGCCGCGCCGACCGGGGCGGCGACCGGGAGCAGCGCTCCGCCGATCCGCCCGCAGGCGTATCCCGCCGCCACCGCGAGCAGCGCGAGCAGCATGCCCTCCGGGCGGGACTCACGGCCGGCCGCGGTGATCAGGGCCCAGGCGGCGCAGCACCCCAGGACGACGACGCCGGTCACATCGGCGGTGCTGCCGCGCTCCCGCGCGGCGGGTTCAGCGACAGACGGTGCCATCCCGTCGACCCCCCAGTTCTGACGGGCACCGCTCGCGCACTACGGGTGCCGAGCGGGCACATGGTCGGCCTACCGTATCGGCTGGGATGCCGGGCTGTGGAGCCCTGTGCAGGAGCAATGCCGCGACGGCGGGGCGGGACGCGGGTGACGTCGCCGGGCGACGCCGGGGTGCCGGGCTCAAGATCGGGGCGACCGTTAGGCTCATCGCATGGCAACGCCCGACTTCATCCTCGCCCTGCGCGAAACCGCCGGCCACCAGCTCCTCTGGCTCCCCGGTGTCAGTGCCATCGTCTTCGACGACGACGGGCGAGTGCTGCTCGGAAAGCGCGCCGACACCGGCCGCTGGTCCATCATCGGCGGCATCTGCGAACCGGGGGAGCAGCCCGCCCGCACCGCCGTGCGCGAGGTCTTCGAGGAGACGGCGGTGGAGTGCGTACCGGAGCGGGTCGTGCTCGTCCAGGCCATGGACCCGATGGAGTACGCCAACGGCGACCGGTGCCAGTTCATGGACGTCACGCTGCGCTGCCGCGCGGTCGGCGGCGAGGCCCGGGTCAACGACGACGAGTCGCTGGACGTGGGCTGGTTCTCCCTGGACAGCCTGCCCGAGCTGGAGGACTTCGCGCTGATGCGGATCAAGCAGGCTCTGGGGGATGGCCCGGCCTGGTTCGATCCTGCCGTCGCAGACTGACCGTTCCTGTGACCGGCGGGCCCTGACGCTGACCGATTCCGCCCTGGACGGATTCGGCCACGGAGCGATTCGGCCCCTGTCCGGTCGGGTGCCTTCCGGCCGTCCTGCCCGGCGTCCGTCCGGCGTGCCGGCCCCGTCGTGTGTTCCGCGGTTCTGCCGGGAAGGTCGGCGGTGCCTGCGTGTTCCCGAGCCCCCGGCATCCGTCGATGTCGCAGGTCGTCGGGGCTGCGCGGGCCCGGTGACACGGGGCCGGGCCGGCCGGTGACCGGTGTCCGAGGTGCGAACTCGTGGTGCCTGCGGCAGCGTGGACGACGGACATCAGCATCCGCCGACAGGAGGGCGGCTCCCATGAGAGAGCGGACCGGCGGAGGCCGTCACGGCCCCGCGGACAAATGGAAGGGCAAGGCCAAGGAGATGGTCGGCAAGGTCACCGGCGACGAACGTCTCCGTGGCGAGGGCCGGGCCGACCAGATGAAGGGCAGGGCCCGGGAGGCGATGCACGACGTCAAGGAGAACCTGGCCGGCGCCAGGGAATCCTTCAAGGACAGGAACCGGCGCAGGAAGGGCTGAGCCACCGGCGCCGGCACCGCCGCGAGGCCCGTGACCGCGCACTGTGCGGGTCCGCGGTGGCCGGGGGCACGGGAACCGTCGCAGTTCCCGAGAGCGAATAATCCCGTGCCGTACCACCGGTGGACGGGCAGACTCGCCCCATGGCGGACATGAGGGCGTTCCGGGAGGCGGTCACCGACTGGGCGACGGGCGGTCCCGGCGGTCCCGCGCGCGATCTGGCGGAGAGTCTGGGGGCGCGGACCGCGGTGCTCCTGGAAGGGCTGAGCGATCTCGCGGCCGTCGAGGCGCTGGCCGCGCGGCGTCGCCGGGACCTGGCCGCCGAGGGAGTGTGTGTCGTGCCGATGGGCGGGGCGATGAGCGTCGGCCGCTATGCCGGCCTCCTCGGGCCGCCCGGCCTCGGTCTGCGCTTGACCGGACTGTGCGACGAGGGCGAACGGGGCTTCTACGAGCGTGGCCTGACGCGGGCGGAGGCACCGCTTCAGGACATCTACGTGTGCGCCGCGGACCTGGAGGACGAACTCATCCGCGCGCTCGGCACGGCAGGAGTCGAGGAGATCCTCCGCGCCGAGGGCGACTTCCGCGCCTGGCGGACCTTCCAGCGCCAGCCCGCACAGCACGGCCGGCCCCGGCATCAGCAGGTGCGGCGCTTCCTCGGCACGAAGAAGGGCCGCAAGATCCGGTACGGCCGTCTCCTGGTCGAGGCCCTCGCACCGGACCGGACACCGCCCCCGCTCGACGGCCTCCTCGCGAGACTGTGAGGTCGTGGGCGGGCTGCCGTTCCGATCGTGCTCGACGGCAACGAGCGTGGGGTGGTGCCGACCGTCGCCCCTCCGCCCCTGGACCGCGCATTCCCGGTAATCGTCGGGCTTCCGGACGGAATGCATCGAGGCCACGGGCGGTGATGGCTGGATTTCCCGGGAATGCCGAGTGCCGCGTCGATCGGCCCGCGCAGGGGAATGCCGGTTTCGGCATTCCATGGGTGGGAGACGGGACGGAGTTCGCGACGTGGCAGTCGGTCGGTGCTCTTCCCGGCTGTTGTGGCACCGAAGGGGCGCCCGGAGCGGACGAGTCGACGGGAGGAACAGCGGGGAAAGGAGCCGGAGACGGCAGAGGCTCCGGCGGCCGAAACGGAAGGGGAATCGTCGGTTGCGGTAACCGGAGTTCGTTGTTCCAAAGTGTCGACGGCCGGCGAATCAACGATCTGGAGGGCCTTTTTGGCTGCCGATATGCTGTGGCCATGCTTCCCTCCGCCCCCCATGCGCCGGTGCCCGCGGGTGCCTCCCGGCTCGCCAACGTCGGTTCCTCGCCCGTCCGGGAGATCCTGGCGCTCACCGCCCGCCCCGAAGTGATCTCCTTCGCGGGCGGTCTGCCCGCTCCGGAACTCTTCGACATCGCGGGTATCAGGGCCGCCTACGACGGCGTGCTGGCGGAGGAGCCGCAGCGGGCCCTGCAGTACTCCACGACCGAGGGGGACACGGAGCTCCGGACCGCGGTCGCGGACCGGCTGACGGGGCGTGGCCTCTCAACCGGGCCCGACGACTTGCTGATCACCACCGGGTCGCAGCAGGCGCTCACCCTCATCGCCACCGCGATGCTGGAACCGGGCGATGTGGTGCTGGTCGAGGACCCCTGCTACCTGGCCGCCCTCCAGTGCTTCGGCTTCTCCGGAGCGCGCGTGGTCCCGGTGCCGACCGACGACGACGGCATCGTCCCCGCCGCCCTCGAGGAGATCGTGGCGCGCGAGCAGGCCAAGCTGCTCTACCTCGTGCCGACCTTCCAGAACCCCACCGGGCGGACCCTGCCGGCGGAACGCCGTACGGCGGTGGCCGAGGTGGCCGCCCGGCACGGCTTCTGGATCGTCGAGGACGACCCGTACGGGGACCTGCGGTACGACGGGGACCGGGTGCCGTGGATCTCCGGCTCCGAGGCGGCGGCCGACCGCACCGTGCTGCTCGGCTCCTTCTCCAAGATCATGGCGCCGGGGCTGCGGCTCGGCTACCTGCGTGCGCCCGCCGGTCTCCGCCGTTCCTGCGTGATAGCCAAGCAGGCGGCCGACCTGCACACCTCGACCGTCGATCAGGCCGCAGCGGCCCGCTATCTGCGGGACAGCGATCTCGACGCCCATGTCCGGACGATGTGTTCCGCCTACCGGGACCGCCGGGACGCCATGCTCGACGGACTTCCGGCGGCGCTGCCCGCGGGCAGCCGGTGGAACCGCCCGGAGGGCGGCATGTTCATCTGGGTGACGCTCCCCGAGGGGCACGACGCGACGGATCTGCTGAAGACTGCGGTCGGGCACGAGGTGGCGTACGTCCCGGGCGCGCCGTTCTTCGCGGGCACTCCCGATCCGGCAGCGATGCGGCTGTCGTTCACGACGCACTCGCCCGACGAGATCTCGGAGGGCCTGCGCCGTCTGGCGAAGACCTTCGCCTGAGCCCCTGGTCCGCTTCCGGGCGGCCCCGAGAGGCGGAAGGGTGCCCGGTGAGCGGCGGCGGCATGCGCCGAACGGGGCAGGGCCGCCGCGAGCCGGGTGGCCGGGATTCGGCCGTCGTGACGATGCCTGGGGGTGTCCGACGCGTCCGCCGGGTCTCCGGGCGCCTGTCTGGGACGATGCGCTCGCCACCGCCCGCCGAGGAGCGCCCAGGGAGAGACCATGGCAGGAAAATTCGAAGCGACCGTTGAGATCGACCGGCCCGTGGACGAGGTCTTCGCGTTCCTGGCCAACGGCGAGAACGACCCGAAGTTCAGCCCCCGGGTGCAGCGGATGGAGAAGAAGAGCGAGGGGGCGACGACGGTGGGCACCGTCTACCGCAGCACGGTCAAGGACGCCGGGATGACCACCCACCGGGAGTTCCGCATCAGCGAGTTCGAGCCGCCCCGGAGAATCCGCTGGACCGAGATCTCGACGAACCTGGTGACGGCCCCCGAAGGCGGCTACGACCTGGAACCCGCCGCGGACGGGCGGACCAGGCTGCGCGTCTTCAACGTCCTGGAGGGGCACGGCCTCGGCAAGCTGGTCGCGGGGCTCGCGCTCGGCGCCGCGCGCAAGGACGCCGACGCGTTCGCCCACCGGATCAAAGCGGCCGTCGAGGCATCCTGACCCGCCGCGCCGGGCGACGCATGCACCTCGCGGTGCGGTCGCAGTTGTCACGGGCCGCCGGAAGTGGGCCAGGGGCCCGGCGCCGTCGCCGGCACCCGGGCCCCTCACGAGCCGTTCACCGGCCCGTTCACCCCCCTCGGGTGACCCGTGTCAGCCCGTGGCCGGGCCGATCATCGCGGCGAGCACCGACCGCCAGTCCTCGCCGGGCCGTTCGGTGAGCACCGGCGCCAGCCGGTCCGCCCGGTACCGCCAGTGGTGGTCCAGGTCGCGGTGCGTCCCGGCCCCGAACGTCACCTCGCTCCCGCTGCCCAGCAGGGCGGCCAGCTCGGTGGCGAGGTCCGGCCAGGCCACATGGCCGCCGATCGCGTTGACCACCCCGTTCACCGGCTCGTCCAGACAGGTGACCAGCGCGCGGGCGAGCGCGGCGGCGTGCACCCAGGGCGCGCCGTACCAGCCGTGCTCCCCGGTTCCGGGGTCCGGCAGCACGAGCGGGTCCCCGGCCAGCGCCGCCTGGTACAGCGCCCCGGTCGCCCCCCAGCGCAACTGGTCGCGGAGCCGGTCGTGCGCACCCCAGACGATGGGGGAGCGCACGGCGGACGCACCTCCGCGGCCCTCGGCCCCGGCCGCGCCCAGCAGCAGCCGTTCGCAGGTCACCTTGGCGCTGCCGTACGAGGTCAGAGGCTCGCGCGACGGCGCGCCTTCCGCCACCTCGGCCTCGGCCGGGTGCCCGTAGGCGTCCACGCTGCTGACGAACACGAACGGGCCCTGCCGCCAGGCGTCCACCAGCGCCTCCATCGCCGCGATGTCCACCTCCGGTCGGGTGAAGGTGCAGGCCGCGTGGATGACGGCGTCCGCTCCGGAGCAGGCGGCGCGCAGGCTGTCGAGATCGGTCAGGTCGCCCTCGACGACCTCCACGCCGTCCCCGCTCACCCGGTGCGCCGACTCGGGGCGGGCGAGCGCCCGTACCGGCCGGCCGCGCCGGACGAGCTCCCGCACCACGAACGCCCCCACACCACCGGTGGCCCCGGTCACCAGGACGGTGCCGGTCCGGGGCGCGCACGGACGGCGGGCCGGAGTGGCCGCGGACGCCGCGGCCCGTTCGGCCTCCCGGGCGTCCAGCAGTGCCGCCAGGGCCCGGGGGGTGCGGCGCTCCATGACGTCCAGGCCGGTGAGCGGCAGCCGGAGCCGCTCCCGCAGCCGTTCGGCCAGCTGGACCGCGGTCAGGGAGTGGCCGCCGAGGACGAAGAAGTCGTCGTCCGGGGCCGGTTCCTGGGCCAGCAGCTCGGTGTAGGCGGCGAGGACGGCCTGTTCCCGCTCGCCGGTGAACGGCTCCGGTTCCGGCACGGGCGCCGGTTCCGTGGGCATCGCCGGCAGACCGGGCAGCCGCGTCCGGTCCACCGCCCCGTCGGCCGTGAGCGGCAGCGTGTCGAGCAGCGTCACCGCTGCCGGGACCGCGGAGCGCTCCAGCCCCGCGCGCAAGTGCGACCGCAGCTGCGACGGGCTCGGCCCGCCGGCACGGGCGAGAACCGCCCACGCCAGCGGCGGCCGGCCGGCGAACTCCACGACCACCGCGCCGGCCACGTCGGGGTGCGCCCGCAGACGCTCCTCGGCCGGATGGGCCGCCCCGGTTCCCGTCGGCCCGGTTCCCGTCGGCCCTGGGGCGTCCGGCCGACCGGACACCAGCAGGCCGCCGGGCAGCTCGGCCGCACGCAGCGCCGGGTCGGCGGCCACGGACGCCAGCAGCTCCCCGAACGCGTCCGCCAGCCGGGCGCCCGTCCCGTCGCCGAGGACGGCCGCGCTGTGCTGCACCAGGGAGACGGCTTCCCCCGCCTCGGCGACACCGAAGGACAGGTCGAACTTGGCCGTGCCGAGGTCGAGTTCGACGGCCTCGGCCGTGGTGCCGGGCAGCAGGAGCGCCGTGGGCTCCTGGAGCAGATCCGCTGTGACCCGGACCAGCGCGGTCCCGTCGCCGCCGCGCGCGGCGGCGCCGAGCCGCTCCACCACCAGGTCGAACGGCACCTCGCGGTGCTCCTGGGCCTCCAGCAGCGCCGTGTGCACCCGGTCCACCAGCGTCCCGAAGGCGGGGTCGCCGGACAGATCGACCCGGACGGGCAGGGTGTTGACGCACAGTCCGACGAGTCCGCGCATCGCCGCGCCCGTGCGGTGACTGCTCGCACAGCCGATGACCAGGTCGTTCTCCCCGGTGGCCCGGTGCACTGCGGCGAACGCCGCGGCCAGTACCACGGTGAACAGCGTGGTCCGCCGCTCCTGGGCCAGAGCCCGCAGCGCGGGCAGTACCTCGGCGCCCAGCGGCGCTTCATGGATCCGGCCGGCCCGGGCCGCCGGGCCGGACGCGCCGGTCCCGTCCGCGGCCGCGGTGCCGGTCCCGTCCCCGGTCCGGTCCGGGCCGGGCAGGACGAGCGGGGCGGCACCGTCGAGCCGGCGCAGCCAGTGCTCCAGGCCGGGCGCGAGCCGTTCGGCGGACGCGTGCTCCCGGCGGGCGAAGTCCGCGTACTGCGGGGCCGGGGCCAGCCGGTCGGCACGGCCCTCGCAGGCCGCGGCGTAGAGCTCCGCGACCTCCGTGGCGACCGTGCCGATCGAGCCGCCGTCCACCGCGATGTGGTGGAGGGCCAGCAGCACCGTGTGGTCCTGCTCGGCGTGCCGGACGACCAGCGCGCGCAGCATCGGACCCGTGGCGAGGTCGAACGGGCGGGCCGCCTCCCGGAGCAGCTGCTCCGTGCCGTCACCGGCCGCGTCCACCACCGGGACGGGAACCGGCGCCGGGTCCATGACCTGCTGGAACGGTTCGTCCTCGCGGTGGCCGTACCGGGTCCGGAGGATCTCGTGCCGCCGGACCAGCCCATCCAGGGCGGCGCCGAGCGCCGCGGTGTCCAGCGGGCCCCGGACGCGGGTGGCGAACGGCACGGCGTACAGGGCGCCGCCCTGGCCGAGCCGGTCCATCAGCCACATCCGCCGCTGCGCGCGGGAGAGCGGCACCGGACCGGAACGGTCTGCGGCGTCCGGGCCGGCGACCGCGCCGGGGGCCGGTGCCGGGCCGCCGGTTCGGGTGCGGGCCCGGGAACGGGCCCGGCGCAGCAGCGCTTCCTGCCGGGCGACGGAGGAGAGTGCGGGATCAGTGGCCATGGAGGTCCTCCGTCGGCAGGTCGGTGCGGGCGCCGTCGTGTCCGGTCGGGCCGAAGCCGGCCGCCGGTGCTGCGGATGCCTCGGGCCCGTCGGCTTCGTCACCGAGCCCGGCTTCGTCCCCGAGCTCGGCCAGCAGGGCGCGCTCCAGCACCGCCGCATGGCCGGCCACGGTGGGCGTGGCGAAGAAGTCCGCCAGGGGCAGCTCGACCCCGAGCTCCTCGTACAGGTCGTCGACGACGGCCAGCGCGAGCAGCGAGTGGCCGCCCAGTTCGATGAAGTCGGCGTCCCGCTCGGTGACCTCCCGCCCGAGGGAGAGGCTCCAGGCGCGGGCCACGGCCTGTTCGATGGGGCCCAGCGCCGCATCGCCCAGGGCGGGGGCGGCCGTGTCGAGCGCACCGGTGCCGGAGCCGTCCAGCTCGGCCAGGGCGCGCCGGTCCACCTTGCCGGAACTCGTCAGCGGCAGCCGGTCGACGACCGTCCACTCGTCCGGAACCAGATGCGCGGGCAGCCGTCCGGCGAGCCGGGCCCGCAGCGTCTCGGCGCGCGGCAGCGGCCCCGGAGCGGCCACGACGAACGCCGCCAGCCGGGCGTCGTCCGCGCTCGGCCGGCGCACCGTCACCGCCGCGTCGTCCACCTCCGGCTCCTCGCGCAGCGCGTGCTCGATCTCGCCCGGCTCGATCCGGAAGCCCCGGACCTTCACCTGGTCGTCCGCGCGGCCGTGGAAGTCCAGCACCCCGTCCGGACGGGCGGAGACCAGGTCACCGGTGCGGTAGAGCCGCCCGTGCGCCGGGTGGTCGACGAACCGCTCGGCCGTCAGCTCGGGCAGGCCGACGTAGCCGAGGGCCAGCCGCGTCCCGCCGACCCACAACTCGCCCTGTGTGCCCGGCGCCACGGGGTTCCCCTCGCCGTCCAGCACGTGCGTGGTGGCACCGGCGACGGCGCGCCCGATGGGCACCTGGCCGTCGCAGTCGGCGTCCGTGACGCGGTGGACGGTGGCGAAGGTCGTCGCCTCGGTCGGGCCGTAGGCGTTGACCAGTTCCAGCCAGGGGAAGGCCCGCAGCACCGCGCGGGCGTGGGCGGCGGCCAGCGCCTCGCCGCCGACCATCACGGTGCGCACCACGCCGAACAGCCGCGAACGGCGCACGGCCAGCTGGTGGAAGAGCGCGGTGGTGAAGAAGGCGACCGTGACACCGTGCCGTTCCACCTGCTGCGCCAGGTCCTCCAGCGAGGGCCGTTCGGCGGTGCAGACGGCGACGGACGCGCCGTTCGCCAGCGCCCCCCAGAGCTCGAAGGTCGACGCGTCGAAGGTGACCGGCGAGTGGAACAGGACGCGGTCCCGCGGGGTGACCGTTGCGTAGCCGGGGGCCCGCACCAGGTCCGCGATCCCGCGGTGGGTGACCGCCACGCCCTTCGGGCGGCCGGTCGAGCCGGAGGTGAACAGCACCAGCGCGGCACTGTCCGGGCCGGCGGCGACGGGCTCCGCCACCGCTGCCGGCTCCACGTCCGGCAGGGCGCCGTCGGCGGGCAGCACCAGGACCTTCTCGGGACTCAGGTCCGAGGACTCCAGGAGCTTGCCGTCGGTCAGCGTCAGCACGGCCTCGGTGTCGGCGAGCATCCGGGCGGTACGGGCCGCCGGGTGCGCGGGGTCCAGCGGCACACAGGTCGCGCCCGCCCACCACACCCCGAGCTGGGCGACGACCGTCCGCGCGGAGCGCGGGACGAGCAGGGCGACCCGGTCACCCGGCCGCACCCCGCGCTCCCGCAGCCGGCCCGCCAGCTCCGCGGCCGAGGACACCAGCTGCCGGTACGTCAGGGTGATCCCGCCGTCCAGCACCGCCAGGTCGTCGGGGCGCCGGGCGGCATGCCGGGCGATGAGGACGGGCAGCACGCCGTCGCCGTCGGGTGTCCGCCCGTGCGGCGGGGCGGCCGCGGAGACCGTCCCGGCGCCGGTGGTTCCGGTGGCAGCAGTTGCGGTGACGCCGGATGCGGTCGCCGGGGTCCCGTCGCCGACGGGCCGGCGGCTGTCGAGAAGTGCCGCCACCGCCCGCAGATCGGGCTGCCGCAGCACCTCGGGCGCCCGCAGCCGGACCCCGCTCTCCTCCCGCACCGCGGTCAGCAGCCGGGCCAGCGCCAGGGAATTGCCCCCGGCCTCGGTGAAGTTGTCCGTCAGCCGGATCTCCGGGGCACCGAGCAGATCACGGCAGAGCCGCAGCACCAGCCGCTCGCCGGCGCCGGTCCCCTCGTCCGCTCCGGAGCCGTCCGCCGCGCCGGTACCGTCCGCCGCCGTGGCGGGCGCGGACTCGCCGGTCGCGAGCAGCGCCGCGCGGTCCACCTTGCCGTTGGCGTCCAGCGGAAAGCCGTCCACGATCGTCAGTGAGGCGGGGACCGCCTGCTCGGGCAGCCACGGCCGCACCCCGCTCAGCACCGCGCTCGGGGAGAGCCCGTGGCCTGGTGCGGCCTGGACGAACGCGGCGAGCCGGGCGTCACCCGCGGGGGTGCGGCGCACCGCGACCACGGCCGCGGCGACCCCGGGGTCGCGCTCCAGCGCCGACGCGACCTCGGCGGGCTCGATCCGCACGCCGCTGATCTTCACCTGGTCGTCCAGCCGGCCCAGGAACTCCAGCTCGCCGTCCTCGCGCATCCGCACCCGGTCGCCGGTCCGGTAGACGCGGTCGGCCTCCGGCACGCCGAGGCCGTCCGGCGCGGCGGTGAACCGCTGTGCGGTCAGGGCCTCGTCCAGATAGCCGAGTGCCAGCAGCCGTCCGCCGATGCGCAGTTCACCGGCCTCGCCGCGGGGCAGCAGGGCACCCTGCTCGTCGGTGACGCACACGGTCACCCCCGGAACGGGCCGCCCGATGGGCGGAGCGCCCTCCGCGCCGCCGGCCTCACCGGGACGCATCGCGTACGTCGTGGTGACGACCGTCGACTCGGCCGGGCCGTAGGCGTTGTGCACGGTCACCGGCAGGCCCGCGGCCGGCCGGCGGCGCATCCGGTCCCCGCCGACGACCAGGTGTCGCAGCGTCAGGCCTGTCGGCCACGGCCGGTCCAGCACCGGCTCGGCCATCGGCGTGGCGGCCACGGAGACGGTGATCCGGGCGTCGCGCCACCAGTCGGTGAGCACCGCCGGGTCCCAGCGGACCGCGTCGGGGGCGGGGCAGAGGGCCGCACCGCTCGTCAGACCGCCCCACAGCTCCATCAGATGCGGGTCGAACGCGACGCCGATCAGCAGACTCTGCCGCTCACCGGGGCCGGCCCCGGTCTCCGCGCGGTACCAGTCCAGCAGCGCGCCGAGCGCGGGCTCGGCGACGGCGACGGCCTTCGGCGTGCCGGTGGAACCCGAGGTCAGGACGGCGTAGAAGGTGCCCTCCGGGGCGGCCGACGCACCCTCGGGAGGGGTGGTGAAGGCGGCCACCGCCGCGGCGGGCGCGTTGGCGCCCCGGCCGGGCAGGGCCAGCGCCAGCTGCTCACCGGTGCGGTGCGCCTCCGGCAGCAGGGCGGGCTCCCCGATGAGGCAGCCGACCCGGACGTTCTCAGTGACGGCGGCGATCCGCCGCTCCCCGGGCCGGGGCCCGAGCGGCAGATAGACGGCGCCGAGCCGGGCCAGGGCGACCGCGGTCACCACGAGCGCGGCGGACCGGTCCAGGCACACGCCGACCAGGTCGCCGGGGCGCACCCGGTCCCGCAGTGCGGCGGCCACGTCCGCGGCGGCCGCGTCGATCTCGGCGTAGCTCCACCGGTCCTCGCCGTCCAGGACGGCGGGGGCGTCCGGCGTCCGGCGCACCCACTCCTCGTAGTGGGCGAGCACGGCGCTCGCCGCGGCGGAGGGAGCGTCGCCGTGGGCCACGCTGAGCGGAGTACCGGACGGTGTGGTGGCGTCGGATGGGGTGCTGGTGCGGTGCTCGCTCATATCGACTCCGAAGGCGCGGCCGTCGTGCCGACGGCGGTCAGGGCGCGGGCCTGGTCGGCCAGCACCGGATTCTGGAAGAGGAGGCGCAGCGGCGGCCGGTCGCCCAGCCGGGGCTCCAGCCAGGCCGCGAGGTGCGCGGCGAGCAGCGAGTGCCCGCCGATCCGGAAGAAGTGGGAGGACTCGGAGAAGCGCGCGTGGCCCAGGACTTCGCGCCAGCCCTCGGCGAGCAGCGCCACCTCCGGGTCGGCGAACGCCGCCGGGGCCTCGTCCACCGGCTGCCGTACGGGCGTGAGGCCGGCTGCGGCCCGGGCCAGCGCGGCGCGGTCGGGCTTGCCGCCGGGCAGCAGCGGCATCGCGTCCAGCCGCACCCAGCGGCCCGGCACCAGCGCCCCGGGCAGCCGCCCGCTCAGCGCCGTGTGCAGGGCCTCCTGGTCGGGCTCGGTGGTGCCCTCGAGGAAGCCGATCAGCCGGGGGCCGCCCGCCGCGTCGCGGTCGAGCACGACCGCGCAGGACCGGCCGCCGAGCTCCGCCGACGCGGCGGCCTCGATCTCCTCCAGCTCGATGCGGTAGCCGCGCAGCTTGACCTGGTTGTCGCGGCGGCCGAGGAAGTGCAGCCGCCCGGACCGGTCGCGGTAGCCCAGGTCGCCGGTCAGATAGACCCGTTCGCCGCCCAGCGCCTCCGGGCGCACGAAGCGGGCGGCCGTGGTCTCCGCGTTGCCGACGTAGCCCTCCGCCAGGCCCGCGCCGCTGATGGCGAGTTCGCCCACCGCGCCGGCCGGCAGCGGCCGCAGCCCCGCGTCGAGGACGTGCACCCGCTCCCCGGGCAGCTCCGTGCCGAGCGGGATCTCGGCACCGTCCACCAGGTCCGCGGCGGTGATCTCGTGAACCGTGGAGCTGACCGCGGCCTCGGTCACGCCGTACACGTTGAGCACGGTGGCGTCGGTGTCGCCGAGGAACTCGCGCAGCGCGTCGGCCGGGATCCGCTCACCGCCGAGCACCACCAGCCGCGGCGCCCAGCGCCGCTCCCGCAGAGCGGGCCGGAGCTCCGCGCGGGTGGCGAGGAAGTAACTCGTCGGCAGGTTGGCGACGGTGACCCCGGTGTCGGAGAGCATCCCCGCCAGCTCGGTGCCGGTGGGCACCTCGCGATCCGGCACGACCAGACAGGCTCCGGCGTGCAGCGAGGGCAGCACCTCCTCCAGCGCCACGTCGAACGACGGCTGGGCGAACAACAGCACCCGGTCGTCGGCCACCATCCCGAACCGGTCCGCCGCGCCGGTCATGTGGTTCTCCAGCGCCGCCCGGCCGACGGCGACCGGCTTGGGAATGCCCGTCGAGCCGGAGGTGTGGATGATGTACGCGGCGCCCTCCACGGTCCGTGCCGGGTGGGCGAGCGGGAACACGCGGTCGCCGACCGGCGCCACCGGCAGGGCCGTCGCCGGCAGTTCCACACTGCCGTCGGTCAGCACCAGCGCCGGAGCGAGCCGCTCCAGCAGCAGGCCGAGCCGGGCCGCCGGGTCCTGCGGGGAGAGCGGGGCGTACACCGCTCCCGTCCGCAGACAGGCCAGCAGCGTCACCACGGAGTCGGTGCCCCGCGGGAGCACCGCCGCCACCGGCTGTCCCGCGGTCACTCCGCAGGCCCGCAGCCGCTCGGCGAGCTCCGCCACCCGCCGGTCCAGCTCCCCGTAGGTCAGCCGCAGTTCACCGGCGTGCACCGCGGGCCGTGCCGGGTCGTGCCGGGCGGCCGGGTCCAGCAGGTCGCCCCGCGCGTCGGACACCGCGGGCGCGGCCTCCGGGCGGGGGTCCGTCCCGGCCCCTGCCAGCGCGGCCAGCGGCGCCTCGGGGTTCTCCAGGTAGGACCGGAGGAGGTCCAGCAGCCGTCCGGCGAGCAGTTCCGCCACGTCCTCGCCGAACAGGTCGTCGTCGTAGTCCCACACCAGCGTCATACCGGGGGCGCCCTGCCGCGGGCTCACCCCACGGCGGTCGTCCGGCAACAGCACCACATCGAGGTCGAAGCGCGTGGTGCCGGTGTTGAACCCCTCGAACAGGGTGACGTCCAGACCCGGCACCTCGATCTCCGGGAGCGCCGCGTCATGGGCGCTGAACATCACGCTGAACAGCGGGTTGTCGGCCCCCGAGGTGTGCATGCCGAGCGCCCGGGTCAGCTCCTGCACCGGGACGTCCTGGTGCGGGAGCGCCCGGATCAGGGTGTCGGTCACCTCGTCCATCACCGTGTCGGCCGGGGCGTCCGGGTCCGGCGTCAGCCGCAGCGGGATCGTGTTGACGAACATCCCGACGGTCTCCTCGAAGCCGCGAGGGCGGTTGCCCACCGCGGTGCCGATGACCATCTCCGACCGGCCGCTGTGCCGCCGCAGCAGCTCCGCGAACAGGCCGAGCAGCGCCGCGAACGGCGTGAGCCCCCGCTCCCGGGCGTGCTCCCGCAGCTTCCCGGCGAGGTCCGCGCCGATGGACTGGCGGAGCTGGCCGCCCCGGTGCCGGCGCCGCGCACCCGGCCGCGCCAGGCCGGGCAGCGGCATGTCGAAGGCGGCCGAGCGCAGTTCGTCCTGCCAGTGGGCGAGGCTGCGGTCGCGGGAGGCGACGGCGTCCGGCGCCGCCGCGGCGCGCACGTGCTCCTCGTAGGAGGGCGCGGGCCGCAGTGCGACCGGCTCGCCCAGGACATGGGCCCGGTAGACGCTGAAGACGTCGTCGAGCAGGATCGCGAACGAGTGGCCGTCGTGGATCAGATGGTGTTCGACATGGATCAGCCGGTGCAGGTCCGGCGCGAGCCGCACCAGCGTCCAGCGCAGCAGCGGCGCCTCGCAGGTGTCCAGCGGGGTCTCGGCCTCGGTGCGCAGCAGCCGGGCGAACGACTCCTCGGGGTCCGGGTGTCCGGAGAGGTCCACGGTGCGCAGCCGGGGCGCGCACGCCGGGGCGACCCGCTGGCCGGGGATCCCGTCGGTTCCGGGGACCAGCTCCAGGCGCAGTCCCGGATGCCGGTCGAGCGTCGCGGCCAGCCCGCGGCGCAGCGCCTCCTCGTCGAGCGCGCCCCACAGGTCGAGCGCTCCGGTGAAGTTGTAGGCGCGGCTGCCCGGCGTCACTTGCTCGTGCAGCCAGACGATCTCCTGCGACGAGGAGAGGGGGAACATCGGCCATCCCTGGGGTAGTCGGGGTTCGGTATCGGTGAAACGGTCGGCCGGGAGCCCGGTGTGCGGGCCCTGCCGAGAGGGCGGCCTCCGCGGGTCGCGCGGTGGGCCGCCGCAGGGGTACGGCGTGTTACGAAGTGGGTCTGTGCCCGGCCGGAGCGATGACCGGCCCGGCCGGTCCGGACGGCAGGGCGGAGCGCACCCGGGCGGCCAGCGCCCCGAAGGCGTCGTGGGCCGCGGCGTCGTCGGTCAGGGCGCGGTCCCAGACCATCCGGAGCTCCACATCCGCGCCCTGGCTGACGGAGACGGCGAACGGGGCGCGCACGGGCCGCCCGTCCACGCTCACCTCCCGCCCGTCCACCCCGGCGAGCCGCAGCGGCGCGCGGCGGCTCCGGTCCTCGACGGTGAGCAGGGCGTCCATCCGGCCGGACCAGGCCGTTGCGCCGGCGGCCCGCGCCGCGCGCACCACCTCGTCGAACGGCGTGTCGGCCCGGTCGAGGTCGTCCCACCAGGCGGTGGCCGCGTCCCCGGCGGGGTCCGCCGGGCCGGCCTGCCGGTGGGCCGGGGCGCCGGTCGCCGCGGGGAAGACCACGGTGTTGAGGAAGCAGCCGAGCACCGGCTCCGCCGCGGCCGGCCGGCCACCCCACGGGTACCCGACGGGAACGACATGACCGGGGCCGTGCACCGCGCCCACGGCTGCCCGGCACGCCTCCAGCAGAGCGGGGAACGGCAGCGCGACGCCGTCGCCGGCCGGGACCGGAATCCGGACCTCGGCCGCACCCGTGGGCAGCCCCGCGGGCACCGGACGCACGCCCGCGGCCGGCGTCATGTCCTGCACGCCGCACAGCCGTTCGGCCCAGTACGCGAGGGCGGCCGGTGCGCTCGCCCGCTCCTCGGCGGCGAGCTGCAGCAGCACGGCCTCGCGGTAGGCGCGCAGTTCGGCGGCCACCCGGCCCGGGTCCACGTCCGCCGGGCCGAGCCCGTCACGGTAGGCGGCCGTCAGCTCCTCGGTGATCCTGGCCAGCGACTGTCCGTCGCACGCGGCGTGGTCCAGGGCGACGGCCAGCACCTCCTCGGCCGCGTCCGGACCGTCGTCGGCGAGATACAGCCGCAGCGGCGTGCCGTCCGCCGGCCACCGGCCGAGCGCCCGGCGCAGCGCGGCCTTCGCATCCTCGCCGGGCGCGGACTCCACCCGCTCCGCCGGCACCTCGGCATCGCCGAGCCGCTGCACGGGCGTTCCGCGCAGCACGGCCGTCCGGGCGCGCAGTGCGGGGTGCAGGGCGGCCAGCGAACCGGCGGCCGCACGCAGCCGCGTCAGGTCCACGGTGCCGCGCGGGAACGCGAAGAAGAGCGGCACGACATCGGGCCGTCCGGCCCGGTCGAGCGAGCGGACGAGGACGAACCGGCGCTGCGCCCCGGTGACGGGCAGCAGACCGCCGCTCTCGTCCAGCCGCTGATATCGGGTGAGGTATTGGCCCGTGATGCTGGAGTGCACCGGTTCCTCTCTGGTCGGCGTCCGGACCGCGGGCAGCGGGCGGGACAGGGAGCGGAGGCGGAGGGCCCCCGCGCGGGCAGTGGTGCGGCGGTGCGGGGTGGTGCGGTGGTGGGTCAGGGGCGTGCGGGGTGGTTCCGCGCCCGGGCGCTGCCGCCGGGCCGCGGCGGCTGCGGGCAGGCGCTTCTGCCGGCGCCGGCCGTTGCGGGCACGCCGGTCCTCCCGGAGGGCGGCGCTCCACGGGGGCCCATGAGGGCACGGCCGGGAGCGCTGCCGTGACCGGGCGCGGGGGACGGACGGGCCGGTGGCCGGTGTCCCGGGCCCGGCGGGGTCGTTGCCGCCCCGTCCCACTCATCCGACCGGAGTGGCCTCGGAGCTGCTGTCGCCCGCGGCCGCCGGTTCCTCGCCGGGCACCGGCACCGGCAGGTCGCGCATCCGGCGCAGCGGGGAGAACAGCAGCGGCAGCGGCACCAGGAGGAAGCCGACCGCGCAGACCCACACGGCGGCGCGCGGCCCGGCGGCGTCCGCCACCGCACCGCCCACCAGGGCGCCGAGGGGCAGGGTGCCCCAGACCAGGAAGCGCATGGTGGCGTTCATCCGGCCCAGCAGCCGGGGCGGGCAGAGGGCCTGCCGGAAGCTCACCTGCGCGACGTTGTACACGACCGCGCCGAAGAAGACGACACCGGACCCGATGGCGAAGAGCGTGGCCGTGGCGCCGCTGCCGGCCAGCGGCCACAGCAGCGCGAACGGGCCCGTGACCAGCGAGGACAGCCAGATGATGCGGGCCTGTCCGAGGGCGCGGGCGAGCGGGCCCGCCGCGAGCGCGCCGGCCAGTCCGCCGACCGCCGCCGCCGACAGCATCAGCCCGACCGCGGCGGGGCTCAGACCGAGCACCCGCACCAGGAACACGGTCTGCACCGCCATCAGCAGCGCGGTGAAGAAGTTCCCGAGCCCGGTGGTCGCGGCGATGACCCGCAGCAGCGGACGCCCCAGCACGAACCGCAGGCCCTCGCCGATCTCCCGCCGCAGCGAGGCGTCGGGTGCGGGCTCCGGGGCGGGCTCGGGTCTGCGGATGCCCAGCAGGAACAGGGCCGAAAGCGCGTAGCCCACCGCGTCGGCGACGATCGCCAAGTGGGCGCCGACGAGCTGGACGAGCCCGCCGCCGAGTCCGGGACCGGCGATCTGCGCCGACGAACGGACCGTCTCCAGTGCCCCGTTCCCCGCCACCAGCTGCTCCTGGGGGAGCAGCCGGGGCAGGTAGCTCTGGTGGGCGACGTCGAAGAACACCGTGGCCACGCCGGTGATCAGCGCCACCACGTAGAGCTGCGCCATGGTCAGTACGTCCAGGGCCGCCGCGACCGGGATGCCGGCCATCGCCACGGCCCGCACCACATCGGCCCGGATGAGCAGCGGCAGCTTGCGCATCCGGTCGACCCAGGCTCCGGCGGGCAGCCCGACGAGCAGGAACGCGGCGGTCTCCGCGGCGGTGAGCAGTCCCACCTGGAAGGCGGAGGCGTGCAGTTCGAGCACCGCGACCAGGGGGAGGGCGACCAGGGTGACCTGAGCGCCGACCTGCCCGGCGGTGGCTCCTGCGAGCAGGAGCCGGAAGTCGCGCATGCGCAACGGGCCGCCGGGCGCGGCCTGTTGGGAGGAGTCCATGCGCATGACATTCGCCAACAGTTGGTCAAGAGTCAAAGTGGGAAGACCATTTTCGGTCACTACTTGCTGCTGAATCCTCATTCCGCAGCAAATTTTTGACGATCAGGGGTGGACAACCGCATGAATCACGGCGTGATCACAGCCTGTTCGCCTGTGTCGTCGCACGGTTGCGTGCGGCGGGAGGCCATAACGGACCCGGATTGTGTGCTCTCGGCGCACGCTTGTCCGAAAAATGCTGGTGTAGCGGCGTGAGAACGCCATTTCGGACGGATCCGAATCGCCGGATGCGCTGCCGGACACCGTCCGCCCGGTGGACCATGGATCCTGCGGCGAGCCGTGCTCTGTCGTCGTCCACCGTGCGTCGCGCCGCGGGGGAGTCCGGCCCGCCGTGCCGGGCCGAACGGTGGTGCACGGGGAGGGTTCCGGCGCTACCGTCGCGTGGGTCGGGAGCCGTGCGCCTCGGGGGCTGTCCGCTGCGGGGCTGTCCCGCTGCGGGGTTCGGGGTGCTTCGGAAGCGGCGCGGCGCGCGGCGCGGCGCGCGGCGTGCCGTGGGCGGCGTCGGCGTGCCGAATGCGTCGGGCGCGCCCGACGGCAGCTCCAGGAGGGCGCCGCCGCGAGAGCACCGGAGAGCACGAAGCGAGTACTGCGGGACCAGCGAGACTGCGGGACCAGCGAGACTGCGGGACCAACGAGAAATGCGGCACCAACGAGAGAGGGAGAGCCGGATGCCGGTCGGGAGCCGACGAACAGTCACCGCCGCCGCCGTGGCGGTCGGAGTGGCACTGCCCGCACTGTACGAGGCCGCGGTGGGCGCCCTGGTGCGCCACAACGCGCGGCGACTGGGCGAGGGAGACCTCGCGCCACAACTGCGCACGTACGCCGACGACGTCCGGTTCGTCTTCCCCGGAGGGAGCTCATGGGCCGGGGAGTTCCGCGGGAAGAAGGAGGTCGAGCGGTGGCTGCGGCGGTTCGTCGACGCCGGGCTGAAGATCGAGTTCGACGACGTCCTGGTGTCCGGACCGCCCTGGGCGACCCGGCTCTGCCTGCGCTTCCACGACTACTGCGAGGACGAGCACGGCGAGACCGTCTACGCCAACGAGGGCACGATCTACGGCCACGCCCGCTGGGGCAGGCTCACGCACTACGTGGTCTTCGAGGACACCCGCCGGGGCGAGGAGTTCGACACCTACCTGGCCACCGTGGGGAAGTGACTCCGGCGGGGACTCCGGCGGGGCCCGGCCTTCAGCGCGGACACCGCGGGCCGCCGGAAGCGGACTGCCGGGATCGGATTCTCGGAACCGGACTGCCGGAACCGGACTGCCGGAACCGGACTGCCGGAACCGGACTGCCGGAACCCGACTGCCGGAACCGCACCGCCGGAACCGGACTGCCAGGATCCGTCACCGCCGGGCCCCGGCGCCGGCCCCGGAGCCCTCCGGGCCCATGCCCTTCAGGACGGGCCCGGACCGTCCGGACCCGGCGCCGCCCCGCGGCTGACCGCAGGGCGGCCCCGGTGTCCGGTCACCGGAGGGCAAGGCCCCGGCCCGGCCGACGGGACCAGCGGGGAGGGGGCGGCGGGCCTGGCCGCCGCCGGTTCCCCTTAGCGGACCGATGCCAGGGGCGGGGCGAAGGGCTCAGCGCCCCCAGCGCAGCCCCGGCGTCGCCACCGGCGCGTCCCAGAGCCGCAGCAGCTCCTCGTCGACCTGGCACAGCGTCACCGAACAGCCGGCCATGTCGAGCGAGGTCACGTAGTTGCCGACGAGTGTCCGGGCGACGCTGACCTGACGCTCGGCCAGCACCCGGTGCACCTCCGCGTTGAAGCCGTACAGCTCCAGCAGCGGGGTCGCGCCCATGCCGTTGACCAGGAGCAGGACGGGCGCGTTCGGGCGCAGGTCCTCCAGGACGGCGTCGACGGCGAAGTCCGCGATCTCCCGGGACGTCATCATCGGGCGCCGCTCGCGGCCCGGCTCGCCGTGGATGCCGATGCCCAGCTCCAGCTCACCGGAGGGCAGGTCGAACGTGGGGCTGCCCTTGGCCGGGGTGGTGCAGGCGCTGAGCGCCACCCCGAAGCTCCGGGAGTTCTCGTTCACCTTCCGGGCGATGGCCTCCACCCGCTCCAGCGGAGCGCCCTCGTCCGCCGCGGCCCCGGCGATCTTCTCCACGAAGAGCGTCGCCCCGGTGCCGCGCCGGCCGGCCGTGAAGAGGCTGTCGGTGACGGCGACATCGTCGTTGACCAGCACGCTGGCGACCTGGATGCCCTCGTCCTCGGCCAGTTCGGCGGCCATGTTGAAGTTCATCACGTCGCCGGTGTAGTTCTTCACGATGAACAGCACGCCCTTGCCGCTGTCCACGGCGGCCGCGGCGCGGGCCATCTGATCAGGCACGGGGGAGGTGAAGACCTCCCCCGGGCAGGCGGCGTCGAGCATCCCCGGGCCCACGAATCCGCCGTGCAGCGGTTCATGGCCCGAGCCTCCGCCCGAGATCAGCCCCACCTTGTCGGCCACGGGTGCGTCCCGGCGTACGACCAGCCGCTTCTCCACATCGACCGTGAGCTCGGGGTGGGCGACGGCGATCCCGCGCAGCGCATCGGCGACCACGGTGTCCGGCACGTTGATCAGCATCTTCACGGGGTGCCTCCTGATAAGACTGATGGCAAGCTTCTGGGCTGTGTTTCCGCAGGTCACGGTGGCCATGCCCAGCTCTCGATCCTGGCGGTTCCTGACGGTCCGAAGCGGCCTCCGGCCGTCCGACACCGACTCGACGCCGACTTTCCTGACTGGATGTCAGGAGCGAACGGTACCCTGGGTGAGCTCCACCGGAACGTCCGACTCCAGTATCTACCGAGCGGCCGCCGAGGTCACGGATCACGCCGGAGGGTGTCCGCTGCGCGTGGGGCTGGTGGGCTGAGTGGGGGTGTGGTGGCAGATGAGGTGGAGGAGCCGCGCGGTCTCTCGGCGAGCAGTCCTGCGACGATCCAGTAGGCGATCTTCATGGTTCCCGTTCCGGGTCACCGGTTCACCGGGACCCGTCGACTGCTTCAGGCCGGGTCGGTGGCAGGCTCGGTCGCGTAGCGGCTCATCGCGTCGATATTGGCCTGTGGTGTCAACGGCCGGCCGTCGGCGAGCACCTCTTGGAGGTCTCGGAAGTACCGCACGTACAGGTCGGGGGTGAAGGTGCTGAGCATGACGGCGGGTTGGCCGGACGGGTTGGCGAAGGTGTGCGGGGTGCCGGGCGGAACCATCACGAGCGTGCCCGCGGTGGCGTCGTGGTCCTCGTCCCCGACGGTGAACCGCACGGTGCCGGAGAGGATGTAGAAGCCCTCGTCGTGTCGGGCGTGGCGGTGCTGCGGCGGCCCCTGGGTGTGCGGGGCGAGGACGGACTCGGCGATCGCGAGGCGGTGCCCGGTGTGGCTGCCGTCCTCCAGAACGCGCATACGCGTGGTGCCCAGAACGATCGTCTCGCCGTCGCCGGGACCCATCACCGATATGGCGGGAACGGCCTGAGACTCGCTGGTCTTCGCTTCTTCGGTCATGCCACAAGTGCACTGCCGGGGCCCCACAGCTGTCCAAGACCCATCCCGCAGCGCCGATACGCCGTAGGTATCGTTGCAGCGTGGAGCTACGGACCCTGCGCTACTTCGTGGCCGTCGCCGAGGAACTCCACTTCGGCCGGGCCGCCACCCGACTGCACATGAGTCAGCCGCCGCTGAGCCGGGCGGTCAAGCAGTTGGAGGCCGATGTCGGGGCCCTCCTGTTCGCCCGCTCGCCGGCCGGCGTCACGCTCACTCCCGTGGGCACGGTGCTGCTCGACGAGGCGCGGGCCCTGCTCGACCATGCCGACCGCGTCCGTGTACGCGTGAGCGCGGCGGCCGGCGCCGCGGCCATCACCGTCGGCATCCTGGGCGACGGCACCGACCCGGGGGTGTCCAGGCTGGCCGCCGCCTTCCGCCGAAACCACCCCGGCGTCGACATCCACATCCGTGACACCGATCTGACCGACCCGACGTGCGGGCTGCGCGCCGGACTGGTCGACGTCGCCCTGACCCGGGCGCCGTTCGACGAGACCGCCCTGACGGTGCGGGAGCTGCGGACCGATCCGGTCGGCGTGGTCCTGCGCGCCGACGATCCGCTGGCTCGCCGCGACCGGCTGCGGCTGGCCGAGCTGAGCGACCGCCGCTGGTTCCGGTTCCCGCCGGACACCGACCCGAGCTGGCAGTCGTACTGGAACGGCGGCACGCCGCGCGAGGGCCCAGTCGTGCGCGCCGTCCAGGAATGTCTGCAGGCCGTGCTGTGGAACGGCACGGTCGGTCTGGCCCCGCTCGGACACGACCTGCCCGCGGAGTTGGCCGTGGTACCGCTGACCGACATGGTGCCGAGCCGAGTGGTGGCGGTGTGGAACGAAGGTGACACCAACCCGTTGATCCGATCCTTCATCGAGATCGCGACGGCCGCGTACCGCCGCTGAGCACCGGCAATCGGTGCTGCCGCAGCGCGTGAACCAGGCCGACTCTGCCGGCACGCCTCCCAATCCGTCCGCCCGCCGCAGACCCCGGCGTACGCCGGCGCCACCGACGGCGAGGGCAGCCGCTCGCCGGCCGCCTGGGACAGGGGCGTGACCGAGTACCGCGCCCGCTGCACCATCGCCCGCCAGGTCGGCCCTCCGGCCTTCTGACGCAGCTTGCGCAGCTCGTGGGCGAAGCGCTGAACCGGACCAGCGCTCGGGTCCACCGACCCCTCACGACGGCTCGCCCGTTCTCCCTCCCCTGGTCCCCGTTCTGTCGCCCCGCTGCCTGTTGTGCCCCAACTACCTGCACTTTTGTGGTTGTTCGGTGCTTCGGAACGGGGCTGCTGAACAACCGCACAGCGGCTGGAATGGCGGAGCGGTCGCGCCGCGCCCCTGGTGCGAAGGGGGCACATGGGCCGTCCGCTGACGGAGGTGGTCCTCCGCACCCACACCGCCCTACAGGAGTTGACCGATGCACGACCGCACGCCCACTGCCCCGCCGCCCGACCGCTCGTCCCTCCGTGCCGATCGGCGGGTGCTCCGGTGACCCTCCTGCGCGGGCGACCGCACACAACACTGCCTGCCACGGCCGGTGGTGACCGGCTGCCGTCCCTGACGGGGATGCGGTGGGCCGCCGCCTTCCTCGTCTTCATCTTCCATGTGAAGGCCTTCGACTACTTCGGCGGCGGCTTCGGACTCGTACTCAGCGGGATACTCGGCGGCGGTGGCGTCGGAGTCTCGTTCTTCTTCATCCTCTCCGGCTTCGTACTGGCCTGGTCGTTCCGCGAGAACGAACGCGCGCTGACGTTCTGGCGCAGAAGGATCGCCCGCGTCTACCCCGTCCACCTGGCGACCGCGGCGACGGCCCTGGCGCTGGCCTTCACCCTGGTGCCCGGACTGCGGCCCAGTGGCACACCGGAGGCGCTGGCGAATCTGCTGCTGGTCAGCTCCTGGAAGGAGCAGTGGTGGCAGGCACTCAACCCGGTCAGCTGGTCGCTGACCTGCGAGGCGTTCTTCTACGCGGCCTTCCCCGCCATCTTCGCCGTCCTGCGGCGCCTCGGCCCCCGCTCCCTCGCCGCCCTCACGATGGCCGGCACGGCGGCGGTGATCCTCGTCCCCTGCGTCAACCTGGCCTTCGCCCTGGGCTGGAGCCCACACTTTCCCCTCGTACGCCTCCCCGAATTCGTCGTGGGAGCCGCCGCCTGCCGCCTGGTCCGACTCGGCGCCTGGCGCGGGCCCGGCCTGGGCACCTCCGCGGCCTTGAGCCTTATCGGCTACATCCTGATCTGGCCCCTCCCCAGCGCCTTCGGCTACGCCGCCTGCACGGTCATCGGCCTGGTCTGCCTCATCTCGGCCGCCGCCGTCGCCGACCTCGACGGCACGCCGACCGGATGGCGCGACCCCCGTCTGGTGCGCCTGGGAGAGTGGTCCTTCGCCTTCTACATGATCCACATTCTGGTCATGCGCACCGGCGAACAGCTCTTCAGCGTCAGCCCCCGCCTCGACATCGCCCCTGCCCTCGCAGCGACGACCGCCGCCTTCCTCGTCTCCCTCGGCCTGGCATGGGCGCTCTACGCGGTCGTGGAACAGCGGTGCAGGCACTGGATCCTCCGGGGCATCCCAACGCCCGAGGCGACTGCGGTTCCCCCGCCGGTCCGCCCCCGTACGACCGCCTGACCGCGGTGCCGGGCCGGGCTGGGGGAGCGATGCCGAGTGATGTGGCGGATGCCCTGAACGGCGGGCAGGCTCGTCGGCACCCCGCGACCACACGGCTCCCGCGGCCGGCCCTCTCACGGCTCCCGGGGCGCCGTCCCGGGCGGCGCGGCGACGTACTCGGCGGCGTCCGACCGGAACGCGGACCTCCCCCGCGCGGTCTGCCGGTCCCGGGCCGGCCCCGGGACGACGAGCGCGTCCACCGCCGACAGCAGATCCCGCGGCCCGGAGGCCGGGACCGACAGGCCGGCCGCGGCCATCTCCCGCACGCCGTGGGCGCCGTGGCCGGCGAGCGGGCGGTACCCGATCACCGGGAGCCCCGCCGCCAGGGCCTGGACGGCCGTCTGGCCCGCCGCGTTGTCCACCAGCAGCCGGGCCGCCGCCATCAGCCCCGGGAGATCCGCCACCCAGCCCAGCGCCAGCACCCCCGGCAGCCGGGCCGCCCGGCGTCGCAGCCGCTGGTCGTGGCCGCAGAGCAGCACCGGGAGACACCCGTGGCCGGCCAGTGCTCCCGCCGTCTCCAGCAGCCCCGGGCCCACCCCCCAGGCGCCCGCCGAGAGCAGCACCGCCGGCCGGCCGGCGGTGCCCACCGGCGAGTCCCGCCACAACGGGGAGGGCACGGGAGCGTGGAAGCCCGGCGGCACCACCGGTCCGCACGCGACCGCGGGCCTGCCGGTCCCGGACCGGGCGGCCCCGGCGGCGGCCTCGGTGAGGCAGAGGTGGAGGTCGTTCCCCGCGTGCAGCCAGCCGCGGTGCAGGGCGAAGTCGGTCACCACGACCGTGCTGCGCACCCCGAGCACGCCGTGCGCCCGCAGCCGTCCGGTGACCTGGGCCGCCAGATGGAAGGTGGACACCACCCCGTCCGGCCGCCACCGGTCCACCACCTCCCGCACCGGGCGCTCGGCGACGGCGGCCAGCGGGGAGACGTCCGGCCGCGGCCCCGGCCCGCCCGCGAGGAACGTCCGGTAGATCCCCGCGTAGAGCCCGGGGAGCCGGCGGACGGCCGTGCGGTAGAAGGTCCGCAGGGCCGGCCCGGTCCCGGCGGGCAGCAGCGCGAGGAGGTCCTGCCGCAGCACCGTGTGCCCCCGGTCGCGGAGCCGCCGCGCCAGTTCGTCCGCCACCGCGTCGTGGCCCGCGCCCATGCTCGCGCTGATGAGCAGGTATCGCCGCTCCATGGGACCACCATGCCCAAGGGACCGCGCCGGAGGGCCGAATGCCGCACCCGGACGGTGCGCGGTCGACCTGTTCGGGTGGATGAACCCGGCGACCGTGAACAGGCGGGCCGGACGGGTAGCCAGGATTCTGGAGGAGCCACTGCCCGGCCCTTCCGAGCACCCGGAGGATCGACGATGCCCTACAGGTCCCGGCGCCCGTCCGCGGGCGGTGCGGTACGGCCGGTGGCGCTCATCACCGGGGCGTCCTCGGGCATCGGGGCCGCCGTGGCCGCGCGGATCGCCGCCGAGGGCGGCTGGCATCTGCTGCTCAACGGCCGGGACGAGGAGCGGCTGACGGCCGTCGCGAAGGAGACCTCCGGCACCCCGCTGCCGACCGACCTCACCGACCCCCGGGGCCGGGAATGGCTCGTGGCGCGGGCGCTGCACCGGGAGGGCAGGGTGGACGCGCTGATCGCCGGGGCGGGGATCGGCTGGGCGGGCCCCTTCACCCGGATGCCCGCCGGTGCCCTCGACGCCGTCCTGTCGGTCAACCTGTCGGCCGCCCTCCACCTGGTACGGCTCGTACTGCCCGGGATGGTCGCCCGGGGGACCGGCCACATCGTCCTCATCGGCTCCATGGCGGGGTGCGTGGGCGTCCGGGACGAGGCCGTGTACGCGGCGGCCAAGGGCGGTCTGATGTCCTTCGCGGAGAGCCTCCGCTACGAGCTCGCGCGCACCGGGGTCCGGGTGTCGATGATCCTGCCCGGCGCCGTCGACACCCCGTTCTTCACCCGCAGAGGGGTGCCCTATCACCGCAACAGACCCCGGCCGGTCCCCGCTTCCCGGGTCGCCGACGCCGTGTGGTCGGCCCTGGCCGCCGGACGCGACGACGCGTTCGTCCCGCCGTGGCTGGCCCTGCCCGCCCGGGTCCACGGACTGGCCCCCGGGGTCTTCCGCGCGCTGGCCCGACGCTTCGGCTGAGGAACGGGGCCACGGCGTGCTGACGGTGCTCTCGACCTGCCTGGCGCTGCTCGCCGCCCTGGGCAACGCCGTGGCGTCGGTCCTCCAGCGCCGCGCCGCCGCCGACGAGAAGGCGGGCCGGCCCACCCCGAAGGTCTCCTGGCTGTTCCATCTGCTGCGCCGGCCCGTCTGGCTGTGGGGGGCCTGCGCGCTCGCGCTGTCCGGCGCGTGCCAGGCCGCCGCGCTCGCCACCGGGCCGCTGGCGGTGGTGCAGCCGGTGATGACCACGGAGCTGCTGTTCACGCTGGTGGTGGGCAGTGTGGTGTTCCGCAGCCGGCCGGACCGGCGCACCCGGTGGGCGTTCGTGGCCATGGCTGCCGGGCTGGCGGCCTTCCTCGCGCTGGCCTCGCCCACGGGCGGCCGGTCGACGGTGCCCGGGAACCGCTGGCTGGTGGTGGCGGTGTCGGTCACCGCCTTGGTGCTCGTCCTCGTGGTGACGTCACTGCGGCTGCCGTCCTCCCCGCGGGCCGCGGTGCTCGGCACGGCCACCGCCATCGGCTTCTCCTGCACCGCGGCCCTGATGAAGGACGCGATCGGCCGGCTCACCGACGGCGTCGGGGCGCTGCTGACGGCCTGGCAGACGTACACCGCCCTGGGGGTCGGGCTGTTCAGCTTCCTGCTGCTCCAGGCCACCCTGCGGGCCGGCACCCTGGTCGCCTCCCAGCCCGCCCTGACCCTGGGCGACGCCCTCCTCAGCGTCGTCCTCGGCGCGGTGCTCTTCGACGAGGAACTCTCCCTCGGCCTGCGGATCGTCCCCGAGGCCGCGGCACTGGCCGTACTCGCCCTGGGCAGCGTGCAGCTGGCCCGGTCGCCCGTCGTGGCGGGTCAGGGAAAGGAAGACATGTGGTGAACGCGCCCCTGCTCCGACGGACGGCCGCCGGTACCGTCCTCGCCGCCGCGGCCTGGCACATCGGCCCCGCGGCCACCTGGCTGCCCGCCGTCCGCAGGACCCTGGGTCCGGCGCTGGACGGACAGGGTGACCACGGCCATGTGGCCCTCACCTTCGACGACGGCCCGGACCCCCGGAGCACCCCGCTCTTCCTGCGGGAACTGGACCGGCTGTCGGTGCGGGCGACGTTCTTCGTCCTCGGCAGCGCCCTGGAGAGGCACCGCGCCCTCGGCCGGGAGATCGTCACCGAGGGCCACGAACTCGCCGTCCACGGCTGGCACCACGAGCGCCCCTGGGCCCCCCGCCCCCGGCGGGACGCCCAGGAACTGCGGCGCACCGTGGAGGCGGTCCGCCGGCTGGCGGGCCGACGGCCCCTCTGGTACCGCCCCCCGTACGGCATCCTCACCGCCGGGCGCTGGGCCGCAGCGCGGCGGGCCGGGCTGCAGCCGGTGCTGTGGTCGGCCTGGGGCCGCGACTGGACCGCGCGGGCCAGCCCGGACACCGTGCTGGCCGAACTGAACCGGACCCTGCGCGGCGGCGCGACGGTGCTCCTGCACGACTCGGACAGCACCGGCGCCCGCGGGGCCTGGCGCGCCCCCCTGGGCGCCCTGCCCGATCTGATCGCGGCCTGCCGCGAACACGGCCTCGCCGTCGGGCCGCTGGCCGAACACGGGGTGCGGGGACACCGCGGCCCGGTACGCCCGCCCGTGGCCCGCGCGGCTGGAATGCCGTTGCTGTGGCGATGACGAGGTGCGGCCCACCGGAGGGAGGCGTTCCGTGCGGCTGACGGCGAACGGCCGGGGCGCCGTGCGCTCCCGTCACAGCAGCCCGTTGCGGCACCCGCGCCGCGGCCTGCGCCGGGGCGGGTCCCAGCTGATCTGCGCGGTGGCCGGCTTCTTCGGCGGCCTGTTCGCCCACCGGATCCCGGTGTCGCCCGAGGTGGACGGCGAGCGGGTGGCCGGCCTGCTGTTCACCGTGGGCTTCGGGGTCGTCAGCCTGGTGAGCCTCCTGTTCTCGGTGCTCTACCTCGTCGTGCAGTGGGCGTACAGCAATCTCACCCCGCGCCTCGGGCTGTTCCGGAACGCCCCCATCGTCTGGCGCACCTTCGCCTTCGCCATCGGGGTGTTCGTCTTCTCCGTCACGGCCGGGCTGACCATCGGCCCCCGGGACCGGGTCACGGTCGCCGTACCGGCGATCGACATGCTCCTCGCCCTCGCCGCCCTGGCCCTGATGCGCACCCTCCAGGTGCGGGCGTTCGACTCCATCCAGCTGGCCCCGACCCTCGACGCGATCACCCGGCGGGCGTACACCGTTCTGGAGGCCCGCCACCCGCACCCGTTCACCGGCGAGGCACCGCCGCCCGGCCCGCCTCCGGACCGTGAGCGGGCGGGGAGCGACGGAACGGGGAGCGACGGAACGGGGGGTGAGCGGGACGGTGGTGAAGGAAGGGGTGGGGAACGAGGGGGTCGGGAACGAAGGGGTGGTGGACGAAGGGGTGGTGAGCGTGACGGCGGAGAGTGGACGCAGGGTGAGGGAACGGGCGACGACTGGCCGGCCGGTGAACGGACGGACATCTACTGGAACCGGCCGAGCGCCGTCCTCCAGCAGGTGGACGCGGAGCGGCTGCTGACGGCCGCCACCACGTACGGCAGTGTGGTCGTCCTCCGGCCCCGGACCGGCGCAACGGTCGGCCGCGGCACGGTGCTCGCCTCCGTCCACGGCGGCCCGCTGCCCGCCCATGAGGTGCTGCGGTCGGTCATCACCGGCCCGGAGCGGACGTTCGACCAGGACCCCGGTCTGGCCTTGCGGCTCCTGGCCGACATCGCGCTGCGATCGCTCTCCCCGGCGGTCAACGACCCGGCCACCGCCGTCCAGGCGCTGGACCACACCGAGGAACTGCTGGCCCTCGCCGCCGTCCGGGACCTGGGAACCGGGCGGCTGACGGACGCCCGCGGCCGGACCCGACTCGTCATGGACGTGCCGGACTGGCCGGACTGGCTCGGCACGGCCGTGGACGACGTCATGGTGGCGGCCGAGGGCTCGCCCATGGTGCTCCTGCGGCTGCGCGCCCTGTTCCACCGGCTCGCCCGGGAGTGCCCGGAGCCGCGCCGGGAACCCGTGGCGGTGCGGCTGCGGCAGGTGGAGGCGGAGTGCTCCCGCCGCTACCCGCTGATCTGGAACTCCGCCACTGCTCGCTGAGCCGGAACGTCCGGGCCCGTTCCGATGTGTGAGGACGTCCGCGCCCGTTCCGATGTGTGAGGACGTCCGCGCCCGTTCCGATGTGTGAGGACGCCCGCAGCCGTTCCCGCCGTGCGGGGGGCCGCAGGGCGGAGTGCCGGAGTCGGCCAACACCCGGGCCCGCACCGTGTCTTCCAGATTTATGGAACGCGTTCTACTCTGTGCGCCGCCGCAGGGACAGGACTCCACGACAGCGACAGGACTCCACGACAGCGACAGGGCTCCACGGAAGCGACAGGACCCAGGACAGGACTCCAGGACAACAGGTACAGGACTCCAGGAGGGGCCGTGCATCTCGAATACACCCCCGAGCAACAGCAGCTCCGCACCGAGCTGCGCGGCTACTTCGCCGAGCTGGTGCCCGACAACGCGTACGCCCGGTACGGCGATCCGGCCGACCAGAAGCGCTTCTACCGCCGGACGGTGCGCCGCCTCGGATCCGACGGCTGGCTCGGCGTCGGCTGGCCCACCGAGTACGGCGGCCGCGGCATGAGCCCCATGGAGCAGTTCATCTTCTTCGACGAGGCCGCACAGGCCGGGGTCCCGCTGCCGCTCATGGCCCTCAACACCGTCGGGCCGACGATCATGCAGTTCGGCACCGAGGAGCAGAAGCGGTACTTCCTGCCGAAGATCCTCGCCGGGGAGATCGACTTCGCCATCGGCTACAGCGAACCCGACGCCGGCACCGACCTCGCGTCGCTGAAGACCCGTGCCGTACGGGACGGGGACGACTACGTCGTCAACGGCCAGAAGATCTGGACCACCAACGGCGACACGGCGGACTGGGTGTGGCTCGCGGTCCGCACCACCCCCATCGAGGATGGAGTGCCGCCGCACAAGGGCATCAGCATCCTCCTCGTGCCGACCACCGACCCTGGCTACTCCTGCACCCTCATCCGGACCCTCGCCTCCCACGACACCACCGCCAGCCACTACGAGAACATCCGCGTGCCCGTCAGCCGCCGGGTCGGGGAGGAGAACCAGGGCTGGCGGCTCATCACCACCCAGCTCAACCACGAGCGCGTCACCCTCGCCGCCCACGGCACCATGGCGATCCGCGCCCTGCACAACGTCCAGCGCTGGGCCGCCGACACCAAGCTCACCGACGGCCGCCGGGTCATCGACCTGGGCTGGGTCCGCGGCCGGCTGGCCCGCACCCACACCCGCCTCGACGCCCTGAAACTCCTCAACTGGCAGATGGTGGACGCCCTCCAGCGCGGCGCGCTCACCCCGCAGGACGCCTCCGCCGTCAAGGTCTACGGCAGCGAGGCGCGCCGGGACGCCTACGCCTGGCTGATGGAGGTGGTGGCCGCCGCCGGCCCGCTCAAGGAGGGCTCCGCGGGCGCCGTACTCCACGGCGAACTGGAACGCGGCTATCGCAGCGCAGTGATCTTCACCTTCGGCGGCGGCAACAACGAGATCCAGCGGGAGATCATCTCCTGGATCGGCTTGGGGATGCCGCGGGTGCGGCGGTAGGCCCTGTGACTCTGCATTCCAAGTCTCCTGAGTCAGGAGACCAGCCGCCCGCTGCGTTCGGAGTTCAGGGCCAGCGCGATCGGACCTGGGCGCCGTAGTCCAGGAGTCTCGGGCGGGCTGTCCCTGTGCGTTGGACGACCACAGGGACGACCCGTCTGTCTTTCAGCGCAGAGCTGTGGCGATGCGCCGTCGCAGACTTCCGTCGCTCAGGCTGTCGGCATCCCGCCAGGCGGCGTCGGTGACCTCTTCGGTCTGCAATTGACCGACGTCGGTGGCAGTTCGGAAGAGGAACCGGAAGTCGATGTGTTGGTGGTCCGGCTCCCCCTTGGCATCGTGGGCGGGAATGGGATGGACGTCGACGTGGACGGGGTGGTGGTCCACGGCCTCGACGTCGGCGGAGGGGATCCCGGTCTCCTCAGTGAGCTCCCGCAGGGCCGCGCCGAGCAGCGTGTCGTCCGTGGGCTCCAGATGCCCGCCGGGCAGCAGCCACTTGTCCAAGGCCAGGTGGTGGATGTGCAGGATGCGTCCGTCCTGATCGGCAAGGATCGCACCGGCGGTCACGTGACCGCGGAACTCCTTGCGGCAGGTGAGGTCGGCTCCTGAGTCGAGGAGGCCGACGACCGGGGCCAGCTCGGGCTTCTCGTCGGGGTGTGTATCCAGATAGGCGGTCAAGGTGGTGCGGATGTGGGCTTCTGTGATGGACAAGTCGATCACCTGTTGAAGTAGGAGAGCCAGGTGGCCGCGATAGCGGCTCGGTCGTCCGCGTCGGCCTCGTACATGCCGGGGGCGAGGTCGGCGCGGGTCAGCATCCTGATCCCGGCGAGGATCTCGGCCTGGACCAGGAAGATGAACGGTCCAACGCTGGCACCGTGGATGAAGTTGACGGCGTTGCCGCCGTTCGCCAGATAGAAGTAATGCCCGGTCGTCTCGTAGCGGGTGACGTGGTCGCCGGCCTGGGTGCGGGTGTACACGTCTGGCAGTGTGCTGAGGTCCAGTTCGTCCTCGCTGGAGGTGACGGTGGCGACATAGGTGCCATTGCGCAGATGCCCGAAGTCCTCGCCGTGTAGGGACATCGCGCCGGTCGCGCAGAGCACAAGGCCGGCTCCTCTCAGCGAGTCCTCCCTGTCGCGGGCGACGGTGAAGCCCTGGGAAAGGGCCTGGGCGCGGCGGACGGGGTCGATGTCGTGGACGGTGACCTGGACTCCCTTGGCGTGCAGGAGGCGGGCGATGGAGCTGCCGAGTTTCCCGAAACCGATCACCAGTGCGGGGCGGCCGTGAAGGATGTCGCCGCGGCCGCGCATGACTGCCTCGGTGGAGAAGACCACGGACTGGCCGACCAGAAAGTCCTCGGGGTCTTTGAGCGGTGAGCGGGCAACCGAGATGATCGGGCAGGGCAGCTTGTCGAGATCCGCGTAGCGGCGGTGACCGTTCTCGGTGTCCTCGATCACCCCGAGGATCTGGCCTGAGAAGCGGCTGTGCAGGTCGGCGAGTGTGGGTGCGAAATAGCCGCCGACGTCCAGCAGCACGATGCGTTCACCCGCGGCGCGGGATTCAAAGTAGTCGAGCGTCGCGTCACGGTCGGCGAACAGCTCACGGGAGAGCGTGTCGACTGGGATGGTCTGTTCGACCTCGCGCTGGACGGCAGGGTTGATGGACTTCGGCTTGGGCAGCACTGCTCGTAGTCGGCTCATCACGGCGATCGCGCGGACGAAGCCGGGCCGCTCGGGAAGTAAGTGGGTTACCAGGAACGAGGTGACCTGGTCGGTGGGGGCGAAGCGGGCAGCGATTTTGGCGAAGTATGCGTCCAGCCGGGCGCGTTCGGTGGTTTCCATTGCCGTTCCCTCTCGGTCGGAGTCAGTGCAGTGCATTGGGGAGCGGGGGACCCGGTGGGTCTGGGCAAGGCAGAACAGGAGGCTTCCGAGGGGAGGCCGGCGTTGAAGCGGGTGAGGTCGGCGCTTCGCGGCAGCTCGGACAGCCAGCAAGCCAGGTCCAGGCGGTCAGCAGGATGCCCCTGGAGTGGGCGGGGCAGTCTTGAAGCGTGACCAAACGGCTTTGCCCGTCACCCCGCGATCTTCGATGCCCCAGTCATCGGAGAGCATGTCGACGATGTGCAGGCCGCGTCCGGAGGTGTCGTCGTGGGTGGGGCGTCGGCGCTTGGGCCGGTGGGGGCTGGAGTCCTGGACCTCGACGCGGACGATGTCGTCCTCAACGCTCATCGTGACGTGGAAGCCATGACCGCAGCATGTGCCGTGCGTGAGGGCGTTGGTAGCCAGCTCGGAGACGCAGATGCGGACGTCATCGGCCCGCCCCTCCAAGCCCCAGGCAGCGAGGGTGCAGAGGGCGAAGTCACGGACCTGACCCACGGAGTCGGGGACGGGCGCAAAGAATCTCTTGATGGCATCGGGCATGGCAGCCTCATGTCTCGGTGTCCACGGTAGGGGCAGAGCTGGGAGTGCTGCGGCGACAGCGATCCGATGTCCGGCGGATCGTCCTGCTGCCGCGGGCGAGTATCAGCCGCACTCCTGAGCCGGTGATCTGCAGTCGCCGCTCGACGGCTATCGGCTTGGGCCCCAGATGGGAGGGGGCAGGCAGAACCACGCCATAGACATCCGGCAGGTCGAGCACATCCAGCAGGCCGGTGAACGCCGTGCTGGAGGCCGTCGCGGTGCTGTCGCGTTCGATGAAGATGGCACCCAGCACCAGCTCGTGGCTGTGGCAGTACTCCACCAGGGCCCCGGTCAGGGCCGTCTGCCGGGCAGCAGCCCTCTGGGGGAGCCGGAGGAAGCCGTAGACGATCGGGCCGTTCACCGTGCGATGCTCCGTGAGGGGATCCATTTGCGTGTCCTTTCAAAGGATGAATAGGGGCGGGAGGCGTGGTCGGACCGATCGGACCGGGCCAGCACTCCGAGCATGGCCCTCTGCCAACCCCAGGAAAATGACCCGTTGTTGTACTTCCGTTGCACTTGCGTGCCCCATCTGCCTGCATCGTGCTTCGATGCTGTGCGGAAGGGAGTGACGTGTGGCGACCGTGCACCACTGGAGTGGCCTGGAGGCCCATGCCCTGCAGCTCGCGCTACGGATGAGCGTCAGGGTCTTTGCCCAGCACCTCGGGGTTGCTCAGCGCACTGTTGCCAAGTGGAACAAGCTCCTTGAGTCCACCGAGCCGAGGCCTGACACGCAGGCGATCCTGGACACCGCGCTGGCCCGTGCAGATGCCACGGTGCATCTGCGGTTTGAGACACTGCTGTCCGAAGCAGGTCGCTCCGCGGCCGGGCCGGGACGCCGGGTGACTGTGTCCGGCCCACGAGCCTGGGAATACGAGTCTTGGGCCGATGACCTGGACCGCGTTGTCGTCGCGCTGTCCCGCCAGAGTTTCGCGTTCGCCGACAACCTGCTGAGCCGCTGGCTGGGCCCCTTCAAACCGGTCGAGCTGGACGACAGAGGCCTGTATCTGTTCGCCCGCTCAACGGCCCTGCTCGGTGATCTGCATCGTGATCAGGGCGCCGTGCTGGGGCCGCTGTCAGCCCAGCACTCGTATGTGGGCGCCCGCTCGGCGTTCACCCAGCTCGACATCCCCCGCCGCATCGCACAGCTCGACCTGTCGCTCGCCGTGGTAGCCGAGATGTCCGGCAAACTGGAGACCGCTGCCCGTCACTACGAAACTCTGGCGGTGGATGACCGGCTCTCCCGCCGCGACCGGGCCAGGGCCCGGCTGTGGGTGGGGACCGCGCTGAGCAAGGATGGTAACCACGACTATGCCGCCCGCGTCATGCTCGCCGCGACCCGTGACTTCGAGGACCTGGCCGAGCCCGACGACTGGTCCGTCGCCCACCAGAAACTCGCCCTCGCCCATCGCGGCGCCGGCGACCTCACCAAGGCCCTGCAGTTCATCGACATCGCACGCAGCACCGCCACGACCGACTCACCGATGCAACGCGTGCGTCTGGACACCGCCCACGCTCACATCCTGCTCTCCGACCCAGCCACCCGGGATGATGGACTGCAGGTTCTCGACGGGGCCGCGAAGATGGCCGCGCAATACGGCATGAGCCACCAACTTCGCAGCATCGAGGGCATCCGGACCACGATCCAGGGGACACGACGTCCCAGGCAACGGTGAGCAGGGAGAAGCAGTGACGGAACAGCAGCGGGCGATCTCCGAGGACCAGTGGCGCAACGCGAAGCTGATCTGGGACTACCACCAGATGCATCACCAGCTGAAGCCCTGCGACGTGGCGATCGGGCTGGGCAGCCACGACCTGCGGGTCGCGGCCTTCACCGCCGACCTCTATCACCGGGGGCTCGTACCGACTCTCGTGTTCACCGGCGGCAACAGCCCCAACACCGCTGCCCGCTTCCCACGCGGTGAGGCTGTTCACTTCCGCGACCACGCCATCGGCATCGGCGTCCCCGCCGACGCTGTCCTCATCGAGCCGAACGCCGCCAACACCGGGCAGAACATCTCCTTCACCCGTGAGGTGCTGGCTGCGGCCGGCATCATGCCGACGTCGGTGCTGTTGACGGCGATGCCCTATATGGAACGACGCGCCTATGCCACGTGTCGCAAGGTCTGGCCCGAGGTGGAGGTGATCTGCGCGTCCGAACCTCTGGAGTTCGACGACTACCTCAAGGCGATCGGCGACGAAGCCTTTGTCACCCACATGCTCGTCGGCGACATGCAGCGGGTCATCGAGTATCCCCGGCTCGGCTTCGCCATCGAGCAGGACGTCCCGGAGGGCGTGCATGCCGCTTACGAATCCCTCATCCACGATGGCTTCACCCGTCGCCTCCTCACCTGACCTGCCATTACCCGGTGGGCTGTGCGCGATCCACCAGCCCAATCTCTTCCCGCGGCTGACCACCCTGGCCAAGCTGTTCGCGGCGGACTGCTGGATCGTTCTGGACGACGTCCAGTTCACCCGCCGCGACTACCAGCATCGAACCCGCCTCGCCTCCCTGCCCGACGCGCAGGACCGCCGGTGGCTCACCATCCCCACCCACCTGCCCCACGGCCGTCGGACAGCCATCCGGGAGGCACTCATCGTCGAACCTCTCCGGTCCCAGCGCAGAACCGCGCAGATACTGCGGCAGTACTACGGGGCCAGCCCCCACTGGCCCGCTTTCCAGCAGCCCCTGACCTCGCTTCTCGACCTGTTCGACACCACCGACAGGACCGCTGATCTAGCCGAGGCGTCCACACGGATTCTTCTGAACCTGTTGGGCTGGACTGGCTGCGTCCTCCACAGCAGCAGACTTCACGCCAGGACGGGCCGCTCAGAACGTCTCGCCGACCTTGCAGCCCTCACTGGTGCCAGGTCGTATCTGTGCGGAACCGGCGGCATGAGTTATCTGAACACTGCCCCCTTCCGCGCCCACGGCCTCACCGTCACCCCCTTCACCACCCCCGAGGCCGCCCTGTGGCAGACCGGTCGCGAGGCCAGTGCGGTCCAGGCGCTGATGCAGCTCGGGTGCAAGCCTCTCGCAGCCACTCTGCGAGCCGTCACCGCCGGTCAGTCAGGGCCCCAGCACGCACCATGAGCCCCCTGACCCCGATCCGTACGCCGACAGACCTCACGAGCGGGCCTGCGTGCGCAGGGACGACACGTACTCGGCCTGGTCACACCCTGCTCAGCTCTGCGTGACATTCCGAGCGCGACCCGCCGGGCGCCCCCGGCGGACGTTCAGCCCGGCCCACGGGCGTTGAGCCGGGCGGCCTGGCGGGTCAGGTGGTCGCGCTCGGCGAGGTTGGGCGCCTGGTGGGCCGCCTCGGCGTACAGCCGTGCCGCCGTCTCCAGGTCGCCGTCGCGCTCGTGGAGATAGGCCGCCACAGCGGTGTAGCGGGGCACGGGATGTCCCCTGCTCGAAGAACTCGGTCCGGGGCCCCGCCTGCTCGGAGAGCTGGGGGAAGAGGCGTCCAGCTCCGCGAGTACCGCCAGGCCGGCGCGTGGGCCGTCGGCCTCGCCGACGGCCACCGCGCGGTTGAGCCGGACGACGGGGCTGTCGGTCAGGCGCAGGAGTTCGTCGTACCACTCGACGATCTGCACCCAGTCGGTCTCCTCGGCGGTGGGCGCGTCGGCGTGGAGCGCCGCGATGGCAGCCTGGGCCTGGAACTCGCCCAGCCGGTCGCGGGCGAGGGCCGCCTGCAGAATCCCGACGCCCTCGGCGATCGCCTCGGTGTCCCACCTGCCGCGGTCCTGTTCGGCAAGCGGCACCAGGCTGCCGTCGGGCGCGGTCCGGGCGGCGCGCCGGGCGTGGTGGAGCAGCATGAGGGCGAGCAGCCCCGCCACTTCGGGGTGGTCGTACACGGCGGCGAGCTGCCGGGTGAGCCGGATGGCCTCGGCCGCCAGGTCGACATCGCCGGAGTAGCCCTCGTTGAAGACCAGGTAGAGGACGCGCAGCACGGTGGCGACGTCGCCGGGCCGGTCGAACCGCGCCCCAGTGCCCGGCTTGTCCCCCGGCCTTCGGTCGGGAGGTGCCCCCGGAGCAGGGGACACCCCGGTGCTGGAGACGGTGCGCTTGGCCCGGCTGATGCGCTGCGCCATGGTCGCCTCGGGCACCAGGTAGGCCTGGGCGATCTGGCGGGTGGTCAGACCGCCGACGGCGCGCAGCGTGAGGGCGACCGCGGACGCCGGCGTCAGCGACGGGTGGGCGCACAGGAAGTAGAGCTGAAGCGTGTCGTCCACCGCGGGCGCGGGCCCGGGCAGCGGTTCCTGGTCGACGAGGTCCTCACGCCGGCGGCGGGCGGCGTCCGCCCGGGTCGCGTCGAGGAACTTGCGCCAGGCCACCGTGACCAGCCAGCCCTTCGGATCCCGTACAGAGGCTCCCACGGAGGCCCCGACGCTCGACGTACCCGGGACAGGGGCCCCCTTGCTCGACGTGCTCGGGACGGGCTGCCCGCTGCTCGTAGAGCTCAGGTCGGGGGAGCCCCCACTCGAAGGGCCCAGGCTCGGGTGTCCCCCGCTCGCAGAGCTCGGGCTGGGGTGTCCCCTGCTCGTAGAGCTCGGGCTGGGGTGTCCCCTGCTCGTAGAGCTCGGGGAAGGGCCCGCCGGCCAGACCCGCAGCGCCTCGACCAGCGCGTCCTGCACGGCGTCCTCGGCCGCCGCGAAGTCGGCTCCGCGGCGGACGAGGATCGCGATCACGCTGGGTGTGAGGCTCCGGAGCCGGGCCTCGTCCATCGGTGACGTCACTCCGTGATGGTGGGCGGCGCGGTCAGGAACGGGCGCACCTCCAGCCACTCGTGGATCGGCTTCCCGCCCGCCCCGGGGGCGGCCGACAGTTCGCCGGCCAGCTCGACGGCCCGGTCGTAGCTGTCGACGTCGATCACCATCCAGCCGGCGATGAGGTCCTTGGTCTCGGCGAACGGGCCGTCGGTGACCGGGGGGCGTCCCTCCCCGTCGTACCGGACCCACGCCCCCTCGGGGGCGAGCGCCTGGCCGTCGACGAACTCGCCGGTCCCCTCCAGCCGGGTCGCGAAGTCCTGCATGTACTGCACGTGGGCCGTGATCTCCTCCGGCGCCCACTGGGCCATCGGCACGTCGTTGACCGCGGCCGGGGCGCCCCGGTAGTGCTTGAGCAGCAAGTACTTGGCCATGATGCTTCTCCTCGGTGCTGGTGCGACCCATTGTGGTCGCGTTCACCTCGGGGACGGAGCCGGCCACGGGTTCTCGACATCACCGACCGAAGTTTTTTTCGGCGCCCTCGTGGATGTCCCCGGGAGAGCCGTCTTCGCAGGTCCGTCTCGCAGGTCCGGGTCCGTCCGGGGCCGGGGCCGGGCCGGGGCTGCGGCGGCCGGCATGAGGGACGAGGGCGCAGAAGGGCACCGCCGAACCGGATCGCCTCACCGGCCGGACGACTACCGGAGACATGGCCGAAACATGACCACGGCCTCCGCGACGGGGGTTGTCGGTCCCGGAGGCCGTGGCGTCATGCGGGGCGCGTGCCGGATGCCGTGCCCCCGTTGTGTGCCGGTTTCCCGGACCCCTGAAGCATCGTGGACGCCGGTCCCGGCCGTCATGAGCACACAGTCGACAACTCTCTTGCCGCACAGCGCACGTCAGCCCATCGGACACTTCCGGTACTCGCCGGGTGGCATCCCGTAGACCGTCCGGAACGAACGGTTGAAGTCCGACGCCCGGGAGAACCCCCACCGCGCCGCCACCACATGCACCGGAACCTCCGTCAGTGCCGGATCCGCCAGATCGCGCCGTGCGGCTTCCAGCCTGCACCGCCTGATCCACGCGGCCACGGTCGTCTCCTCACCCTTGAACAGACGGTGCAGATAGGACACCGAGATGTGATGCGCGGCCGCGACGTCCCCCGGAGACAACTCCGGATCATGGAGATGCGCCCGGATGAACCGCTTCACCTGTAACAGCAGCGCCCGCTGCCGCGTCCCCTCCGGCAGGCACCGCTCCGCCTCCGCCGTGTGCGCGAAGAGCGCGGCCACCAGGTCCACCAGCACCGCCCCCAGCCGGGGCCCGTCCTCGGGCCGGTAGCGCGGCGCATCCGTGACGACCTGGGTCAGGAACTGCGTGGTCAGGGCCACCATCCCCGTGTCGGCCGCCACCCGCCGCGGTACCCCGCGCCGGAGCAGCTTCGTCGGCAGTGGCAGCAGAGCCTTCGGGATCTCCACCCCCACCACCGACACCGGCGCGCGCCCCGTACGGATCTCCCACGGCACCGACGAGTCGTTGATGTGCAGGTCGGACGGCCGGTAGACCGCCTCCTGGTCGTCCCAGCTCCCCACCCCGGTACCGCCGACGAGCACCGACAGGTGGAACAGCCCGGGATCCGACTTCCGCACCAGCTGCGGCGTGCGCCGGATCACCAACTGCTGGAACGTCGCCGGCCACACGGTCACCGCGCCCAGATCCAGCACCCGCTGCACGGCCCGGAAGTCCTCCGCGTGCTCGCTCTCCATGCGCACCGGCGCGTGCGTCCGCCCGACCAGATCAGCCCAGTACGCCAACCGGTCCGAAGCCGCCACATCCTCGCTCCGCAGCAGTGTCTCGCTCAACATTCGTACCGACCCCCGTCTCCTTCACGAATGAACAGCACGAAGGTAGCCCCGCCGACGGGGGTGGAGCGGATGTTTACGGTCACGCCGGCGTCTCGTCGAGTGCTGCCGCGACGACGGTCACGGGGCGGCAGGCCCCGGCAGCCGCGCCGCGCGTCCCGTCCAACCGGCCTCCGGCGGGTGAGCCGTTCCGGCGGCGCACGGGAGCACGCGCGCACCGCGCCCTGCCGACGTGCGCCCGTCGGCGCCCCGTCCCTCCGGCCCCCGGTCGCGGCACCGGGACCCGTCAACCGCGGGCCCGGAAGCGGATCACGGCCGCCGGGAACCGGGTGTGCCGGCAAGCCGCCGTCGGCGCTGTCGCCGGCGCCGTCGCGCGGCCGGGGCCCGGCCACCGGCACGTCGCCCTACAAGCACCGCGAACCGGCCGCCATACTGGACGGACCGGGGAGAGTGCAGCGAACTGACGGGGGCGGCGGCAGGCAATGGGGGACAGCAGGCTGATCCACGGCCGGTACCGGCTGCTCGACCGGATCGGGCGCGGCGGTATGGGCGAGGTCTGGGCCGCCCGTGACGAGTCGCTGGGGCGCCGGGTCGCCGTCAAGTGTCTGAAACCGCTGGGTTCGCCCCAGGACCAGTCCTTCACCCGGGTGCTGCGCGAGCGTTTCCGCCGCGAGGCGCGCGTCGCGGCCGCGCTCCAGCACCGCGGGGTGACCGTCGTCCACGACTTCGGGGACGACGACGGCGTTCTCTATCTCGTCATGGAGCTCCTCGACGGGCGCAATCTCAGCCAGCTGCTCCAGGACAACGGGCAGCGGCCGCTCGCCGTTCCCGAGGTCGTGGAGATCGCCGGCCAGGTGGCGGCCGCGCTCGCCTACACCCACCGGCAGGGCATCGTGCACCGGGACCTCAAGCCCGCGAACATCATGCGGCTGGCCGACGGAACCGTGAAGATATGCGACTTCGGCATCGCCCGCCTCGGCGACGACATCGGCTTCAGCGGGCGGCTCACCGGTATCGGCATCGCCATGGGCACGCCGCACTACATGTCGCCCGAGCAGATCACCGGTGGTGGCGGTGTGGACCACCGCAGCGACCTCTACTCGCTGGGCTGCGTGCTGTACGAGATCGCCACCGGGGCACCGCCGTTCGACCTCGAGGACGCCTGGTCGGTGCTGGTGGGGCACCGCGACACCGTGCCCGAACCACTCCGGGCCCACCGCCCGGAGATCCCCGAGTTCCTCGACCGCGTCGTGCTGGACCTGCTCGCCAAGGACCCCGGGCACCGGCCCCGGGACGCCGCCGTGCTGGAGGAGCGGATCCTGTCCGCCGTCCACCCCCGGCCCGGTCCGGGGACGACCGCGCTGCTGGGCGCTCCCGGTCTCCTCCGGACCGGGGTGCTGCCCCCGGAGGTGCGCCCCGCCCCCGCCGTCCGGGCCCCCGCCCCCGACTACGCCGGCGTGGGCGCCGTGGCGACGGGAGCGCCGGGCGGGTGGGCCGCCGCCCCGGGCCTCCCCGGCTGGGCGCACGGCATGACCCTCGGCTCCCGGGCCCACGGCGGCCGCGGCACCGTCCTGCCCGCGGCGTGGACCGCGCTGACCGGCGAGTGGACCGCGTCCACCGACGCCCGCACCACGTCCCCGCCGCTGCCGGACCGGTCGGCGCCGTCGCCGCAACTGCTGGCGGGGCTCCACGGCCGGCACAACGCGGGCCTCAGCCTGAGCCGGCTGGGCCGCTGGGAGGAGGCCGGGGAGGTGCACCGGGCGGTCGCCGCCGAGCGCGAGCACGTCCTCGGCCCGGAGCATCCCGACACCCTGGCCAGCCGCTACGAGGTCGGCTACACCCTCAGCAGACTCGGCCGCCCCGGTGACGCGCTGCGCGAGTTCGGCCGGGTCGCCACCGGCCGGGAGCGGACCCTCGGCGCCGAACACCCGGACACACTCGCCGCGCGGCAGGAGAGCGCGTACGCCCTCAGCCGGCTCGGCCGGCACTTCGAGGCCCACCAGCTGTACGGCGACGTGCTCGCCGCCCGGAAGCGCATCATGGGGGCCGACCACCCCGACACCCTGCGCTGCCGCCACAACCTCGCCTACAACCTGAGCCGGCTGGGCCGGCTGGAGGACTCGTACACCATGGCCCGTGAGGTGGCCGCCGCACGGGAGCGTGTGCTGGGGCCGCAGCACCCGGACACCCTGGTCACCCGGTACGAGGTGGCCTACGTCCTGGGCCGACTCGGCCGCTGGGACGAGGCGCTGCTCACCTACCGCGAGGTGGCCGGGGCCCGCCTCGAGGCGCTCGGCCCGGAGCACCCCGACACGCTCGCCGCCCGGTACGAGGTCGGCATCAGCCTGGGGCGGCTCGGCCGCAGCTCCGAGGCGCTGAAGCTCTATGACGCCCTGGTGGACGACCGCACCCGGGCGCACGGCCCCGAGGATCCCGAGACGCTGCGGGCCCGGCACGGCCGCGGCGTCAACCTCGGCCGCCTGGGCCGCTGGGAGGACGCGCTCGCCGAGGCCCGGGAGGTGTGCGCGGTGCGCGAGCGGGTGCTGGGCCCGGACCACCCGGACACGCTGGTCAGCCGTCGCGAAGTCGCCGTTGGCCTGGGCTGGCTGGGCCGCTGGGACGACGCCCTGACGGTCTACCGCGAGGTGGCCGCCGCTCGGGAGCGCGTGCTGGGCCCCGACCACCACGACGCCCTGACCAGCAGGAACGACGAGGCCCACTGCCTGGAGCAACTCGGCCGTTCCGAGGAGGCGGTCGCCCTCTACCGCCGGGTCGCGGTGCTGCGGCAGCAGCGGGGCACCCCGGGGCTCTGAGCCGCCCCGGCCCGGCCTCGTCCCGGAACACCCGGTCCCGACCCGGCCCCCGGCACCCCGCCCCGTCCCGGAACGCCCTGGCCCGGCCCGGCCCCCAGCACCTCGCCCCGTCCCCGCCCGGAGCCCCGCCGGGCAGCCCGGCGCGCACCGCCGTCCCCGCCCGGAGTGCCCCGGCCGGCCCGCCTGCCCCGCCCCCGCGTGCTCTGGCCGGGTGCGGCGACGGCGTGGTACGCAGAGGCATGGCCGCCAAGGACACGTACGACGCAGTGATCATCGGCGGAGGCCACAACGGTCTCGTCGCCGCCGCCTATCTGGCCCGGGCCGGCCGCAGCGTGCTCGTGCTGGAGCGCCTGGACCGCACCGGCGGCGCCGCCGTCTCCACCCGCCCCTTCCCGGGGGTCGACGCCCGGCTCTCCCGATACTCGTACCTGGTCAGCCTGTTGCCGCAGAAGATCGTCCGGGACCTGGGGCTGCGCTTCCGGGTCCGCAGGCGCAGCGTCTCCTCCTACACCCCGGCCGAGCGGGGCGGGCGCGCCACCGGGCTGCTGGTGCACAGCGGCGACCGGGAGCGCACCCGTGCCGCCTTCGCCCGGCTCACCGGCTCCGACCGGGAGTTCGCGGCCTGGGAGGACTTCTACGGCCGGACGGCCCGGCTGGCCGAGCGGGTCTTCCCCACGCTGACGGAGCCGCTGCCGACCCGTGAGGCGCTGCGGGAGCGGATCGCGGACGAGCAGGCCTGGCAGGCCCTGTTCGAGCAGCCGCTCGGCCGGGTGGTGGAGGAGACGTTCCGGGACGACCTGGTGCGCGGGGTCGTCCTCACCGACGCGCTGATCGGCACCTTCGCCGACGCGCACGACGCGTCCCTGCGGCAGAACCGCTGCTTCCTCTACCACGTCATCGGCGGCGGCACCGGCGACTGGGACGTCCCGGTCGGCGGCATGGGAGCCCTCACCGACGCACTGGCCGACGCCGCCCGCGCCGCCGGAGCCGAGATCGTCACCGGACACGAGGCGACCGGCATCGCCACCGACGGCACCCGCGCGGAGGTGACGTACCGCGGACCCGACCGGGAGGGCACCGTGGCCGCGGCGCAGGTCCTCGTCAACGCGTCCCCCCGCACCCTGGCCGAACTCCTCGGCGACGAACCCCCGGCCCCCCGCGCCGAGGGCGCGCAGCTGAAGGTGAACATGCTGCTGCGCCGGCTGCCCCGGCTGCGCGACCGGGACGTCGACCCCCGTGAGGCGTTCGCCGGGACCTTCCACATCGCCGAGGGATACGAGCAGTTGGCGACGGCCTACCGGCAGGCCGCGGCCGGGGAAGCGCCGGCCGCCCCGCCGTCGGAGATCTACTGCCATTCCCTGACCGACCCCTCGATCCTGGGGCCGGAGCTGGTCGAGCAGGGGTACCAGACGCTGACCCTGTTCGGACTGCACACCCCGGCGGGGCTGTTCGAGCGGGACCACGACGCGGTGCGCGAGGACCTCCTGAAGTCCACCCTCGCCCAGCTCGACGCCTGCCTCGACGAGCCGGTCGCCGACTGCCTGGCCACCGACGCCGACGGCCGGCCCTGCATCGAGGCGAAGACCCCGCTGGACCTGGAACGGGACCTGGGCCTGCCCCGCGGGAACATCTTCCACCGGGACCTCGCCTTCCCGTACGCCACCGGGGAGACCGGCCGGTGGGGCGTGGAGACCGGGCACGCCAATGTGCTGCTCTGCGGCGCGGGAGCGGTGCGCGGCGGCGGGGTCAGCGGGATCCCGGGGCACAACGCGGCCATGGCGGCGCTGGGGGAGTGACCCCGCCGGGGCGCCGCCGGAGGGGCGCCCTCCGGCGGATCCGCCGCACCCGCCAAGAAAACTGACACTGCATCAGAAAATCTCTTCCCTCGGCCGTCGCCCTGCGGCATCCTGCGCCCCATGGAGACGGAGCTGAGCAAGAGACTGGGCGTGGAGCACGCCATCTTCGGCTTCACGCCGTTCCCCGCGGTGGCCGCCGCGATCACCCGCGCGGGAGGCCTCGGGGTGCTCGGCGTGGTCCGGTACGGCGCCCCGGACGAGCTCGCCCGCGACCTGGACTGGATGCAGAAGCACACCGACGGCAAGCCCTACGGCATCGACGTGGTCATGCCCGCCCGCGCGGTGGACGGCGTCACCGAGGCCGACATCGAGGACATGATCCCGGACGCCCACCGCCGGTTCGTCCGGGACACCCTCGCCCAGCACGGCGTCCCCGAGCTCCCCGAGGGCGAGGCGTCCGGCTGGCGGATCACCGGCTGGATGGAACACGTGGCCCGCTCCCAGCTGGACGTCGCCCTGGACTACCCGGTACGGCTCCTCGCCAACGCCCTCGGCTCCCCGCCGCCCGACGTCGTCCGCCGCGCGCACAACCACGGAATCCTCGTCGCGGCGCTGGCGGGCAGCGCCCGGCACGCCGAACGCCACGCGGAGGCCGGCATCGACGTCGTCGTCGCCCAGGGGTACGAAGCGGGCGGCCACACCGGGGAGATCGCCTCGATGGTGCTCACCCCCGAGGTCGTCAAGGCGGTCGACCCGCTGCCCGTGCTCGCCGCCGGGGGCATCGGCACCGGCGAACAGATCGCCGCCGGACTGGCCCTCGGCGCCCAGGGGGTGTGGCTGGGCTCGATCTGGCTGACCACCCGGGAGGCCCGGCTCCGCTCCCGCGCCCTGACGCGCAAGCTGCTGGCCGCCGGATCCGGCGACACCGTCCGCTCCCGGGCCCTCACCGGGAAACCGGCCCGCCAGCTGCGCACCGAGTGGACCGACGCCTGGGACGACCCCGCCGGCCCCGGTGCGCTCCCGATGCCGCTCCAGGGGCTGCTGGTCGCCGAGGCGGTCTCCCGCATCCAGCGCTACGAGGTCGAGTCGCTGCTCGGCACGCCCGTCGGCCAGATCGTCGGTCAGATGACCTCCGAGCGCCGCGTCCAGGCCGTCTTCGACGACCTCACCCGTGGATTCGAGCGCGCCGTCGACCGCGTCCAGCGCATCGCCGGACGCGTCTGACGCGCCGTCCGGCCCTGATCCCGGCAGGCATCCGTCCCCGCCCTTCCCGGTGCGCCGCTCCGCCCGACGCGCACCCTTCCCACCGGCACGAGGCACTCGGCACGAGACCTCGCCCCGACGCAAGGCCCCGACGCAAGGCCCCGACGCAAAGCCCCGACGCAAGGCCCCGACCTGACGCAAGGCCCCGACCCGACGCGAGGAGGAGCACCATGACCCCGGCACCCCAGGGCTTCTGGGCCCAGGCCACCGCGGACCCGGACCGCACGGTCCTGGTCGCCCCGGACGGCGCGGAATGGACTGCGGCGGAGCTGCATGCGGCGGCGAACCGGCTGGTGCACGGGCTCCGCGCGGCGGGGCTGCGCCGGGGCGACGCCTTCGCCGCCGTACTCCCCAACGGACCCGAGCTCCTCACGGCGTTCCTCGCCGCCAGCCAGGCCGGGCTGTACCTCGTTCCGGTCAACCACCACCTGGTCGGCCCGGAGATCGCCTGGATCGTCGCCGATTCCGGGGCCCGGGTCCTGATCGCCCACGAGCGGTTCGGGGAGCAGGCCTCGCGCGCCGCCGACGAGGCGGGACTGCCGGCCGGGGAGCGTTACGCGGTCGGCACCGTCGACGGCTTCCGGCCGTACCGGGATCTCCTCGACGGCCAGTCGCCCGAGCCGCCCGCGGACCGCACCCTCGGCTGGGTCATGAACTACACCTCCGGCACCACCGGCCGCCCCCGCGGCATCCGCCGGCCCCTCCCGGGCCGGCCGCCCGAGGAGGCGTACCTCGGCGGCTTCCTCGGCATCTTCGGCATCGAGCCCTTCGGCGACAACGTCCACCTGGTGTGCTCGCCGCTCTACCACACCGCCGTCCTGCAGTTCGCGGGCGCGTCGCTGCACCTCGGCCACCGGCTGGTGGTCATGGACGGCTGGCGTCCGGAGGAGATGCTGCGGCTGATCGACCGTCACCGGTGCACCCACACTCACATGGTGCCGACCCAGTTCCACCGGCTCCTCGCCCTGCCCGAGGAGGTCCGGAACACCTACGACGTCTCCTCGATGCGGCACGCCATCCACGGGGCCGCCCCCTGCCCCGAGCACGTCAAGCGGGCAATGATCGACTGGTGGGGGACCTGCGTCGAGGAGTACTACGCGGCGAGCGAGGGCGGCGGGGCCTTCGCCACCGCCGAGGACTGGCTCAAGAAGCCGGGCACCGTCGGCCGCGCCTGGCCCATCAGCGAACTGGCGGTCTTCGACGACGACGGGAACCGGCTGACGGCAGGGCAACTGGGCACCGTCTACATGCGGATGACCACCGGCGGCTTCAGCTACCACCGCGACGAACAGAAGACGCTGAAGAACCGCATCGGCGACTTCTTCACCGTCGGCGACCTCGGCTACCTCGACGAGGACGGTTACCTCTACCTCCGCGACCGCAAGATCGACATGATCATCTCGGGCGGGGTCAACATCTACCCCGCGGAGATCGAGGCCGCCCTCCTCTCCCACCCGGCCGTCGCGGACGCCGCCGTCTTCGGCATCCCGCACGACGACTGGGGTGAGGAGGTCAAGGCGGTCGTCGAACCCGCGGACGGCCACCGGCCGGGGGAGGAGCTGGCCGCGTCCCTCCTCGTCCACTGCGAGGAGCGCCTCGCCCGCTACAAGCGCCCCCGCTCCGTGGACTTCGTCACCACTATGCCCCGCGACCCCAACGGCAAGCTCTACAAGCGGCGGCTGCGCGAGCCGTACTGGGAGGGGCGGGAACGGGCGGTCTGACGGGCCGGTCCCCGCGCCTCGGCGTACCTCCGGAGCCGCGGTCGAGGGTCCGGCCCGGCTACGGAGCCGGGTACGCCAGGGGCGTATGTCCCGGCCTAAGGTGTGTACATGATCAATGCAGCGGGTTCCCTCGCCCGTATCGTCGAACGGGTACCGCCGCCCGCCGAAGCGGTCAACGGGCGCGGCGACTGGGGCGATACGGAGCGGGGGCTCGGAACCCGCCTGCCGGACGACTACAAGCAGCTGGTGGAGACGTACGGCCGCGGTGACCTCTGGGGCGCGCTGTGCCTGTGCACACCCTTCGGTGACGACAACCCGGTGCGGCTCGAAGCGGACCTCCAGGAGGTCTTCGGCCCGATGCGTGAGCGCTGGCCCGAGCAGCACCCGTACCCCTTCTTCCCGGAACCGGGCGGGCTGCTCACCTGGGCCGTGACCGAAGACGCGGGGCAGGTGTGCTGGCTGACCGACGGCCCGCCCGAGTCCTGGCCGGTGGTGATCTGGTCACGCGACAGCGACTACGAACGCTTCGACTGCGGGGCCGCCGCGTTCCTCGACGGATGGCTCAGTGGCCGTCTCACCTCCGAACTCCTCTCCCGTGAGGCGGACATCGCGCCCTGGTTCGACGCGGCGGTCGAACACGATCACATCTACATCCAGCTGGACGAGGGAAACCTCCCCTACCCCGAGCGTCTGCGGATCCTGCGCGACGCACTCGCCCCCACCGCGGACCGGGGCGCCTATGAATACAACGGCGGCCGGCAGGACCACTTCATCGTCACCGGAACCGGCTGGCAGCTGACGTACGAGACGGCCTACGCGCACCAACTCCGCGTCGCCTTCCCGCCCGCCGACAGCGAAGCGGCCCGGGACGCCGTCCTCACCGCCGTCGACCGCATGGGGTGCGCCGTCCAGTCGTTCGGCACCGTTCACGGCACCTCGTCCTGGGACCCCGTCCCGGACCCCTGTCCCGGACCCCACGCGGATCCCCTGACCCACTGAGTGCCCGACCGGTCGAAGAGCGGCCGGTGGACCCGCGGGACAGGACAGCGGTGCGCCGGAGCGCCGACGCCGTCCCGCTGTCAGCTGTTGCCTGTGAAGGCCTTCACGGGCCAACTCGTGGATCCGGCCCGGTGCCTTGACCGCACCCGGCTCGCGCCACAGGATCACGCCCATGACCGGTGTACACAGCAGCACAGTCGACGGCGTCCTGCGGCGCAGCGCCCGGCGCGTGCCGTACCGCACCGCCCTGCGGTACGGCCCCCGTTCCTGGACCTACCGCGAGCTGGACGAGGCGGTCTCGGCGGCGGCCGGTGTCCTGCGCGAGCACGGGCTCGGGACCGGTGACCGGGTCGCGTCCTACGGGCACAACTCCGACGCCTACCTGATCGGTTTCCTGGCCTGCGCCCGTGCCGGGCTGGTGCACGTACCGGTCAACCACCACCTCACCGGTGAGGATCTGCGGTACATCCTGGAGCAGTCGGGCAGCGCCCTGGTGCTGGCCGACCCCGGCACGGCGCCCGCCGTCCCCGACGGCTTCGCCGTAATGCCGCTGCGCGATACCGACGACTCCCTGCTCGCCCGGCTCCGCACGGCGCGGCCGTATCTCGCGGATCCGCCGCCCGGCACCGAGGACCTCGCCCAACTGCTCTACACCTCGGGCACCACGGCGCTGCCCAAGGGCGCGATGATGACGCACCGCGCCCTGGTCCACGCGTACGTCAGCGCGATCACCGCGCTCGATCTGCGCGAGACGGACCGGCCGGCGCACGCCCTGCCGCTCTACCACTCCGCGCAGATGCACGTGTTCCTGATGCCGTATCTGGCGGTCGGCGCGGAGAACACCGTCGTCGACGGACCGGATCCCGCCACGCTCCTCGACCTGGTGGCGGCGGGCCGGGCGGACAGCCTGTTCGCGCCGCCCACCGTCTGGATCGCGCTCTCCGGGCACCCGGACTTCGCGGACCGTGATCTGTCGGCGCTGCGCAAGGCGTACTACGGGGCGTCGGTCATGCCCGTGCCGGTGCTGGAGCGGCTGCGCGACCGCCTCCCCGGGCTCGCCTTCTACAACTGCTTCGGGCAGAGCGAGATCGGACCCCTCGCCACCGTGCTGCGGCCGGAGGAGCACGACGGCCGGATGGATTCCTGTGGCCGTCCGGTCCTGTTCGTGGAGGCCCGGGTGGTGGACGCGGCGGGGGAGGACGTGCCCGACGGCACACCCGGTGAGGTCGTCTACCGTTCCCCGCAGCTCTGCGAGGGCTACTGGGAGAAGCCGGAGGAGACGGCCGAGGCCTTCCGGGACGGCTGGTTCCGCTCGGGTGACCTGGCCGTCCGGGACGCGGAGGGCTATCTGACCGTCGTCGACCGGGTGAAGGACGTGATCAACTCCGGGGGAGTGCTGGTCGCTTCGCGCCAGGTCGAGGACGTGCTGTACCAGCATCCGCAGGTCGCCGAGGTGGCCGTGATCGGACTCCCCGACGACCGGTGGATCGAGTGCGTCACGGCGGTGGTCGTCCCGCGCGGTGACATCGAGCCGCAGCGGCTCGTCGACCACGCCCGGGAGCGGCTCGCCCACTTCAAGGCGCCGAAACGGGTCTTCCTCGTGGACGAACTGCCCCGGAACGCCAGCGGCAAGATCCTCAAGCGCGAGCTGCGGGACCGGTTCGCCGCCGGCTGAACGACGCGGGCCGACGGGCGACACCGCCGTCGGCCTGCGGATTCCCGGCCTCGGGTGATCACCGGCCGGATTGCGGCGTCACCCGGCGGTGGGCCTTCCGGTTCGTGGGCAGAAGCGGCTTAATGGTTGAAGGACCAATCAACCACTGAGTACCGCCAGGAGGACCAGGACATGCCTCAGCCCGAGGGAGCCGCGCTGGAGCGGGTGCGCGCGCACCGTGAGGAATTGCGGGCCCGGTACCTCCACGGCCGCCGGAACCGGCCGGTCGCCACAGCACGCGGCATCCACCACATCGCCTTCATCTGCCGGGACGTCGAGGAGACGATCCGCTTCCACCAGGAGTTCCTCGGCTTCCCCCTGGTCGAGATCGTGGAGAACCGCGACTACCGCGGCTCCACGCACTTCTTCTTCGACATCGGCCACGGCAACCTGCTCGGGTTCTTCGACTTCCCCGGGCACGAACACCCGCCGTTCACCGAGACCGTCGGCGGCGTCCAGCACCTGGCGCTCTCGGTCAGCGACACCCAGTACACGGCGGCGCGGGAAGCGCTCGACGCCGCCGGCGTCGAGTATCTGGGCCCGGACCGGGGCGTGGAGGACAGCCTCTATCTGCACGACCCGAACGGGGTGCCGATCGAGCTCTACCGGGAGCGGCTCGGCGTGTTCGAGGGATCCACGCTGGTCGACGAGGCGGCCGGGGCGGACGACGCGACCGGGGCTGACGGGGGAGCGGGTCCCGACCGGGGGTGATCCGGCGGGGACAGCGGGTGAGGCGTCGGGCGTCCGGGTGCGGGCCTTGCCCGGCCGCGGTCGTGTCGCCTCGCACCGTGAGGTTTTGTTTCATCCACGTATGTCCGGGAAGTCGAGGGGGCGTGCGGCACCCGTGCCGAGCAATTCGGCCCGGCACGTCGAGCAGCACGACGAGCCGAGAGGACGTGACGAACGTGAAGGTCGCCTTCCTTGTGGCCCCCGAAGGCGTCGAGCAGGTCGAGCTGACCGAACCGTGGCAGGCCGTGACCGACGCGGGGGCACCCCCGAACTCGTCTCCACCAGGACCGGCCGGATCCAGGCCTTCGACCACCTCGACAAGGCGGACACCTTCCCGGTCGACCGGACGGTCTCCGAGGTCACGGTCGCCGAGTACGACGGCCTGGTGCTCCCCGGCGGGGTCGCCAACCCCGACTTCCTGCGGCTCGATCCGCAGGCCGTGGCGTTCGTGAAGGGCTTCTTCGACGACCGCAAGCCCGTCGCGGCGATCTGTCACGCGCCGTGGGTGCTGGTCGAAGCCGATGTGGTGCGCGGGCGCACCCTCACCTCCTGGCCGAGCGTGCGAACCGACATCCGCAACGCCGGTGGCACCTGGGTCGACGAGGAGGCGCGGGTCTGCGCCGACGGCCCGAACACGTTGGTCACCAGTCGGCGGCCGGGGGACCTGAAGGCCTTCGTGCGGGCCTTCACGGCAGAGTTCTCCAAGGTCGCGAGCTGAGCCGCCCGGGGCCTCTTCCCCGGCAGTCCCCGACCCGGGAGCCGAGCCGACCGGCCCGTCTCCGGGGACCCCGTCGGCCGTGCCCGGTCTCGCCGTGCCCGGTCGCGCCGCGCTCGTCCCGGCGCGGCCGGCCCGGCCCGGCGCCGAGCCGCGGACAGGCCTCGCGGGCACCCCGCCCGCTCAGCCGCCACCGCCCGCCACGGCGCGCGCCCACCGGTAGTCCGCCTTTCCGCTGGGTGACCGCTGTATCCGTGCCGTGACGACCAGGCCGCGCGGGATCTTGTACCCGGCCAGCCGGGTGCGGCAGTGCTGCTGGATCTCCTCCAGCGTCGGCTCCGCGGCCCCTTCCCGGAGTTCCACCACAGCGGCCACCCGGTGCCCCCACCGGGGGTCCGGTACGCCCGTGACCAGAGCGTCGTACACATCGGGGTGCGCCTTCAGGGCCTGCTCGACCTCTTCCGGATAGACCTTCTCGCCCCCGGTGTTGATGCACTGCGAGCCGCGGCCGAGGACCGTCAGCACCCCGTCCTCGTCCAGGGTCGCCATGTCCCCGAGCAGGACCCAGCGCGCCCCGTCCGCCTCGAAGAACGTCTCGGCCGTCTTCCGCGGATCGTTGTGGTATCCGAGCGGGACATGGCCGCGCTGGGCGATCCGTCCCGGCTCGCCCGGCAGTACCCGCTCATGGGTGGCCGGGTCCACCACGGTCGTCGTCGGGCCGACCCGTAACCGGAAGCCCCGCTCCGGCCCCGCGTCCTCGGTGGCGGTGCCGTTGAAACCCGACTCGGACGAACCGAAGTTGTTGAGCAGCAGCGTGTGCGGCACCAGCTCCCGGAACCGGGCCCGCACCGTCTCGGAGAGGATCGCGCCGGAGCTGCTGACGCTCAGCAGCGATGTGCAGTCGGTCCCCTTCAGCGGCCCGGACAGCGCGTCGACCAGCGGCCGCAGCATCGCGTCACCGACCAGGGAGACACTGGTGACGCGCTCCCGCTCCACCGTGCGCAGCACCTCCTCGGGTACGAACTTCCGGTGCAGCACCACCTTCTGGCCGAAGTGGAACGCGATGAAGGCCGTGAGGGTGGACGTGCCGTGCATCAGCGGCGCGGTCGGGAAGAAGACCAGCCCCGCGCCGCCCGCCGCGACCCGCTCGGCCAGCTCCTCCGGCCGGGACACCGGCCTGCCGGTCGGCGCGCCGCCGCCCATGCCGGCGAAGAAGAGATCCTCCTGCCGCCACAGCACGCCCTTGGGCATGCCCGTGGTGCCGCCGGTGTAGATGATGAACCGGTCGTCCCCGGACCGCGGACCGAACCCCCGCCCCGGGTCCCCGGACGCCACCGCCTCGTCGAACGGCACCGGCGGGCCGCCCGGCCAGTCGGCCTCCTCGGCGCTCCCGCCGACCCGGATCCGGTGGCGCAGCGACGGCGTCCGCGGCAGTGCGGCCGCCACCCGCGCACCGAACTCCCCGTCGAAGACGAGGGCCGCCAGACCGGCGTCCCGGTAGAGGTAGACCAACTCCTCCTCGACGTACCGGTAGTTGACGTTCACCGGCACCGCGCGGATCTTCAGGCAGGCCAGCAGCGTCTGGACGTAGGCCACGCCGTTGTACAGGTGCAGGCCGACATGGTCGCCGGGGCCGATCCCCCGGTCCAGGAGATGGTGGCCGAGCCGGTTGGCTGCGGCATCCAGCTCGGCATAGGTCAGGCGCCGCTCCGCGCCGGTGCCGGGTTGGTCCGCGTACACCAGGGCCTCGCGGTCCGGGACGGCGTCCACGACCGACTCGAACAGGTCGGCAAGGTTGTACTCCACATCTCCTCCTCGCCCCGGCGGCGACGTTCGAGCCCGCGGCCCGGCGGTCATTAGAGCGCCCGGCGCCGGAGGGGGGAAGAGCGCCGCCCAAGAAATCTGACTGATAGTCAGAAATCTCTTGAACTGGCTCTCCGCTTCCTGCACCCTGTTCCGGTGCCGCGCCGGCGCGGCGGGGCGGGCGGTTCCCGCCGGTGCCGGACACCACCCCGCGGACCCGATTCCGCGGCGCCGCGCCGGCCCGCCGCACCGCGTCCGGCGAGCGACCGGCCGGCGCGCCCCGACCCCGGCCCGGCCACGGGCCGACGACAGGAGGAAGCCGTGGGCGTGGAGACGGAACACCTCACCGAGCGGCGCGAAGGCGCCACCCTGGTGCTCACCCTGAACCGGCCGGAGGCCCGGAACGCCCTGTCGCTCCCCATGCTGGTCGGCCTGTACGACGGCTGGCTGGCGGCGGACGCGGACGATGACATCCGGTCGGTGGTGCTGACCGGCTCCGGCGGAGCCTTCTGCGCCGGCATGGACCTCAAGTCCCTGGCCGGCGACGGCTCCGGCGGCGATCGGTACCGGGACCGGATGAAGGCCGACCCCGATCTGCACTGGAAGGCCCTGCTCCGGCACCACCGCCCCCGCAAGCCGGTCATCGCCGCGGTGGAGGGCCCCTGCGTCGCCGGCGGCACCGAGATCCTCCAGGGCACCGACATCCGGATCGCGGGCGAGAGCGCCACCTTCGGCCTCTTCGAGGTCCGGCGCGGACTCTTCCCGATCGGCGGCTCCACCGTCCGCCTGCCGCGGCAGATCCCCCGCACCCACGCCCTGGAGATGCTGCTCACCGGCCGTCCGTACAGCGCCGCCGAGGCCGAACGGATCGGCCTGATCGGCCATGTCGTCCCGGACGGCACCGCGCTGGAACGGGCCCTGGAGACCGCCGAACTGATCAACGCCAACGGCCCGCTCGCCGTGGAGGCCGTCAAGGCGTCCGTCCACGAGGCCGCGGAGCTCGGCGAGACCGAGGCCCTGCGACGCGAATTCGAGCTCGGCTGGCCCGTCTTCGGCACCGCCGACGCGAAGGAGGGCTCCCGGGCCTTCGCCGAGAAGCGGCCCCCCGTCTTCCGGCGGGCCTGACGACCGGCCCTCCGGCACCGGCCCCTGGAAGGAGCCACGCCATGCCGTCCACCCCCGGCCCCGAGGTGCTGAGCGCCCCGCTGGTCCTCGAGTTCCCCTTCACCCGCTCCCTCGGCCCCGTCCGCGGCGCGTTCCTCACCGGCCTCCGCGAGCGCACCGTCCTCGGGGCGCGCACGGAGGGCGGCCGGATCCTCGTCCCGCCCGCCGAGTACGACCCCGTCACCGCCGCCGAGCTGCGCGAACTCGTCGAGGTCGGCACCACCGGAACCGTCACCACCTGGGCCTGGAACCCGCAGCCCCGCCGGGCCGGCCCCCTCGACCGGCCCTTCGCCTGGGTGCTCGTCCGGCTCGACGGCGCCGACACCGCGCTGCTGCACGCCCTCGACGTCCCGGGGCCGGAGCACGTCCGCACCGGACTGCGGGTCCGCATCCGCTGGGCCGCGGAGCGCACCGGCGCCATCACCGACATCGCCTGCTTCGAACCCGCCCCGGACACCGGACCCGGCGTCACCCCGGAAGCGGCCGGACCCGTCCCGCACGACGGCGTGTTCGACGATCCGGTCACCGGCATCGTCGCCCCCGCCCGGCTCGACTACACCTACGCCCCCGGCCGCGCGCAGAGCCGCCATCTGGCCGCGCTCGCCGGCCGGCGGATCGTCGGGGAGCGGTGCCCGGCCTGCCGGAAGGTCTACGTCCCGCCCCGCGGAGCCTGCCCCACCTGCGGTGTCGCCACCGGCGAGCAGGTCGAGGTGGGCCCCCGCGGCACCGTCACCACCTTCTGCATCGTCAACATCAAGGCGAAGAACCTCGACATCGAGGTGCCCTACGTCTACGCCCACATCGCCCTGGACGGCGCCGACCTCGCCCTTCACGGCCGCATCGGCGGCATCCCGTACGACCGGGTACGGATGGGGCTGCGCGTCGAACCCGTCTGGACCGAGGGCAGCCGGCACCCCGACCACTATCGCCCCACCGGCGAACCCGACGCCGCCTACGACACCTACCGGGAGCTGCTGTGACGCGGGACGTGGCCATCGTCGCCTTCGCCCAGACCGACCACCGGCGCAGCACCGCCGACGTCTCCGAGGTGGAGATGCTGATCCCGGTCCTGGAGGACGTCCTGCGCCAGGTGGACCTGCGGACCGGGGAGATCGACTTCACCTGCTCCGGCTCCAGCGACTACCTCGCCGGGCGGGCCTTCTCGTTCACCATGGCCCTCGACGGGGTCGGCGCCTGGCCGCCGATCTCCGAGTCGCACGTCGAGACGGACGGCGCCTGGGCCCTGTACGAGGCCTGGGTCCGGCTGCTCACCGGCGAGGCGGACACCGCACTCGTCTACGCCTGGGGGAAGTCCTCCCCGGGCGAACTCCGGGACGTGCTCACCCGTCAGCTCGACCCGTACTACGTGGCACCGCTCTGGCCGGACGCCGTCTCCCTGGCCGCCCTCCAGGCCCAGGCGCTGATCGACGCCGGCGACACCGACGAGCGGGCCCTGGCCGGAATCGCCGCCCGCAGCCGCACCGCGGCCCGCGACAACCCGCACGCCCAGCTCACCGGTTCGCCGCCGCCGGAGGGGCTGCTCGCCGAGGAGTACCTGGTGCGGCCGCTGCGCCGGCACGACGTACCCCCGGTGAGCGACGGCGCGGCCGCCGTCGTCCTCGCCGCCGGAGCCACCGCGCGGCGGCTGTGTCCCCGCCCCGCCTGGATCCGCGGCATGGACCACCGCATCGAGGCCCACAGCCTCGGGGTGCGCGACCTGACCGACTCGCCCTCCGCCCGGCTCGCCGCCGAGCGGGCCGGAGCCTTCGAACGGCCCGTCGACACCGCCGAGATCCACGCCCCCTTCACCTCCCAGGAGGTCGTGCTCCGCAAGGCCCTGCGGCTGGACGGCACGGTGACCGTGAACCCCTCCGGCGGCGCGCTCGCCGCCCACCCGGTGATGGCCGCCGGTCTGGTCCGCCTCGGCGAGGCCGCCGCCCGCATCCACCGCGGGACGTCCGACCGCGCCCTGGCCCACGCCACCTCCGGACCCTGCCTCCAGCAGAACCTGGTCGCCGTCCTCGAAGGAGCCGAGGGATGACCCGAGAACCCGTGGCCGTCGTCGGCATCGGCCAGACGAAACACGTCGCGGCCCGGCACGACGTGTCGCTGGCCGGACTGGTCCGGGAGGCCGCCGTCCGCGCCCTGGCCGACGCCGGGCTGGACTGGGCCGACATCGACGCCGTCGTCATCGGCAAGGCCCCCGACTTCTTCGAGGGCGTCATGATGCCGGAGCTGTTCCTCGCCGACGCCCTCGGCGCCGTCGGCAAGCCGATGCTCCGGGTGCACACCGCGGGTTCCGTGGGCGGCTCCACGGCCCTGGTCGCCGGCGGGCTCGTCGCCGCCCGGGTCCACCGCACCGTCCTCACCCTCGCCTTCGAGAAGCAGTCCGAATCCAACGCCATGTGGGGGCTTTCGCTCCCGATCCCCTTCCAGCAGCCGCTGCTGGCGGGGGCGGGCGGCTTCTTCGCCCCGCACGTACGGGCGTACATGCGCCGATCCGGCGCGCCGTCCGCCGTCGGCGCGCTGGTGGCCTACAAGGACCGGCGCAACGCGCTCAAGAACCCCTACGCGCACCTCCACGAGACCGGGCTCACCCTGGAGAAGGTGCAGTCCTCCCCGATGCTCTGGGACCCCGTCCGCTACTCCGAGACCTGCCCCTCCTCGGACGGCGCCTGCGCCATGGTCCTCACCGACCGGGCCGGCGCCCGGCGCGCCCCGCACCCGCCGGCCTGGGTGCACGGCGGGGCGATGCGCAGCGAGCCCACGATGTTCGCCGGGAAGGACTTCGTCTCCCCGCAGGCCGGCAAGGACTGCGCGGCGGACGTCTACCGGCAGGCGGGCATCACCGACCCGCGCCGGGAGATCGACGCGGTCGAGATGTACGTGCCGTTCTCCTGGTACGAACCCATGTGGCTGGAGAACCTCGGCTTCGCCGCCGAGGGGGAGGGCTGGAAGCTCACCGAGTCGGGCGCCACCGAACTCGACGGCGACCTGCCGGTCAACCCCTCGGGCGGAGTGCTCTCCACCAACCCCATCGGGGCCTCCGGCATGATCCGCTTCGCCGAGGCGGCGCTCCAGGTGCGAGGCCGGGCGGGGGAGCACCAAGTGGCGGGCGCCCGCACGGCGCTCGGACACGCGTACGGCGGCGGCTCCCAGTTCTTCGCCATGTGGCTGGTCGGCTCCGAGCCGCCCCGGTCCTGATGTGCGCACGGCCTGTGCGCCACCGGTGACGATCGCTAGGCTGACCGGGCAGACGAACCGGGAGGAGCACGGACGTGGCCGACAGCACCACACAGCAGGCGCCGGCAGGATTCAAGAAGCCTCAGCTCGACCTGAGCAACGCCGAGTGGCAGTCCAGCAGCCAGGGGACGGGTGATGTCCAGATCGCCTTCATCGAGGGCTACATCGCGATGCGGGACGGCCGCAACCCGGAGGGCCCGGCGCTGATCTTCACACCGGCGGAGTGGCGCGCCTTCGTCCTCGGCGCCCGGGA
>NZ_JBYITE010000006.1:0-211311 GCF_057709105.1 Streptomyces sp. bgisy100
GGCCGGCGCCAGGCCACGGAACGCGGTGGCGCCGGGCCCCGGAACGCAGTGCCGTCGGCGGGGCACCGGGAACGGAGCCCCTGCCGGATCCACTGTCCCGCCCCGCGCCGGGAGCGGTGGATCCGGCGGTCTCGTGCTCATCGGAGGCCCGTGGTCCGCCCCGGCCATCGGGACGGACCGCGGGTCGGGATGGACCGGGCATCAGGACGAACCGGGCTCCACCCGGCAGCACCGGGCCGGGAACGCGGCCCTCGCCGGGCAGGAAGCCCGGCGTCAGGGGCTCGTCAGGAAGAACCCGTCGGGCAGGGGTCCACATCCGGGTTGGGCACCGCGCCGGAGGTCTGCCACAGGGTCTTGGACAGCGCGTTCACCCAGGCACCGTCCCGGTAGGAGTGGTTGATCGTGCGGTTCAGGAACTCGCACATCTCGGTGTCGCCCTTGCGGTAGCCCACCCCGTAGCGCTCGGTGCTGAAGGTGTCGCCGACCACCTTCAGGGCATCGGGCGCCTGCGCCGCGTAGCCGAGCAGGAGCGCCCCGTCCGTGGTGACCGCGTCGACCACACCCTTGCGCAGCCGCTGGACGCATTCGGTGTACGTGCCGTAGGGGACCGGCTTGGCCCGGTACTTCTCCTCGACGGTCTTGATCGAGGTGGTCCCCGCGGCGGAGCAGACCTTCTTGCCCTGGAGGTCCTTCGGCCCGGAGATGCTCTTGTCGTTCTTCTGCACGAGCAGTTGCTGGCCCGTGACGTAGTACGGGCCCGCCATGCCGACCACCCGACGCCGCTCGGGAGTGATCGAGTACGAGGCGATCACCAGGTCGACCCGCTTGTTGCGCAGATAGGACTCCCGGTTCTTGGAGACCGTCTCGACCCATCGGATCTTTTCCGGCGCCAGTCCGAGCTGCCCGGCTATGATCTTGGCCATCTCGACGTCGAAGCCCTCCGGGGTCTTCGCGCCCGGCTTCTTGTAGCCGATTCCGGGCTGGTCGAACTTCACACCGATCCGGATCCGGTCCGCCTCGTGGAGTTTCTCCATCGTGCTGCCGGCCGGGAAGGCGGGGTCGGTTGCGACCTGAACCGAGTCGTCCGCTTCGGGCGCGTCGCTACTGCACCCGGTGATGGTGAGGGTCGCGGCGATAGCTGCGGCGAGACCCAGTCTGCGGACGGTCACGATGTACTCCCTGAGGGTGGGATCGGGCTCCCCTGAAGATCAGGGGGCGACATGGCTCCGGAAGTCCGGAACCACACGGAAGGTCCTGGTCGTACGCGTGCGCGACCGGTCGGGAAGCCCCCCGAGGGTGGTCCGCACACCGGTACCCACACCCTCTTCACGCTGTTCTCCCCGCCCCTTTACGCAGGCGCCACCACGCCTACACGCCTTTGTGTAGTCGGTACTACAGCAGACTGCGGGTATCTGCGCCAGAATTGTTGAGCACTCCGTCGATCAGTACATGCGATCGTGACCCTCCGGTGGGCTCGCCCGGTGCGGCCCGGGAAGCGGGGGAGGGGCCTCGGGCGATGCCCGGACGGCTGCTGGGCTGCGGGTTCCAGCCGTGCGGGGGTGGGTGCCGGATCATCCGGAATGCACCGTTCCGTTCCTGGGCTTCCCGCCCCGGCGCGCCTCCCGTGCGGCCGGGTGCCGACCGGGTGGCGGGTGCCATCCGCAAGGAAGGGCCGAGGGGCTGCTTTTGCCTCGGCGCTGTGTGAGCCTTGTCGTGACTTCTGCCGATGTCATCAGGCAAAGGCGGAGGTTCGCCGAAGATCTGCAACAACAGTGATGGGGGTCAGCTGTGTGCGGACGGAGTGGGTCATGGCGTCGCGCGAGAGCGTGGACCGTGGTGCTGTCGGCGGCCGTGCTGCTGGCGGGGTGCTCGTCGGGTGAGGCCGGTGCCGGGGCGTCGCCCAGCGCTTCCGTGACTGCCTCCACGACCGCCGCCGTCTCCTCCGGGCCGCCCACTCCGTCACCGTCCACACCTCCGCCGTACCCCACCGGCAGCGCCGGCTGCCATCGGAACGCGTCCTGGAGCACGAAGGACGCGGTGGAATGGCTGCGGCTCAATGCCGAAACCCCCGGCTCCGCGTTCTCCGTCACCCAGGACGCCGTGGAGCTCGAACGGTCCCCGGACGGCTACGGGCCGCTGTGCAGACCGCTGACCGTCCATGTGGAGATCTGGAAGCTCGGCTACAGCGCCGCCCGCGGAGGGCCGGTCTCCCGTGAGGACCTGCTGAAGCACCGGTCGCGGCCGGACTACTACTTCGAGCTGACCCTGGTGAAGCGTGCGCGGTTCCGGGCCGACGGCCGGGAGGCCCACACCGTGCGCTTCCCCCGGAGCGTGCGTGCCGCGCGTCTCGGCGCCTGTACCGGTTCCCTGGTGGCCGTCTCCGTCGGTGGTCCGCTCGCCGCGCGGGAGCTGCCCCGGGACATCAGCACCACCACCGGGAACGGGCCGCTGGACCGCGAGGACGTCGGCTTCCGGACCGAGCGCGTCGCCGAGTACGGGCTGACGGCTCCCTCCGCACCCCGGATGTGCGGGCCCGACGGCCGTCCGGCCGCGACCCCGTCCCCCGGAGGCGCCGGGCCCTCCTTCCCCGGCGGCCTCTCGCTGCCGGCCCCGCCGTCCAACGGCTGACGCCCCCTCTGCACCTCCGCACCGGATGTCCGGTGACCGATGGGGAATTCGGGGGCAGGCAGGTGACGGCGTGCCGGGTGACGGTCCGTCGGTGATCACTCGACGATGCGGAACGGCCTGTTCCGGAAGGGGGGTTCGGGGTCGTCCTCGTCCCCGGTCGTGTCCTGCTCGTCCGTACCGTCCATGCCCTCGGAACCGGTTCCGCTCTGTCCGCGCAGCGCGGCCAAGGCCTCCACGAACGTTTCGCCGGTCACCTGCATACGGATTCTGGCGAGCTGTTCGACATCGTCATCTCTGGGCACAGGAGCAAGCTTAAGAGGTCTTATGACCGTCTCTTGTCGCCAGTCGTTCGGATAAATGGGAAGTTGCGGACGTGTTTGCGCCGCGCTGAGTCGGATGGGCCCCCGGGGCCGTACTGATCGGCGTGATACCGCTGCGGGCGGATGTCGGGTCCCGGGCCCGGGGCGGTGTCACGACCGGGAGAGACCGACGGACCGATGCGGCACGTCCCCGAGGGTGAGAGTGCCGGTGCGCGGCGGAGAGGACCGCCGAACCGTGCGGATGACTCCCACGTCCCAGCTCTTTCTTTCCACTGCGAGGTGAACGCATGTCTCGTGCAAGGCGCACCAACAAGAGTCGTGTTCTCGGTATCGGACTGGCAAGTGCGGGTCTGATCACCGGTGTTGTGGCCACCGGAGCGGCCATGGCGGGGGAGGGCGGCGAGTCCGCCGCCGCCGCGAAGAAGCCCGTGAAGTCCGCCTCGTGCCTGTCGGCCGACGCGCCGTCGTCCGGCGTGGTGGCCAAGGCGCGGCAGGGCGGATCCGTCGATCTGGCGCGGCTGGACGGGCAGGTGGCGGGCCTGCTCGCCGCGGCCGGAGCCGAGGCGGACAGCCTGCAGAGCCTGGACGACGCGCTGCGCGCCGTCCCGTCCCGCGACGCCGGTGTGGTGATCGACGGCGTGAGGATCGGCAGTGACAAGGCGCCGACCGTCCGGGTGAAGTCGCTCGACGAGCGGGATCCCGAGGCCTGGGCCAAGGCCAATCCGAAGGCCGACCTCGGGCGGATGAACGCGCAACTGGCCGCGGTGAACCAGAGCCTGGCCGACATCTGGTCCCAGACGGGCGGACTCGAAAACCTGCAGGCCGCCTTCGGTCAGATCGCGATCAACAGCAATATCGACATCGATGACATCGATATCGACGACATCGAAATCGATCTCAAGAAGGCCGATGCGGACCAGGTGAAGGTCCGGATGAAGTCCGCCGGCTGCGGGGCGGGGCAGGCCGCGCGGGAGTGACCCACGGGGTCCGCGCCCAGGACCGCCGACGGGAAGCCGTCACCGGGGGGAACGGCCCCGCCCGTCGGCCCGCCTGCGGTTCCACGCCCCCTCCTCCCGGGGGGCGTGGAACCGTACGGTTCCCGCCGCCGTGAACGGTCGCCGCCTGTACGGAGCGGCGGCCCGTCGACGTTCCGCACCTGCCGGCCTGCCGACCGCAGCACACCACCGGCCGGAGCCGCGGGCCGCTCTGCGTGCACCGCCCGGTGTCGGCGTGCGCCCGGGCCCCGACTCGCCGCCACGGTAGGGAAGTTGAGGCGTCAGGGGTCCCTGAGAGTCCCGGGACCACCTACGATGATCCCGGCGTGCAGGGGCAGGAGAGGACCGGTGGCATGGCCGACGAGTTCCACGCGGTGGACCAGAGCACTCCGAGCATTGCCCGGGTCTACGACTATCTGCTCGGCGGCAAGGACAACTACGCCGTGGACCGGGTGATCGGCGACCGCTTCAAGGACGACATGCCCGGGTCCGTGGCGATCGCCCATTCCAATCGCGCGGCGCTGGTGCGTGCGGTGCGCGACATCGCGCTGAACACCGGCATCCGGCAGTTCCTCGACCTCGGCAGCGGGCTGCCCACCGCCGACAACGTGCACCAGGTCGCCCAGCGCAACGCACCGGGGAGCCGCGTCGTCTACGTCGACAACGACCCCATCGTGCTGGCCCACGGGCGAGCGCTGCTGGAGGAGAACGAGGACACCTGTGTGATCCGGGCGGATCTCCGCGACCCCCGCCGCATCCGCGAGCACCCGGGCACCACACGGCTGATCGACTTCGACCGGCCGGTCGCGGTCATCCTCAGTGCGATCCTGCACCACGTCAACGACGAGGAGGACCCCGTCGGTCTGGTCGAGTACTGGCGTGATCAGGTGCCGTCCGGCAGCCACTTCTTCGTCAGCCACTTCCGCAGCGGCAACAATCCGGAGACCGCGGAGGCGGAGGCGGTACTCCAGAAGACCTTCGGACGCGGACGCTGGCGCACCGACGAGGAGATCGCCGGCCTGCTGCCGGGCCTGGAGGTGCTGGAGCCCGGGGTCGTACCGACCTCGGCGTGGCGCCCGGACGAGGCCGCCGGCGTGCCGAGGATCGGCCCTCCGGACGCGGGGCTGTCCGTCTGGGAGCGGCTCATCGTGGCGGCGATGGCCAGGAAGCCGTAGCGCCGGTCGGCCACCTGCCGCCGCTCGCGGTCCGGGCCCGACGTGCGCGGTCCCGGCCGGCGCGCCTGCCGTGCGCGGTGGGTGCCGCGGAGCCACCGCACGCCATTCCCGGGTCCCTCCGCGCACCGCCGTACGCCCTCCCGGGACGCCGACGGGCCGCGAGCGCGCGGGCCCGGCCGGGGCGGTGCCGTTGCTCACGGCGCGTGCCCACCCTCGCACGCTGCGGAACCGCGCCGGTGTTCCCGCGGTTCGCCGGTACGTCCCGCCCGCCCGGTGCCCCGAGGGCCGCGGCCTCCGGCCCCTCCCGTCCCGTCCGGCACCGGCCGAAACGTCGCCGCCCCCGGTACCGTGGAAAACAGGCTGGTGGCCGTATGACAGCAGGGCCCGCGACGGGCCCGCGCCCCGGCACTGGACGGCTGGCATGGGCACTCCCAAGAAGAACAGATCCCCCGCAGGCAGCACTCCCTTCGACTTCGCGCGGACGGCCGTGATGCTGGTGGACACCGACGGTGTGGTCCGTGGCTGGACCGAGGGGGCCGAGGAACTCCTCGGGCACCCGGCACCCGACGCCCTGGGCCGGTCCCTCGCCCAGCTCTTCCGGTCGGTGGACGGCGACGGGACTCAGCACGAGAACGTCGCCACCCGGCTCGGCGACGCGGACGGCTGGAGCGGGACCCAGGCCGTACGGCACCGGCAGGGCCACCGGCTCGACCTGGAGGTGCGGATCCTGCCGGTGCAGGACACCGACGGCCACGCCCCGCGCCTGGTCCTCGCCGCCGACATGGCACAGACGCCCTGGCCCGGGGTGAACCGTTCCCTGCTGGAGGGCATCTTCACCATGTCGCCGGTGGGCGTGGCCATGCTCAACACCGACCTCCGGTTCGTGTGGGTGAACGACGCTCTCGAAGTCATGGGCGGCGTGCCCCGCGAGGAGCGCATCGGCAAACGGCTCGGTGATGTGCAGCCGGGGCTGGCCGTGGAGGCCATGGAGGCCGAGATGCGCCGGGTGCTGGAGACCGGCGTCCCGTCGGTCGGATTCGAGTACCTCGGCCACCCGGAGTCGGACAGCGTGCGCGAACACGCCTACTCCACCTCCTTCTTCCGCCTGGAGGACGAGACGGAGGAGGTCCTCGGCGTCTGCTACATGGTGCTGGACATCACCGAGAACTACCGGGCCCGGCAGCGGCTCGCCCTGCTGAACAAGGCCAGCGAACGGATCGGCAGTTCCCTGGACGTGCTGCGAACGGCACAGGAACTGGCCGATGTCGCCGTGCCCGACCTCGCGGACTTCGTCACGGTCGACCTGCTCGACGTGATGCTGTCGGGCGGTGAGCCGCCCCCCGGGCCGATCGACGCCACGGACCTGTCGACCATGCGCCGTGCGGGACAGAAGTCCGTCCGGGAGGGCTGCCCCGAGGCCGTGGTCGAGGTGGGCGGTCTCCCCGCCTACCCGGCGTCCGCGCCCGTCGTGCTGAGTCTCACCGTCGGCAGTTCGTCGCTGTACCCGACGCTGGACCTGTGCGCCGGGGAGTGGGCGGCCGACGACCCGGTCCGGGCGGCGCACCTCCATCAGTACGGCTTCCACTCGCTGATGGTCGTCCCGCTCCGCGCGCGGGGCATCATCCTGGGCGCTGCCGCGTTCGCCCGCTGGCAGCCCAAGGGCCCGTTCCAGCCCGACGACCTGGTCCTCGCCGAGGAGTTCGTCAACCGGGCCGCGGTGTCCATCGACAACGCCCGCCGCTACACCCGGGAGCACACGGCGGCCCTGGCGCTCCAGCGCAGCCTGCTCCCGCACGATCTGCCGCAGCAGGGCGCCGTCGACGCCGCGTACCGCTATCTGCCGGCCGACTCGCGCAGCGGCGTGGGCGGCGACTGGTTTGACGTGATCCCGCTCTCCGGGGCGCGGGTCGGGCTGGTCGTCGGTGACGTCGTGGGGCACGGTGCCCATGCGGCGGCCACGATGGGCCGGCTGCGCTCGGCGGTGCAGACCCTGGCGGACATGGACCTGTCCCCGGAGGAGGTGCTGGCGCACCTGGACGACATGGTCGGCCGGGTCGCCGACGAGACGGACACCGGCCCGCAGGTGATCGGAGCCACCTGCCTGTACGCGGTCTACGATCCGGTCGCCCGCACCTGTTCGCTGGCCCGGGCCGGTCACCCGCCGCCGGTGCTCGTCAGCCCGACCGGGATCTCCCGGCTTCTCGAACTTCCCGCCGGACCGCCGCTGGGCCTCGGGGGGCTGCCGTTCGAGTCGCGGACGCTGCCGCTGCCCGAGGGCAGTCTGCTCGTCCTCTACACCAACGGTCTGCTCACCGGGCAGGCGCTCGACGTCGACGGCGGGCTCAGCAGGCTGCACGCCGCCCTGGCCGCTCCGCAGGCGCCGCTCGAAGAGATCTGCGACGCCGTCATCAGCAATCTGCCGGGCACGCGACCGGTCGACGACGTGGCGCTGCTGCTGGCCCGTACCCGCGCCCTGGGCCGGGACCGGGTCGCCTCCTGGGAGATCCCGGCCGATCCGGCGGCCGTCGGCGACGCCCGCGCCAAGGTGGCGCGCCAACTGGCCGCCTGGGGGCTCTCCGACCACGGGTTCGCCACCGAACTGGTCGTCAGCGAGCTGGTCACCAACGCCATCCGGCACGCCGGGGGACCACTCCGTCTGCGGATGATCCGGGAGCGCGCCCTGATCTGCGAGGTGTCCGACGGCAGCAGCACCTCTCCCCATCTGCGGCACGCGCGGACGACCGACGAGGGCGGCCGGGGGCTGTTCCTGGTCGCCCAGCTCACCCAGCGCTGGGGCACCCGCTACACCCCCGAGGGCAAGACCATCTGGGCCGAGCAGTCGCTGGACCCCACCGCCTTCGGAGGGCACAACAACGGCCTCGGGGACCTCGTCGGTCTGCACACCGCCGACGAGCTCGGCTGATCGCGGCTGCGGGACAATGGGCGCATGTCCCGACGCAGCTCCCGCCCGCAGAAGTCCTCCGCCCGACGCCGTCCGTCGCTAGCGGCCCCGCACCCCCGGACCGCACCGGACGCCCCCTGCCCGTGCGGGCTGCCCGCCGGCTACACGGACTGCTGCGGCCGGCTGCACCGCGGCGAGGCGTCCGCGCCCACCGCGGAGAAGCTGATGCGCTCGCGCTACAGCGCCTTCGTCGTCCGCGACGAGGCCTACCTGCTGCGCACCTGGCACCCCCGGACCCGGCCGCGCCACCTCGACTTCGACGCCGGGCTGCGCTGGTCGGGCCTGGAGATCCTGGACACCGCCGACGGCAGCCCCTTCCACACCACGGGGACGGTCACCTTCCGGGCCCGTTACACCGAGCAGGGCCGGCCGGGGGAGCTCCTCGAGCACAGCCGCTTCGAACGGCACGACGGCGCATGGGTCTACGTGACGGCGCTCGACACCGACTGACCGGTTCCGCGGTGGGCACCGTGCGGGAGAGGGCGTCTTCGGTGCGCCACGGTGCCGTGCGGGAGCGGGCGTCTCCTTCGGTGCCGCCCGCTCACCCGGAGCCGGACAGGCCGTCGTGCAGGGCGCGGGCAGCGCCCTCGACGGTGGCGATGCCGTCGTCCATGGTCGGATTCCCCTGGGAGAGCACGACCATCCCGCGGTCGTGGCCGTCCCCGGTGAACGCACCGATGCTGTGCACCCGCCAGCCCCCGGTGGACCGCGGCAGCCAGCCGTTCTTCAGCTGGACCGCCGCTGTGCCGGGCGCCCCGGCGGGCACGCCCCAGCGCTGCTCGGGAACCACCCGCCGCATCAGGCCCAGGGCGTACGCCCGTGCCGGCCGGTCGAGGACCGGATTCTCCGACGTGAGCAGGCTCAGCAGCCTCAGCTGGTCGTCGGCGGTGATCCGGGTGAGCCCCCAGTGCCCGTCCGCGCCCGGAACCGTGTGCCGCAGGCCCGCCAGCTCCAGGAAGTGCCGGATGCCGTCGGGCCCGATCCGGCGCCAGAGCTCGGAGGTGGAGGCGTTGTCCGACTCGGTGATCATCGCGGTGGTCAGCCGCACCTCCTCCGCGGTCAGCGGGTACCGGCGCTCCATGGCCTGCCGCAGCAGCGCCCCGAGGACGGTGACCTTGACCACACTGGCCGAGTCGAAGGCCGCCCCGGCGTTGTAGGAGCAGCTGGTGGCGGTGGGGCGGTCGTAGAACGCGACGGCGGAGGTGCCCGGACGCCCGTGCAGCCGGAGCGCCAGATCCCGCGAGAGCCGCAGCGCCAGGCCGGGCTGCCGGGAGGAGCAGACGACCTCGGCCCCGCCGGCCGATGCCCGGGCCGTGGTCGCCCCGGCGGGAGCCGCCGTCGCGAGGACGGTCAGCGCCGATCCGGCGGCGGCGATGGCCGCGAGTACCCGTCGGGGGCGGGGTCCGAGGGCCGGTGGGGCGGGAAGCCACCCGAAACCGGGGCGGGGTGATATGGGGGAATTCTCCATATTCGGTGCGGTCTCGCTCTCCTGTCGTCGCCGAGGGTCAGCCGTTGCCGTTGCCGTGGCCGCGTCGGTTCGGAGTCCGTGCTCACCGGACGGGCTCCACGCGGATGCCGTACGGCGGGGTCGCGTCATGCTGTTGTGGCCGCGGCAAGCGGTGCCGGTCCGTCCCGGTGGGGGACGGTGTACGCCCGGCTGCCGGGTGCGCCTGGTCCGGCTCCGGCACCCCGGGGCCGGTGAGCGGCCCGGCCGCCGGCCCGGCGCCGCTCCGGCGGGGCCGCCCGCTCCGTCCGCCGGCGCGGGTTGCCCGGCGGCGCAGTCCGGCCGGGACGACTGTACGGGAACCAGGGGGCGGCGCTCGATCCTCGCAGGAGAAACGGGCGGCGGCCGGGCCCGCCGGCGCCGCCGGACTCCGGAGCTCACACCCGGACCAGCACCTTGCCCCGGTTGGCCGCCCGGTCGAGGTAGAGACTGCGGTAGGCGTCCGGGATGGCGTCGAACCCGTACCGGACCGTCTGCTCGTACGCGATCTCACCGCGGCGGATCATCCCGCCCAGCTCGGTGCGGAGCGCTGCCCAGTTCTGCGGGGTGAACCACTCCAGCGCGAAGATCCCGCGGATCGTGGTGCGCGGGAACATGATGTACGGCAGCAGCCGCGGTCCCACGTGATCGGAGCCGACCTGGGTCGCCCACTGCCAGCACACCGCCACCTGGCTGTCCACGTTGAGCAGGGAGAACACCGCGTCCGTCACGCTGCCGCCCAGGCTGTCGAAGTACTTGTCGACGCCGTCCGGCGCCGCGGCCCGGAGCGCCTCGCGCACCTCGTCCGCGCCGTCGCCCTGCCGGTAGTGCACCACCGCGTCGAAGCCCAGGTCCCGCAGGTGGTCCGCCTTCTCCGGTGAGCCGGTGGTGCCGACCACCCGGGCTCCCGCACGCCGGGCCAGCTGCCCGACCAGGGTGCCCACCGAGCCCGAGGCACCACTGATCACGACGGTGTCGCCGGGGCGGACGGTGAGGAACTTGGTCAGCGTGCCCCAGGCGGTCATGCCCGGCCCGCCCAGGACGCCCAGCGCCGTCGAGAGCGGCAGCGAGGCGTCGTAGTCCTGCGGATCGAGTTTCCGGAAGGCCGGGAACACCATCGGGAAGGTGCCGGTGCGCCACAGCGTCGCCGCACCGTTGCTGATCAGATGGCTGCGCCAGCCGCCGAACCCCTGGACCAGTTCGCCCGGCCGGTGCGCCGCGCGCGGTCCGGCGTCGAGCACCTCCATGATGGAGTCCGCGCCCATGTGCGCCCCGAGCGGCGTGTCGAGACAGATGCCCTGGAGGTAGGGATCGACCGACACGTAGAGGGTCTTGAGGAGCATCTCGTCGTCCGCGAGGTCGACCTCGAGGTCCTCGGTCACCTTCTCGTAGATCCGGTCCACCTCGGGCACGCCCTCGACGTGCTCCCGCACCACCCACGTCCGGACCTCCACGTCATGCCTCCTGTCGGTGTGAACGGAGCCGACCCGCGGCGGCGCCCGGGCCCGGGGGCGCCACCCGGTCCACGACATGGGTCGGCAGCGGCGCCGTACGGTCGATGCCCGCGGTGAACGCCCTGCCGTCGTCCCGGCAGATGAACTGCATGACGTGCCGGCCCGCCGCCGCGGCCCGGATCAGACCGCCGGTGGTCGCCCAGACGCCGGAGAGATAGAAGTTCTCCAGCCCGGGCAGCCCGGGGCCGTGCTTCTTGATCTGCTCCTCGAGCGTCTCGCCGCCCTCGACGAACGGCTGCCAGCCGAGCACCGTCCCGTCGTAGTTGCCGGTGTAGCGGACCTGGGTGAGAGGGCTCGACACATCGCGGACGGCGATCGAGTCCCCGATCCCCGGGTGGCGCTGCTCCAGAATCCGCAGCAGAGCGTCCCTGACGCGGTGTTTGGCGGTGTAGTACGCCTTGCCGCGGCGCACCGGCAGAGTGTGGAGCTCGGTTCCCCCGCGGACCCGGCTGGCCTGTTCCGGACCGTCGCTCAGCGCCCGCCACGGCGCGATGTCGCAGAAGTACGTGGCGTACACCACCGTCGTCCCCTCCGGCGACAGCTCCGGGTAGTGCCTGCTGCGGAACTGGACGTTGACACTCGGGTGGCTGATCCCGGTCAGCTCCGCGGCCTCGGCGTCGCTCAGCAGATGGGTGGTGCAGGGATCGCCGTCGGGGAAGGGGCGCCGCAGCCCGAGGAAGAGGGTGACATAGCCGGGGAACACCATGCCCGGCTGCTCGATGGTGCTGGTGTACAGCCTGCGGTAGGTCTCGTCGAGATAGCGGCCCTTGAGGAACCGCATCAGCGTGGTGTGGCCGTCGCAGGCCGAGACCACGATGTCGGCGCGGACCTCGCTGCCGTCGCTGAGCCGCACCCCCGTCGCCCGGTCGTCCTCGACGAGGATCTCCTCGACCCTGGAGTTGTAGCTCACCTCGCCGCCGAGCCGCAGGTAGCGCTGCTCGATCGACCTGCTCAGCCCCATCGAACCGCCCTCGGGCACCCCCGCCGACAGATTGGCGTGCGAGGCCAGCTGGAAGTAGAACGGCAGCACCGGGAAGTTGGGGTGCTTCTCGTAGAGGATGAAGTTGAACGCCTCCCGCAGCAGCGGATCCCGGAACCGCGCCGAGTAGTCCGTCATCAGCGTCGTGATCGACTTACGGATGACATTGAAGTACGGCACGAAGGACGCCAGCATCCGCCAGCGTTCGAACCGGCCCATCAGGCCGACCGGCTTCAGGAACGGATAGACCGCCAGGCACTTCCGGAAGGCGCGCAGCCCGTCGCAGAACTGCCGGATCAGCCGGGCGTCCCCCGGTGAGAGGTCCACCAGGTGCGCTTCGAGCCGGTCCGGGTCGGAGTAGAAGCGGACCGCCCGGCCGTCCTGTCCGCGCACGATGTTGAACACATCGAAGTGGCGCATCCGTTTCCCCTGCAGCGCGCCGAGTTCGAGCCAGATCTGGTGCATCTCGTTGCCCGGACCGCTGCCGAGCAGCCAGCTGACACAGCAGTCCAGGGTGAAGTCGCCGCGGTCCCAGGCGGTACAGCAGCCCCCGGGGACCTCGTGCATCTCGAAGATCCGGGTCCGGTATCCGTTCATCCGGGCGTAGCACCCGGTGGACAGACCACCGAGCCCCGCCCCGATGATGATCATTGATTCTCTGTTCCGCTTCTCGCGGGGCATGTTCCAGGGCCTCCTCGGCAAGAGCTCGGTCGTCCGTCCGCGGTCTATTCCGCGGGCCACTTCTCGAGCTGGGGCAGATGGCCCAGCTGATCCCGGTGCCACGGCTCCCGGTTCCGGCTCTCCCAGGCCCGGAACTCCATCCCGAGCTCCCTGCACAGGTACTGCACCGCGAAGCGGCCGCTGGACGCGGCCCGGATCAGCCCCCCGCCGCCGGCCCACTGGCCGGCCATGGAGAAGCCGCGCAGCCCCGGCAGCCGCATCCGGTCCTTGTTGACCACGCCGTTGACCAGGTCCTCGGCCTCGGTGAACGACTTCCACGCGAGGATGGAACCGTTGTGGTTGCCGGTGTAGCGGTGGGTCGTGGCGGGTGAGGCCACATCGGCCACCCGGATGCGGTCGCCGGTACCGGGGGAGCGCCGTTCCAGGAAGTCCCGGACGAAGTCGGCGACCTGACGCTTCTGCGCCCAGTACTCCTTGCGGCTCCGGCTGCGCAGCGTCCGCCAGTGCGCGAAGTCGCTGAAGTAGGTGCAGTGCACGACCGAGGAGCCCGGCGGGGCGAACCCCTCGGCATAGCGGGACCGCTGCTGCACCACCAGGCTGTCCTGCAGCGCCCCCGGCAGCCCCGAGCTCTCCTCCTTCGTCAGCAGATACGTGGTGCTGTGCGGGCTGTCCGGCTCCGGCTCCCCGGTGAGCCCGACGAACGCCGACACCACCCCCGGATAGAGCACCTCCGGCTTGTTCAGCAGCGTCGAGTACAGCGTGTCGAGCCGCGGGCTGGAGTACCGGCCGCCGAGCAGGCCGTGCAGGGTGGTGTAGCCGTCGCAGGCCGCCACGATGTGGTCGGCGTACAGCCGCGTGCCGTTCCTCAGCTCCACACCGACGGCCCGGTCGCGCTCCACGAGGATGCGCTCGACCCGCGTGCGATAGCTGACCGAGCCGCCCAGCGAGGTGTACCGGCGCTCGATGGACCGGGACAGCCCCAGGGACCCGCCCTGGGGGAACCCGGCGTTGTCGTTGTACGCACCGGCCATGTTGAACAGGTAGGGCAGCAGCGGGAACCCGCCGTGGTCCTGGAAGAAGATGTTGCGGAACGCGCGCCGCAGCAGAGGATCCTGGAAGCGGTCGGCGAAGGTGTGCATCTGCGTCGCCGCGGTCCGCCAGAACAGCCGGAACGCGGGCAGCACGGTCCGCAGCATCCGCAGCTTCTCCCGCGGCGTCCGCAAGGGCGCCGGAGTGAGGAACGGATACAGCTCGATGCCGATGAACCGCCGCAGGTCACGGCAGAACGACCGGATCAGCCGCGCGTCCGCGGGCGAGATCTCCAGCAGGTGCCGCTGGAGCCGCCCGGGGTCGTTGTAGAAGGTCACCGACCGCCCGGCCTCGTCGACGACCCGGTTGAACATGTCGAAGTTCGTCACCGTCTTGCCGTCGAGCGCGCCGAGCTCGCGCCACACCTGGTGCGCCTCGTTCCCGGCGCAGGTCCCGATCAGCCACTCGATGCAGTAGTCGAAGATGAAGCCGTCGCGCGCCCACGCGGTACAGCAGCCGCCCGGCAGCACGTGCTTCTCCAGGATGCGCGTCTCCATCCCGCTCATCTGGGCGTAGCACCCGGTGGCCATCCCGCTGACCCCCGCCCCGATGACCAGCACCCGGGGCCTGCCCCCGGACGAGGCGTCCCGCGTGGTCCAGTCCGTCCCGACGTCATGCGACATGGGTGCCCCCTCCGGCCAGGATGTCGCGCGCCAGCTTCGCGTTGAGGGCGATGTACTCCTGGTCGAGCATCTCGGCGTGGGTGCCGAAGCCGCGGAACACGGTGGTGCGGGTGGTCGTGCTGCCGTGCCAGCTGCCGTGCTCGTCCGCCGCGTAGAGCGCCACCTTCTCCTGGTCGGAGATGACACTCACCGGGGCGGTGATCACCCCCAGGTTCGGTGTCCGGCTGCAGAAGTGGATGTACTCCCTGGCCTGCTCCAGCGTCTCCTGGGCGACGATCTCCGAGCCGGTGTGCTTGCGCAGATGGTCGCCCAGCTCCCGCTCGAAGGCCTCGAAGTGCTCGCTCCCCAGCTCGAAGGAGTCGCGGATCCGGTATGAGTCCATGATGACCACGTTGGGCACCTCCCGGCCGCGGCGTTCGAGCTCCTTGGCCACCTCGAAGGCGAGATTGCCGCCCAGCGAGTAGCCGAACAGGCTGCAGGGCCCGTCCGGCTGGATCTCCTCGATCAGGTCGGTGTACCGGGCGACCTTGTCGTCGCCGCTCAGATAGTTGAACGCCACGAACCGGTACTCCGGGAGGTGTGTGGCGAACTGGCGGTAGACCAGCCCGTGGCCGCCGGCCGGCGGGAAGCAGAACACCGTCCTCTCGCCGCCCCCGTTGAACCGCAGATAGGGCTGGGATCCGGCGATCCTGCCGGTGACGATGTGCTCCACGGTCCTGGCCATCCCGTGCAGCGTCGTCACCTTGAACAACTGGCTGACCGGAAGCGAGATGCCGAACTCGGACTGCAGATGGTGGATCAGTTCGATCAGCTTGATCGAACTGCCGCCCGCCTCGAAGAAGTCGTGGTGCAGCCCCACCCGCTCCAGGCCCAGCAGCGCCGTCCAGTGCTCGGCCATGCGCTTCTCGTAGAGCGTCACCGGCGCCTCGTGGACCGGATCGCCGCCGCCGAACCGTGGCGCCGGCAGCGCGGCGGTGTCCACCTTGCCGTTCGGCGTCAGCGGCAGTTCGGGGAGCTCGACGAACGAGGCCGGGACCATGAAGGTGGGCAGCTGCGCCCCCAGGTGCCGGCGCAGCGCGGACCAGTCCAGCACCGCGCCCGGCGCCGCGACACCGTACGCGCACAGCACACCCTCCCCCTGGGCGTCCTCGGCGACCGTGACCACGGACTGCGCCAGCGCCGGCCAGAGCGCCAGCCGCGCCTCGATCTCCCCGATCTCGATGCGGTGACCGCGCAGCTTGACCTGCGTATCGGCCCGCCCCAGCAGGTGCACCACCCCGTCGGCGTCCCACCGGGCGAGGTCGCCCGTGCGGTACAGCCGCACCGGTCCGGTGCCGGACGCGCCGCCCGGGGAGAGGGTGACGAACCGCTGCGCCGTCTGCTCCGCCTCCCCGAGGTAACCGTCCGCGACACCGTCGCCGCCGACCCACAGCTCACCGGTCACCCCCGGCGGCACGGGTTCACCGTGTCCGTCGAGGATGTAGAGCGTGCTGTTCGGGAACGGCCGGCCGATCGGGACCATCCGGCTAAGCTCCAGTCCGTCGGCCGGGCCCTCGAAGTAGCAGCTGTCGACGGTGGCCTCACTGAGCCCGTAGGAGTTGACCAGCCGCGTGTCCGGACCGCACAGGCCGCGCAGCCGCTCGTACTCCTCCACCTTCCACGCGTCGGAGCCGACGATCAGCAGCCGCAGGAAGTCCAGGCGTTCGCCCGTGCTCTCGCAGTACCGCATCAGGCCGCGCACGACGGCGGGCACGAACTCGCCGCAGTCGACGCGCTCCGCGCGCATCGTCGCGTACAGCCGGGCCGTGTTGAACAGCAGCTCCCGCGGGACCAGCACCAGGGTGCCGCCCGAGCAGAGCGCACGGACGAGGTCACCGGTGAACACATCGAACGAGAAGCTCGCCATCTGCAGATGGGTGCGGGCCTCCGTGGCGAGTCCGTACTCCTGGTGCCAGGCCCCGTACGCCGAGGCGAGGTTGCGGTGGCTCACCCGCACCGCCTTGGGCCGGCCGCTGGAGCCGGAGGTGTGGATGACGTACGCGGGCGCGTCCGGGCCGGCGGTGTCCAGGCCGTCCGCGCGGCTGTCCCCGTCCGCGGCATCCGCCCCGGCAGGATCGTCGGCCGGAGCGTCGGTGGGCCCGTCCGCCGGGTACCGGTCCTCCAGCGGATACACGTCCTCCAGCGCCAGTACCTCGGCCGACGTCCCCGCCAGCCGCGCGCGGCCGGCCGCGTCCGCGATGACGAGGGCGGTGCCGGCGGTGCGCACCATGCCGTCCAGACGCTCCGCCGGGTAGCCCGGATCGAGCGGCAGATACGCGCCGCCGGCCCGGAGCACCGCCAGCAGCGTGACGACGAGCTCGGGCGACTTCTCCAGGCAGAGCGCCACCACCGAGCCGTCCCGGACGCCCCGTTCGCGCAGCCGCAGGGCCAGTCGGCCCGAGTGGTCCGCCAGTTCGCCGTAGGTGAGCCGCCGGGTGCCGCCCGACTCCGAGGGCGCCGAGACGGCAACCGCCTCCGGATGCTCGGCGGCGGCGCGGGTGACCAGCCGGTGCACCGGCGCCTCGGGCGCCGCCTGCCTGCCGGCTCCGCTCCAGTCCGCGAGAACGGTCTCCCGCTCCGCCTCCGTCATCATCTCCAGCCGCGCCGCCGGCCGCTCCGCCGGAGCGCGGGTCAGACCGTCGAGCAGCCGGACGTAGTGCGAGCACAGCCGCCGCACCGTCTCCGGCCGGAACAGATCGGTGTTGTACTTGAACACGCAGTGGAAGCGCCGGTCGGCCTCGTCCTCGTAGGCGGACAGCGTCAGGTCGAACTGCCCCTCTTCCTCGGGCAGTTCGATGTATTCCAGCCGGTAGCCGTACTTCTCCGTCGCCACCTTGTGGACCAGCAGGATGAACATCGCCTGGAACACCGCGGAGCGGCTCGGGTCGTGCTGCAGCCCCAGCTCCTCGACCAGCCGCACGAACGGGTACTCCTGGTGGTCCAGGCCGCCGAGCACCGTGGCGCGGACCCGCCGCAGCAGCTCGCCGGCCGACGGGGCGCCGTCCAGGCTCACATGCAGCGGCAGCGGATTGACGAAGTAGCCGTAGACCGAGGCGAAGTCCTCCTGTGTCCGGCCCGACACCGGGGAGCCGACGATGATGTCGTCCTGGCCCGAGTAGCGGTGCAGCAGCAGGTAGTAGGCGCTCAGCAGCACCACGAACACCGTGACGTCGTGCTCCCGGGCCAGCGCGTGCACCCGGGCACTGAGCTCGGCGTCGAGGACGAAGAACTCGGACGCGCCGTTGTGCGTCTGGACCGCCGGGCGGGGCTTGTCGGTGGGCAGGTCGAGCACCGGTACGTCTTCGGGGAGATGGCTCCGCCAGTAGTCGAGCATCCGCCGCGCGTCCGGTCCGGCCAGGAAGCGGTTCTGCCAGTTGAGGAAGTCCAGATAGCGGGCGGACACCGGGGGCAGCTGGGCCGGGCGGCCCTGGCGCAGCCCCTCGTAGAGGGCGAGCAGCTCCTCGATGAAGGTGAAGGTGGAGATCGCGTCGGAGACGATGTGGTGGACGGCCTTCATGATCACCCAGCGGTCCGGGCCACGCCGGAACAGCCGGAACCGGACCAGTGGGTCACGCTCCAGGTCGTACGGTTTGCGGTACTCACCGACGATCATCGCGTGGATCTCGTCCCACTCCCGGCCCTCGACGTCGAACAGGGCGAGGTCCGGGACGACGTCGGTGGCGATCCGCTGCACGGGCCGGCCGTCCGCGTCCAGGGTGAAGCCGGCCCGCAGACTGGGGTGCCGATCGATCAGCGTCCGCACGGCCCGGAACATCAGCTCCGGATCCAGCTCCGTGCGCACCTCGACCGCACCGCCGATGTTGTAGGCGAAGCCGTCCGGGTTGAGCTGGCGGAGGAACCACAGCGCCTTCTGGTTCTGCGTCAGCGGATGCTGCCGCTCGTCCTCGAACACCTCGACCGCGGCACCGGCGTCCTCCGGCGTCCCGGCCTCGGCAGGGACACCCAGCCCGTCGTACAGCTGGGCGACCAGTTCGCCGACCGGGGCACTGCTCAGCAGGGCCACCACCGGCAGGGCGACACCCAGTTCGGCGTGGACCCGCGCCCGCAGCTCCATCGCCAGCAGCGAGTCCAGACCCAGGGTGTTGAGCCCGGTGGCGCCGTCCAGCTGGTCCGGACCGACCCGCAGGACCCCGGCGGCCAGCTCGATGAACCGTTCGGTGAGCAGCCGGCGCCGCTCGTCCTCCCCGGCCGCGTGGAACGCCTCCAGGAAGCTCCCGCCGTCCCGGGCGGGCAGGTCCCGGGCGGCGGCCGCCAGGTCGGCGACGAGCGGCGGCGCGGTCGGGTACCAGGCCAGGAAGACCGGCCAGTCGACGACCGTCGCCACCAGCACCTGGGCGCGGTCCTGGCCGATGACGCGCTCCAGCACGGCCATACCGGCCTCCGGCGACAGGGAGCTCATCCCGCGGCTGGCGCGGTAGTGGTCGATCAGCCCCAGCTCCTCGATCATGCCGGTCGCCCACGGCCCCCAGTCCACACTGAGCGCGGGCAGCCCCTGGGCGCGCCGGTGGTGGGCCAGCGCGTCGAGGAAGGCGTTCCCCGCCGCGTAGTTGGTCTGCCCCGCGGTCGTCAGCAGCGAGGCGACGGACGCGAACAGCACGAAGTGCTCGACCGGTTCGTCGCGCAGATGACGGTGCAACAGCAGGGCACCGACGACCTTGGGGCCGTGCACCGCGTCGAAGGACGCGCGGTCCATCTCCGGGAGCAGCCGGTCACGGACGTGGCCGGCCAGGTGGAACACGCCCCGGACCGGCGGTGACTCGTCCTGCCGGTACTCGGCCAGCCACCGGGTCAGCGCGGCCTCGTCGGTGATGTCCAGAGCCACCGGGACGGCCTGCGCCCCCAGCGCCTCCAGCTCCTTGAGGAACCGCACCTGGCGGCCGGCCGGGGAGTCGGGGTCCACGTCCCGCAGCCGGCAGTTCCGGGGCGGGGCGGTGCGGCCCAGGAGAATCAGCCGCCGCGCCCCCCGCTTGACGAGCGTGCGGCACAGCAGCCGTCCCAGGGCGCCGAAAGCCCCGGTCACCAGATAGCTGCCGTCCGGGCGCAGCCGCAGCGGCAGCGGGCCGGTGAGGTCGCCGAGCTGCCGCAGCCGGCTGGTGTGGCGGCGGTCGCCGCGCAGCGCGATCTCGTCCTCGTCACCGCCCGCCACCTCGCGCAGCAGCGCGGCCGCCTCGGCCCGGCGCTCGGCGGGGGAGTCCCCCCGGGACGGGTCGAGGTCGATCAGTGTGCCGCGGTGGGCGGCCAGTTCCTGGTACCCGAGCACCCGGCCGATACCCCAGGCCGACGCGGCCAGCGGCTCGACCGGATCCCCGGCGGACACCGCCTGGGCGCCGCGGGTGACGATGTGCAGCGTGCAGCCGTCCCCGTGGGACTGCAGGGTCCGGGCGAGCGCGATCAGCGAGTAGCTGCCCGCGTCCGTGCACCGGGCCCAGTCCTCCCGGGTCACGGCGCCGATCGACGGCTGATCCAGGTTCCACAGGTGCACTACGGGCCCGAGCGGGACGGCGTCCTGCTCCCGGAGGTCGCGGAACAGCCGGTCGAGGTCGGCGGTGGAGCCGGGGGCGACGGTCGACTCGCGGCCGTCCCGCCCCATCCGGTAGCCCTCACCCCGGTGGACCAGATGGCAGCGCCCGCCGAGCGCTGTCACCCGCTCCGCCAGCGCCTCCGCGACGCCCTGTGCGTCGGCGAGGAGCACCCACCGGCGCGCCGCCGCGGCCCCGAGGGCCTCCGGCACCGCGGCGGTGAGGGGAGCGCCCCCGGCCGCCCGCGCCGCGGACTCGCCGGGCGCCGCCGCGTCGTGGGAGCCGGCCGGCTTCTCGATCCAGGCCACGTCCGTCAGCCAGCTGTCGATCGTGGCGCGTCCGACCGCGGCCGACGCCTTCTCGACATCGGCCGCCCGGAAGCCGAGGATCCGGCCGAGCGGTTCCCCGCCGTCCGCGTACACGCCGATGTCGCCGGTCAGCGCGGCGTCGTCGTGCCCGGAGAGCGTCGCGTGCACCCAGAGCGGCTGATCACCGAAGGGAGCACAGCGCACCTCGTCGATCGACAGCGGCAGCCGGATACCGGTGCCCCGCGGCCCGTCCGCGGCCTCGAGGAGCTGCGGTGTCAGCAACGACTGGAAGCAGGCGTCGAGCAGGACCGGATGGACATGATGGGCCGCGGTGCCGTCGCTGATGGCCTCGGTCGGCCGGATCCGGGCCAGCGCCTCGCCGGACCCGATCCACACCTCCTCGATGGCCTGGAAGGCCGGGCCGTACTGGTAGCCCAGCTCCGCCAGGGCCGCGTAGCACTCCGGACCGTCCAGCCGCCGCACGGTGCGCGCGCGGACCGCGTCGGCGTCCAGCGGCGCCCCCGGCGCCGGGCGCTGGCCCGCCCGGATCACACCGGTGGCGTGCACCGTCGGCTCCTGGGCGTCGTCGGCCGGCGAAGCGACGGTGAAGCCCGCACCCTCCGAGGAGAACGCCAGCTGCACCGTCCGGACGTCGTCGTCCGGCAGGAACAGCGCCTTGCGCAGCTCGATGTCGGCGAGTGCCGCCTCGGTGCCGCCGGTCATGGCCCGGACCGCCTGCACCGCCATCTCCAGATAGCCCGCCGCGGGGAACAGCACGGCGCCCTGCATCCGGTGGTCGTTCAGATAGGGCATCGACTCGGTGTCGAGCCGGGCCTCCCACACCGGTTCGGCCCCGGTGACCCGGCGGCCCAGCAGCGGATGGTCCAGCCGGCCGAGCCGTACCTGTTCGACCGGGGCCGGCTCCACCCAGTAGCGGTCCCGCTTCCACGGATAGCGCGGCAGCCGCGCCGGACCGCCCGTCGGGCAGACCGCCTGCCAGTCGATGTCCACGCCGAGGTTGTGCAGGGCGGCCAGCGAGCGGGTGAACCGTTCGGCCTCGTCCTCCTGGCGGCGGATGGACGGCCAGGTGCCGCCCTCGGCGCCCGCGCCGTCGAGACACTCGCGGATCGCATGGCCGAGCACGGGGTGCGGGCCGATCTCCAGGAACAGGCTGTGCCCGGCACCGATCAGCCGGTCGACGGCGGCGCGGAAGTGGACCCGGTCCCGGACGTTGTGCCACCAGTACTCCGCGTCCAGCTCCGGCCCCCGCGCGACACCGTCGACGCCGGTCAGATACAGCGGCACCGTCGCCTCACGGGGGGTCAGCCCGGCCAGGGAGGACAGTAGCTCGTCCTTGATCGGATCCATCCGCGGGCTGTGGTACGGCACGCGGACGGTGAGCGGCCTGGCGAAGATCTGCTCCGCCCGCAGCCGGTCGGCCAGCTCCGAAAGCGCGTCCTCGTCCCCGGCGAGGGTGATACCGGTCGGGCTGTTCACCGCGGCCACCGCCACCCGGTCGCCGTACGGCAGGACGCGGCGCCCCGCCTCCTCCTCGGTGAGACTGACCGCGAGCATGGAACCGGTGCCCGCCAGCCGCTGCTGGAGGCGGCTGCGGTGCACCACGACCGTGACGGCGTCCTCCAGCGAGTAGACCCCGGCCTCGTGGAACGCCGCGACCTCGCCGGTGCTGTGCCCCACGATCGCGTCCGGCCGCACACCGCGGCTGCGCCACAGCGCCGACAGACCCACCTGGACCGCGAAGTTGGCCGGCTGTGCCAGCCACGTCTCGCTCATCCGCGAGGCGGACTCCTCGGCGTGCATCTCCTCGATCAGCGACCACCCGGTGAGCTTGCGGATCTCCTCGTCGCACCGCTCGACCGCCGCGCGGTAGACCGGCTCGCTCCCGAACAGCCCGCGCCCCATCGCCCACCACTGCGGGCCCATGCCGGTGAACACCCAGACCAGGCGCCGCCGTTCGGGATCACGCCGCTGGTCGAGCAGGACCCGCGGATGCTCCTCGCCGCGCAGGTAGGCGTCCAGCGCCTCGTCCAGTGAGGCACGCGAGGAGTGGACGATCGAGAGGCGGGCGTCGAGGTGCTGCCGGCGGTGGGCCAGTGTGTGGCGGACATCGGCGAGGCCGACGGCCGGACCGTCGGCGCCGTCGAGCGCCCGGCGGACGCCCGCGGCCAGCTCGGGCAGAGCCGCCGGATCGCGGGCCGTCAGCGGCAGAACGGACCAGCCCGGCTCCGCCGGCGAGGACGGGTCAGCCGCGGGAGCCGGGGCCTCCTCCAGCAGGATGTGGGCGTTGGTGCCCCCGAACCCGAACGAGTTCACCCCCGCGCGGGCCGGCCCGTCGTGCGCGGGCCAGTCGGTCGGACGGGTGGGGATGTCGTACGGCATCGATGCGAGATCGATCGCCGGGTTCAGCCGCTCCAGGTTGATGTGGGGCGGAACCCTGCGGTGCTGGAGACAGAGCACGGTCTTGATCAGCCCGGCGATCCCGGCCGCCGACTCGGTGTGTCCGATGTTCGTCTTGACCGAGCCCACATAGCAGGCGTCGCCCGGCTTCCGGCCGATGGACAGCGCCCGGCCCAGCGCCCGGGCCTCGATCGGGTCGCCCACGGGTGTCGAGGTGCCGTGGGCCTCGATGTACTGCAGACCGCCCGGCTGCACCCCCGCCTCGGCGCAGACCCGCTCGATCAGCGCCACCTGGGCGTCCGCGCTGGGCACGGTGATCCCGTTGGTCCGGCCGTCCTGGTTGACGCCGCTGCCGGTGATCACCGCATGGATCGGGTCGCCGTCGCGCACCGCGTCCGCCAGGCGCTTCAGCGCCACCACGCCGACGCCCTCGGCCCGCACATAGCCGTCGGCCGCCGCGTCGAAGGTCCGTGAGCGGCCCTCGGGCGAGAGGAAGCCGCCCTTCGTCTCCGCGATGGTGTACTGCGGAGCCATGTGCAGCAGGGTGCCGCCGGCGAGCGCGAGCCCGGTCTCGCCCCGGAGCAGACTCTGCCGGGCCAGATGCACCGCGACCAGGGACGAACTGCACGCCGTGTCGATGGAGACGCTGGGGCCGCGGAAGTCGAAGCAGTACGAGATGCGGTTCGACACCATCGTCATCATCGTGCCGGTCGCGGTGTGCGCCGCCAGCGTGTCGAACCGCAGATCCGAGAACTGCAGGATCTTGTAGTCCAGCGTGAACGCCCCGATGAACACCCCGACATCGGACCCGGCCAGGTCCGCGGGCCGCTGTCCACCGTCCTCCAGCGCCTCCCAGGCCACCTCCAGCAGTTTGCGCTGCTGCGGGTCCATGTACTTCGCCTCACGCGGGCTGATGCCGAAGAAGGCGGGGTCGAACTCGTCGAAACCGTCGATGTAGCCGCCGCGGCCGCCGATGAGCCGGCCGGGCTTGGCCTGGTCCCGGCTCCCCAGGGTCGTGACGTCGTACCGGTCGGCCGGCGTCGGCGTGATGCAGTCCTTGCCGTCGATCAGGTTCTGCCAGAACACCCGGTAGTCGGAGGCGCCGCCGGGCAGTCGGCACCCCATACCGATGATCGCTACCTGGTCGTGGGAGGCGGCGTGTGGTGAGTCGGTCAACGTCGAATCCTTGTTTCGAAGCACAGCGGTGAGCGGGAAGGGAAAGAAGGTGTGGGTGGTCACCGAGGCGGGGCGGCCGGGACGGCCGCCTGCTGCCGCGGACGGCGCCAGGGCTGGAGCAGGCTCTCGACGACGGCACCGGTTCCGGGAAAGGACGCCGGGTCCTGCAGCCCCACCGCGGTGGGTCTGCGGCCGGGATGCCAGGTGTAGCTCCCGAACAGGTGGTCCCAGACCGACAGGTCGGAGCCGTAGTGGCCGGCTTCGGTCAGGTCGGTGCTGTGGTGCAGCCGGTGCTGTTCGGGGCTCGCGACGACATGGTTGAGCCAGCCGAGCCGGACATCGATGTTGGCGTGCACGAAGTAGCCCTGTGCCACCACGAACAGCCCCGCCGCGAAGACCGATGCGGCGGAGAACCCGGCCAGCGCCAGAGCGACCTGCACGGTGCCCTGGGCGACCACGATGTCGACGATGTGGTTGACCCCGTTGTTGCCGACATTGACCTTGCCGGGCACGTGGTGCACGCCGTGCAGCCGCCACAGCCACCGGTGACGGTGGCTCAGGCGGTGGACGGCATAGCTGGCCAGCGAGCCCACCAGGAGGGCGGACGGGACCTCGGCCCACAGGGGCACCGCCGGGTGGGAGGGCGGGGAGAGCAGGCGGACGGCGCCGGTGACCCCGAACTGCGCCAGGCCTCCGCCCGCCATCGTCAGCAGGAAATACACCCCGTACCAGCCCCATTCGCCGGGGCCGGGGTGCCACGCGGGCTCGTAGGGGATGACGCGCTCCAGCAGCGCGAGATACCCGATGGTGCCGGCGAGGAAGAACGGGGAGACCCGCCCCTCGTCCCAGTGGAAGTGCCAGGTCGCGGCGACCACGAGGACCACCGCCGCCAGCAGCAGCGGATACGCCGTGTGGCGGAGAACGGAGCGCAGGCGCCCTGCCGCACGGGCACGGGGAGCGGGCCCGCGCCCCACGGCAGCGGAGGTGCCGCGGGCGAACGCGGGCACCCCCCGGGAACACTTGATCCTCAACCAACGACGCGGTTCCGAGACCACCGTCAGCCGCCTTCCCCCCAAGACTGAACGAGCCCGCATAAGACTGCCGCCCGTGACCAGTCGGCACACCAGAACATCAGCACATTCACCCGTACGTGCTGATGTGTCATGAATCTGCCGATGGTTTCAATCGGAGGAAAGCCTTCCGGCGTCTGGCATGCGGGTTCCCGCGGCCTCTCGGGGCGCGGCGGGAGGGGCGTGCTCCGGGTTGACGCCCTGTTCGCCTCCGGCTCGGCGTGCTTCCGCGCGCCGCCGGACGGACTCCTGGCCCGATGCATCCATGGGAGGCGGGTGGGTCATGAACTCGACAACGGCATCCCGTTGCCGATGCTGTCGAAGTGGAGGAATTTCAGGGGCGGTTGCAATTGCTCACCCAATGTTCGACGTCGTTCAGGTGTCGAGGGTGTTCGGGTGGATAGAGGGCGTACGAGGGTATTCTTTTGCCTCGTTCCGCCCCGGGCGTATCTCCTCTCGAACCCTCGCTGTGAAAGTTCTGCCGGGATCCGGCCGGATCGGTCCTGCTCCTCGGTGCATTCCACATTTCTGACGGCAATTCACCGATTCAGGAAGGGCGTGCCGCAGGCTTGTTGGGGGAGGGGCGGGCAGGGCCGTCTTCCTCCCGGGCGATGGAGGTGCACGACTTCGTCCGCAGGCGCGCCCTGGTGTCGCACGGTCTCCTGGATATGCCGTCTGATCTGCGATGACGGAAACGGGCGTCAGGGCCGAGGCATCGCGCCGGCCACTGTCCCGCGCGTGGCCCGAGGCGATCATGTGCGCTCGGCGTCGGGGAGATCATTCCGTATCGAGAGACCGAGATGCCCGATGGTGGGGACGGCCCGACCGGGTCCGGCAGAACGAGTGCGGTTCACGAAGCATCCGAAAAATGCACCCGCTGATCGCATTGCGAGGGGAATGTTCCCTGTTTTGATCCCGCGAAGTAGCGCTGACCTCGCTGTCCGCGAGGGAGCCGTACCCACCTGCCGTGACCCCGGGCCGTCACGCTTTAATGGGGTGGCACAGTCGAACGGCAGAACTCGGAGGCAGTCGTATGGGCAGGCATGGACGACCTCACGGGGTGAGTCGCACGCATTCCGCGATATTCACGGCCGCCGCCGCTCTCGGTGTCGTGGGCGTACTGGCCTTCGCTCTGCAGTCGGTCGGTGACGAAACGCCCGCGCAGGCGGAGTCCGGCGCCCGCTACCGCCCCACTCCCGACCTCCCGGACCCCGGGGCCACCCGCTCCGGAAAGACGCACCGTCCCGAGAAGGCGAACCCGTCCGAGGCGAGCCACGGGACCGGTCTGACCGTGAGTTCCTCGGCGGAGCCGGAGCCGCTGCCGACCGAGAAGAAGACGCCGTCCGGCGAGCGGGACGTGCCCGCGGGCAGCGACTCGGCCGAGCCGTCCCGGACCGCCGCCCCGACGGACCGGAGCCCGGCCGGTGCCTCCGCGTCCGACAGCTCCAGCGCGCCCAGCTCCCCGGACGACGGGCGAATCGGGGACTCCGGGCGCGGCCGGGCCCCCGCGGAGCCGACGGACCCGACCGGCACGCCGGAAGAGCCGCAGGACGAGGACCAGGACAGCACGCAGGAGGACGGTCCGCTGAAGCGCACTGTCGACGGCGTCCTCGGCGGTGTCGGCTCCGGGGTGAACGGCCTGCTCGGCAACTGAGAGCGGCCCGCTCGGCAGTCGAAGCGTGTGCACGACGCGGCGTCCGGGCGTCCCGCGGGCATCCCCGTGGAGGCGTCCGTGCGCCGCGTCGTGGTTTCTCGGCGCCGCGCTGCGGCCGTCCGGAGTCTGCCCGTCCCATCCTTGCTCAAGCCTTCGCGGTTTTCTGTTTGGGTATGCCTGAATCTCCCCAGTGTGGCCGGATCCTGCATCAAGGGGAGCATCTGCGACGGTTGCACCGGACATGACGCGCCTCGGGCGTGAATGCCGTACGCCGTGGCAGGGTGAAGGCCGGACGCACGCCGCCGCCCGAAGGAGCCTCGATGACCGCGATGATCGACTTCGGCCCCACGACGCGCCGCATGGCGAACCTGCTCGAAGGCGTCACCGACGACCTGCTCAGGGCGCCGACGCCCTGCCCCGCCTACACCCTCGGGGATCTCGTGGAGCACGTCGACGGGCTGTCGCGGGCCTTCGCCGCCGCTGCCGTGAAGGACATCGAAGGGGAGGCCGTGCAGAGCCCTTCCGGTGATGCGGCCCGGCTGGGGGCCGACTGGCGCACCCGCATCCCCCGGCAGCTCGAGCAGCTCGCCGCGGCCTGGCGGGACCCCCGGGCCTGGGAGGGCATGACCCGGGCGGGCGGGATCGACCTGCCGGCCGAGGTGGCGGGCAAGGTCGCCCTGAACGAGCTCGTCATCCACGGCTGGGACATCGCTCGCGCCAGCGGTCAGCCCTACGACTGCGATCCGCCGGCACTCGACGCGTCCCTGGAATTCGTCTCCCTGATGTCCGTGCCCGGCGAGGAGGCGGGGCGGGAGGGCCTGTTCGGCCCGGTGGTCGACGTGCCCGAGGGCGCCCCGCTCCTCGACCGCGTCATCGGCCTCAGCGGACGCGACCCCTCGTGGGCAGCGGGCTGAACCGCCCGTCGACCCACCCCTTGGCGAGACCCGTCGCACCGGCCCGTAGGCCCGGTGCGACGGACGGATGTCCCGGAGCGGCCGCCCCGCCGCGCAGCCCCGCCGCCCGGGTCGCGTGCGGAGCACCCCATCAGTGGCAGCCCGAGGCCGCTCCCGCTGATGCGCGTCGTGCTCGGCGTCCGGGAGTTCTCGGTCGCCCCGCGTCACCGCCCGCCGGTCGATGTGTCCGATCCCACTCCGCCCGGTCCTGCTCCGCCGCAGGCCCGGTGCGCAGCGGCGATCCGGCGCAGGGTTCACCGCATGCCTTTCAGCCGCGACATGGCCGGATGTCCGCTGGTGGGAACTCCGCGTTCGGTATTCGCTCTTGACGATTGACGCAGAGGCCGTCAATCTCTTGATCTCATCAACTGCTCAGCTCCAACCCCCCACTTCAGGAGCCAACAGTGTTCACTGCAACACCTCTGCGCCGCGGCATGCTCGCCGCCGGCGCCTGCACCGTCCTCGCCGCAGGGCTGATCAGCACGGCAGGCGGAGCCCAGGCGACCATCGGTGCCGCCCCCAAGGCCGCACCCGACATCGACGTCAAGAACGTCAAGGCCGATCTTGCCGAGCTCCAGAAGATCGCCGAGGCCAACGGCGGCAACCGCGCCCACGGCCGGCCCGGTCACAAGGCGTCCGTGGAGTTCCTCAAGGGCAAGCTGGACAAGGCCGGATTCACCACGAAGCTCCAGGAGTTCGACCACAACGGCGCCAAGGGCTACAACCTCATAGCCGACTGGCCGGGCGGCAGTGCCGACAAGGTGGTGATGGCCGGCTCGCACGTCGACTCCATCAGCGACGGCCCCGGCATCAACGACAACGGGTCCGGCTCGGCCGGCATTCTGGAGGTCGCGCTCGCGGTGGCCAAGGCCGACCTCAAGCCCACCAAGCACCTCCGGTTCGCCTGGTGGGGCGCCGAGGAGGACGGCATGATCGGCTCCTCGCACTACGTCGACAGCCTGGACTCCGGCGACGTGTCGAAGATCGACGCGTACCTGAACTTCGACATGATCGGTTCGCCCAACCCGGGCTACTTCGTCTACGACGACGACCCGCAGCTCGAGAAGGTCTTCACCGACTGGTACGCGGAGAAGAAGATCGAGACCGCGCACGAGGACGAGAGCGACGGCCGTTCCGACCACGCCCCGTTCAAGGACAAGGGCGTGAAGGTCGGCGGGCTGTTCTCGGGCGCGGACTACAAGAAGACGGAGAAGCAGGCCAAGGACTGGGGCGGCAAGGCCGGCGAGGCCTTCGACCCCTGCTACCACCAGGCCTGCGACGACGCCTCCAACGTCGACGACAAGGCGCTCGACACCAACACCGACGCGATCGCCCACGCCATCTGGAAGCTCAGCTCCTGAGTCGTGCCGTTCCTCCGTGGGCCCGGCCGCCGGTCCGGGCTCACGAGGACGGGCGCGGCCCGGCCCCTGGAGCGGTGTTGAACCACCGCCGCGGCCCCGGGCCTCAGGCGAGTCCCCGGGAGCCGGCGAGCGTCACACGGCATCAGCACCGGCACGGGGCCGCCGGGTCAGCCGGCCCACGATCCGGCGCAGCCCCTGTGAGCCCGTGCCCGTACCGCCGCTCCGGTCCCTCCGGGTCCACTCCACCAGCACGAACGTCACACTGATGAGCAGTCCCCAGGCGGCGATCTTCTGCCAGGAAACCGGCTGCCAGGCATCCATCTGATACGGGTACCGCCAGGCACCCAGGTAGGTGGCGATGTTCTCCGCCACCCACAGGAAGAAGCCGATCAGCGCGAAGCCGAGCGCCAGCGGCATGCTCCGGCGCCGGCTGCCCACGGTGAACCGCACCTGCGTCCCGGCCGTCGCGGCCAGGAGTGCCGCGGCCAGCACCCAGCGCAGGTCGGGCAGCCAGTGATGGCTGAAGAAGTTCCCGTAGATGGCCGCGGCCACCACCGTCGTCGCCCCGCGCCGGTACCGGACCAGACCGAGCTCCAGCACGTGCCACGCACGGCAGACATAGCTGCCGACCGCGGCGTACAGGAACCCTCCGTACAGGGGCACACCGGCCAGTTTCAGCACCGCGGGCTCCGGATAGCTCCAGGACCCGAGGGAGACCTTCACCAGCTCGAACGCCAGCCCCACCGCGTGGCACACGGCGATCACCGCGAGATCCCGCCCGGACTCCCACCCGCAGAGCCGGAACACCACGGTCAGCAGGACCCCGTACACCAGCAGCAGGTCGTAGCGGGCCACGGGCAGGTGCGGCAGGGCGGTCGACAGTGCGACACCGGACAGCAGGGCGATGGCGAACCCGCAGCAACGGGTCTCCAGCCAGGCGAAGAGCAACAGCTGCCGCAGGGGAGCGATGAGCGCGGGCATGCCCCAACGGACGCGCAGCCTCGCACAACGGTTCCCCTCGCGCGCCCGCGCCGGATCCACCGCTGTCCCCATGTCCGGTCATGAGAGGCCGTGACGGATATCGCGATCCCGCCCCGGGGCGGTGTCAGGACATCCGGACCTCGCCGGTACGGTGAGGGCGTGTCCGAGCGCCGAACGATGATCCTGCAAGCCGCCGTCCGCGTCATCGCACGCCGCGGCATCCGGGGCCTGCGCGTGGAGGAACTGGCCGAGGAGGCCGGGGTCTCCACCGCGCTGATCTACTACCACTTCGGCGACCGCGCCGGGCTGATGCGCCGGACGCTGGACCACATCAACGAACGGGCCGAGCGGTACACCGAGCCGGCCGCCTGCCCGGACACCGACCCGCGCGCCCACCTCGAACAGATGCTGCTCCTGGAACTCCAGGACGCACCCGAGGTGGTGGAGAACAGCACGGCCTGGGGCGAGGTGCGGGCCACCGCGGTGTTCGACCCGGAACTGCGGGAACAGCTCCGGGCCTCCACGGAGGAGTGGAACGAGTACGCCGCTGACCTCATCCGCTCTGCCCAGGAGGGCGGAACGGTCCGCGCGGACGTGGTGGCAGGCGACGCCGCGGAGCGCCTGACCGCGATGGTGGAGGGCCTGAGCGAGCGGTGGCTCAGCGGCTCGGCTTCCCTGGAGCGGGTCCGCAACCTGCTGCGCGGAGCGATCGTCGTGGAACTCGGCCCGCCCGACTGACGGAGACCGGACACCTGCCCGTCGACTCCGCTACCGGGCAAACCGCAGTCCGAGAGCCTTGCCGTGACCGCGACCGCGCCCGCGCCCGGGAGCCCGCCCGGGAGCCCGCCCCCGCCGGCGGACACGCAGAACGCCGCAGAACGGATCAATCGTCTCCAGCGCCGCGCAGGTGTCCTTCAATGACCTTGTGACCCCACTGGACCGGCGCGGCGCTCTGCGAGCCGCCGCCGCGGGCGTGCTCGCCGCGGGCTGCACCGACAGCCGCCCGCCGCGGAGCAGCCAGAACAGCCCGGGCCCGCCCTACACCGCCCCCACGCCGTCCCGTGCCGCGGCACCGCGGCTGCCCGGGCAGGTCGAGCACGGGCCGCGCGACCGTCCCCGCGTGGCCCTGACCTTTCACGGCCAGGGCGACCCGGCCCTGGCCGAAGCGTTGCTGGCGGAAGCGGAGCGGGCCGGGGCGCGGCTGACCGTGTGTGCCGTGGGGACCTGGCTCGACGCGTACCCCCAGCTGGCGCGCCGCGTGCTGGACGGCGGGCACGAACTCGGCAACCACACCCAGCACCACCTGGACATCTGCTCACTGCCCGCCGATGCCGCCCATGCCGAGATCACCGCGTGCGCCGAGCGGCTGCGCCGGCTCACCGGATCAGTCGGCGCCTGGTTCCGGCCGTCCCGGGCGCGGCTGGCCACCCCGCTGGTCCGCCGTCTCGCCCGTCGCGCCGGCTACCCGCACTGTCTCGCCTACGACCTCGACTCCCGCGACCACACCGACCCCGGCTCCGCGGCGGTGGTCCGCACCGTGCTGGACGGGATCCGGCCGGGGTCGGTGGTGAGCCTGCACCTGGGACACGCGGGAACCGTCGCGGCCATGCCCGCCCTGCTCGACGGCCTGCACCGACGCGGCCTGCGCGCCGTGACGGCCACGGAGCTGACGGCCTGACGGGAACGGCCGCACCGCGCCCTGGACGCTCGGAGCGGTGGCGCCCCGGCAGCCGGCTCCGGCTCGGTGAACGCCTGGCCGGTCAAGCCCGCGGGGGTCTCCCCTTCCTGGTTCAACCGGTGCACGGCTCGTTCCGGGTCCCGGGCGGCGCACGCCTCGAAGGCCGAATGCTCCCAGCGCGTTTCCGGAAGCCGGGGAGCTCGGTCAGGCGCCGGTCCTGGCCCCGGGTTTGCCGGACAAGCCCTCGTGCTGCCGCACCGCCTGCTCACGAAGGGCTCGGACGAGTGTCGTCACGTGGGGCCGGTCCCTTCGGCCGATGGCGGCGATCCCGATGTGCCGGACCGGCCCCGGCGGCTTGACCGGGACAACGCGAAGGCCAGGGATCTCCGGGGCGAGCGCAATGGAGGGGATCAAGGAGACTCCCATGCCTGCTGCGACGAGCGAGCGTGCGAAGAAGTAGTCGGTGGTGGTGCCGCGCACGTCCGGAGCAAAGCCGGCGCGCTCGGCGTAGCGGCGCAGGTACACCTCGGTCTTCAGACAGCCGAGCACCCAGGGCTCGGCTGCCAGGGCGGCGAGGTCGAGCTCGTCGCTGTCGGCAAGCCGGTGCCGCTCCGGCAGGACGACGTGCAGGGGGTCCTCCAGGAGCGGTGTCCACTCCAGCTGGGAGCCGGGACCCGGCCCGAGCGGCAGCGGGCCGTCGAAGTGGTAGGCGAGCGCGACGTCCACGGTGCCCTGGCGGACGAGCGGCAGGACCTCCTCGGGCTCGCCTTCCCTGAGGTGGAGCACGGTGCGGGGATGGGCTGCCATGAGCCGGGTGAGGGCGCCGGGCAGCAGGAGCCGGCCGCCGCTGGTGAAGGTGGCGAGGGTGAGCTGCACGCGGCCCGTGCTGAGTCGGTCGACCTGCTGTTGTGCGTGTTCGAGCTCGGCGGCGACGGATTCGGCGGCACCGACCATGATCCGACCGGCCGGGGTGAGGGTGACGCCACGGGTGCTGCGGGCGACGACCTGGGCGCCGAGGCTGCGTTCCAGGGTGGCCACGTGCTGGGAGACGGCCGAGGGCGTGAGGCGCAGGGCAGCGGCCGCCCGGTTGAAGCTGCCGTGCTCCGCCACCGCCCGCAGGACGCGGAGCCGCTGCACATCGATCAACAGTTTTCCTTAGGGGGTTTCCAGCAAGTCGGCACTTCTGCTGATGACGATAGGTGTCCAGGATGGGGGCATGCCGAAGATCTGTGTCATTGGCGGAAGTCCGCCGCGCAGGTCGGCCGGGAGCCCGTCCACCGCACCGCCCCGGCGGGCGAGGAGGCTTCGCCGTTCTCCTTCGACCGCCACTACGCCATGAGCAACGCCCGTGCGAAGGAGCTGGGTTCCTCCTTCTCCCGCGCCACCGACCGCATGCCCGGCGCTTCTCCCCGAAGCCCTCACCACCGAGCCGCCACCCACCGCCTGAGGAACAGAGGCCACCGTGCAGCGCCGCCCCCTTGCAGACACCGCCGTCAGTGCCATCGGCCTGGGCGCCATGCCGCTGTCCATCGAGCACCGCCCGGACGAGACGCGGGCCATCGCCACGATCCACGCCGCCCTCGACGCGGGTGTCACGCTCATCGACACCGCCGACAGCTACCACTGGCACGCCGGCGAGGTCGGCCACAACGAGCTGCTGATCGCCCGCGCCCTCGCCCGCTACGGCGGCGACACCTCCGGCGTCCTGGTCGCCACGAAGGGTGGCCGCGGCCGACCCGGCGACGGCAGCTGGACCGTCACCGCCACCCCGGAACATCTCGAGCAGGCAGCGAAGGCCTCCGCCAAGCGCCTGGGCGTCGAGGCGATCGGCCTGTACCAGCTGCACAAGCCGGACCCCGAGGTTCCCTGGGCGGAGTCCGTCGGCGCGCTGCGCGAGCTGCTCGACGCCGGCACGATCCGCGCCGCCGGCATCTCCAACGTCACCACCGAACAGATCCGCGAAGCACATGCGATCCTCGGCGACGGGCTCGTCTCCGTGCAGAACCAGTACTCGCCCGCCGTGCGCGACAGCGAGCCCGAGCTGCGGCTGAGCACCCGACTGGGCCTGGCCTTCCTGCCCTGGAGCCCGCTGGGCGGCATCTCACGCAGTTCCCTCGACGGCCCCTCCGGCACCACCTCGGCCGGCACCGCCTTCCACCGCATTGCGGACGACCGCGGCGTCAGCCCGCAGCAGATCGCCCTGGCCTGGCTGCTCGCCCGCTCCCCGGCAGTGATCCCGGTACCGGGCGCCGGCCGCCCGACCTCCATCACCGACTCGGCCAAGGCCACGGACCTCGAGCTGAGCACGGAGGAGCTGACGGAACTCGAAGCCCCTCTGCCGGGTTGAGGTGGGGGCACAGGGAGCGTCGCCCGCCTGGGTTCAGTGCCGGGACTGCCACCAGACGACGAGGAGGCTGAAGGCGGCACTCCCGGCGGCGTAGGCGGCACCGCGGGCGGCGTGCCAGGCCAGATCCGGCAGTTGCAGTCCGGCGGTCCGGAGCCATTCGGGCCGATGCCCGACGCGGCTTCCCTTACGAGACTTCAGGAGATCCCGGGAGTTGGACATAGCGGCCGCCTTCCGTGGCGTGTTGCTGATGTGCCAGAGAACCTCAGTGGGTAGAGCGTGAGAATGCGGTGGACCGCCGACCGGGTCAGCGGATTCTTGTGGGAGCCGAGCGTCCGGCTTTCTCCGTTGCCTCTCCGGAGAGGTGATTCCGCGGCCGGTTCCGGGGAGTGCGGTACCGGGGGCGGGCGACGCTCATCCGGGCTGCTCGATGGGTCATCGCAGCTCACGGAGGTGTATACGCGTCGGCGCGGACGGGCCGCTCCCCACGATCCGAACCCCGGTGTGCGGGGCCCGGATTCGGGTGGTCCCGGTCAGTGTATCCCCGGCCGGGCGCCCGACCGCGTAATGCGGCTTTTCTATTCGGCGCGCCGCAGTACGGCCCGTCACCACCCTTCGATTTCCGTGGAGAGTGTCGGACATTTCTCTTTATTGACGGAAAGGCGGATGCGCCGAGGTGACAGGGATTCGAATCCTTCCGGGGGCTCCGGACGCCGGAGGGACATGGGCAGCCGCGCGGGCGAACTGACGCCCCTTGAGGACCCGAGTGCCGGAGGGCGCGGCTCCCGGCAGAGACGCATTGGTGCTGATCGCGCTGCCGACGCGAGTGCGCGCAGTGCGCTGCTCACCGTCCGCCGCGCCAGTGCCCGAGGGCTCCGATGACCGGATCGGCCCACCACCGCATCAGCACACGACCCGACGACCGGATCGGCCCACCACCCGACGACCGGACCAGCCGATCACCGCACGACCCGATCACCTGAAGGGAACATCACCCGACCACCGGATCAGCCGACCGCGTCACCGGTGCGCCGACGGGCGGCGCCGGCGACCGGCTGCCCGGCGACCGGGCCCGGATGCCCGCCGCTCACCGCGCGCGGCGCGGCACACGGCATTACGTTCGTGGGCATGGGCTGGAGACAGAGAGCGAACCGATCACTGGAGCGGCTGACGGGCTACGAACTGCGTCGCCCGGTTCCGCCACCGGCTCCCCCCGCCAAGGCCAAGGCGGGCCTGCCGGCCGACTACGACGACGAGGCGCGCCGGACCATCCATGCGGTGCGGCCGTACACCATGACCTCACCCGAACGGCTGAACGCGCTGGTGCTCGCGACCCGTTACGTCAGCCGCCACGGCCTGCCGGGAGCGGTCGTCGAGTGCGGCGTCTGGCGCGGCGGCAGCATGCAGGCGGTGGCCCGCACCCTTGTGTCGATCGGCGACACCAGCCGGGACCTCTATCTCTTCGACACCTTCGAAGGCATGCCGCCGCCCACGGAGAAGGACCGGCGCCGCGACGGCGAAATGGCCTCCGACCTGCTGTCCCGCCGCAGCAAGGACCACCCCATCTGGGCCGTCGCCACGCTGGAGGACGTGCAGGAGGGCATGGCGCAGATCCCGTACCCCGAGGACCGGGTCCACTATGTGCCCGGCCGGGTGGAGGACACGATCCCGGCCGGCGCGCCGGAGGAGATCGCGGTGCTGCGGCTGGACACGGACTGGTACGCCTCGACCCGTCATGAGCTGGAGTACCTGTACCCGCGCCTGGTGAGCGGTGGTGTCCTGCTCATCGACGACTACGGCTGGTGGCAGGGCTCCCGTGAGGCGGTCGACGAGTTCCTGGAGAAGACCGGGGCGCGGCTGCTGCTGTTGCGCATGGACGAGGGCCGCATCGCGGTGAAGCCGTAGCCGGCCGGCCGTCGTGGATGCCCGGACCGGAGCCGGGCCGGTCCGGGTGCCGGTCGCCGCGACAGCGGGTGGGGGCGTGCTTACGCTCGGGTCATGAACACCCATCCCGCGACCGGCCGTCGTCCCGCCGAGGGCCCCGGGGAGGATGTGGCCCATCTGCTGGTGCGCTGCCTGGAAGCCGAAGGAGTCGAGTACGTCTTCGGGATTCCGGGCGAGGAGAACATCCGCTTCGTCGATGCCCTGGCGGGTTCCGCCATCCGGTTCGTGCTGGTCCGCCATGAGCAGGGCGCCTCGTTCATGGCCGAGATGTACGGACGGCTCACCGGGCGGGCCGGGGTGTGTTCCGCGACGCTGGGGCCCGGGGCCATCAATCTGCTGCTGGGCGCGGCGGATGCCGTGACCAACAGCGCGCCGCTGGTCGCGCTGGCGGCGCAGGGGGCCCTCGGGCGTACGCACAAGGAGTCCCACCAGGTGATCGATCTGGTGCCGATGTTCGCCCCGGTCACCCGGTGGTCGGCACGGGTGCAGGTCCCGGAGGCGGTGCCGGAGATGGTGCGCAAGGCGTTCAAGACCGCGCAGCGCGAACGTCCGGGGGCCGTCTTCCTGGCGGTGCCCGAGGACATCGAGGGAGCTCGGCTCACCGAGCCCCTCGGCCCGCTGCCGGTGGACACCGTCCGGGCCGATGCCCCGTCCGCGGCACAGATCGCCCGTGCGGCCGAGGTGCTGGCCGGGGCCCGTCACCCGGTCGTGCTGGCGGGACACGGCGCCGCGCGGGCCGGGGCCGGTGAGGCGCTCGTCCGGTTCGCCGAACAGCTGGGTGTGCGGGTGGCCACCACGTTCCACGGGAAGGGGGTCTTCCCCGACGACCATCCGCAGGCCCTCGGCGCGGTCGGTTTCATGCGCCACGACTACGTCAACTTCGGCTTCGACTCGGCCGATGTCCTGATCTGCGTGGGCTACGAACTCCAGGAATTCGATCCAGCCAAGATCAACCCGCGGACGGACAAGCGCATCCTGCATCTGCACCGGTTCCCGGCCGAGGTCGATGCGCACTACCCGGTGGCGGTCGGCGTCGAGGGGGACATCGCCCAGGCGCTGAACGCCCTCGCGGCAGCGGTGCCGCGGCGGTTCGAGCGGGACGCGGCGGGGGATCACATCCGGTCGCTCCTCGCCGACGAGCTGGAGTACGGCCGAGGCAACGACGCCTGCCCCCTGGTGCCGCAGCGGGTGGTCGCGGATGTGCGGTCGGCGCTGGGCCGGGAGGACATCGTCCTGGCCGACACCGGTGCGGGGAAGATGTGGATGGCCCGGCTCTACCCCACCTACGCGCCGGACACCTGTCTGTTGTCCAACGGCCTGTCGACCATGGGGTTCGCGCTGCCGGGCGCCATCGGCGCCAAGCTCGCCCGCCCCGAGCGGCGGGTGCTGGCGATGATGGGCGACGGATCGTTCCTGATGAACTCGCAGGAGCTGGAGACCGCGGTGCGCGAGCGGATCCCGCTGGTGGTCCTGGTGCTGGTGGACGGGGAGTACGGGCTCATCACCTGGAAGATGGAGCTCGAACTGGGCCGGCACAGCCACACCCGGTTCACCAATCCGGACCTGGTGGCCTACGCCGAGAGTTTCGGCGCCCGCGCTCACCGGATCGAAGCGGCGGGCGAACTGCTGCCCGTCCTGCGTGACGCCCTCGCGCGGGACACCGTCACCGTCGTCGCCTGCCCGGTGAACTACGCGGAGAACCTGCGGCTCACGGAGCGGCTCGGCGAGCTGCACGGCCCGTTCTGAACACCCGGGACCGAACGCCCCGCCCGCACCCGCGGCCCGGCCGGGTGGCGGCCCGGGGAAGAGGCCCGGGCCGCCACCGGTCCGTCGGACCGGGTGAAGTGGTGCCGAGTGCGGCAGTGGTCAGCCGTCGGCCTTCCGGGAGACGGCCGGTTCGCTCGTCCCGGGGCGGCCGGTCTCCACATGGCCGGCGAGGCGGCGCAGGAAGACGCTGTCCCGGTCCGAGACCACGGACAGGTCGTACCAGCCGTGGCTGCGGCGGGGATCCGCGACGTGGACACGGCGCTCACCGGGGCTCAGCCGGTAGCGGGCCGGGTGCTCCGCGCCGTGCGCGTCCCGGACGGTGACGCCGACGGTCGTGCTGCCCTCGTTGGTGAGGATCAGCCGGACCCGGCCGCGGTCGGAGTCGTGCCGGGCGCTCACCTCCAGGTGCCGCGCGCCGCCGTGCCCCCGGAAACGGCGCAGGAACCCGTTCGGCCCGTGCACCGAGAGGTCGTACGTGCCCTCGTCGTCCGCGGGGATGGCCCAGCTGTCGGAGAGCCGCTTGCCCGCTCCGACGGTGTAGGTCCACGGCCCGTCCGTGCGCGTCGTCGAGGTGATGTGCAGGCTCGCTCCCGCCTCGCCGTGGTTGGCGAAGTCGACCTGGAGCCTGCTGGCGTCCTTCTGCCGCTCGGCGTCGACGGCGAGGTCGTACGGCAGCGGCCGGGCGCGGCGCAGTCCGGGCTCCTGCCGCGGCAGCTTCGGATCCGCCGGGGGAGTGGGCACGTAGTCGTCGTGCCGGTCGTGGTCCGGGGGGATGTACCCGTCGGTGCCGGGCAGGCCGGGCATCGAGGCGTCGCTGCGTGCGAAGTCGAAGGCCGTGGTCAGGTCGCCGCAGACGGTGCGGCGCCAGGGGGAGATGTTCGGCTCGTGGACGCCGAAGCGCCGCTCCATGAACCGCACGATCGAGGTGTGGTCGAAGACCTGGGAATTGACCCAGCCGCCGGTGCTCCAGGGCGAGACGACCAGCATCGGGACGCGCTGGCCCAGACCGTAGGGGGCGGCCATGTGGTCCTCGCCGCCGGAGGGGGTGAAGTGCTCCGTGGTGGTGTCCGCGGTCGACTGCCCCTGCGCGGCCGACGCCGGCGGGTACGGCGGAACGATGTGGTCGAAGTAGCCGTCGTTCTCGTCGTAGGTGATGAACAGGGCCGTCCTGCTCCACACGTCCGGGTTCGACGTGAGGGCGTCCAGCACCTGGGAGATGTACCAGGCGCCGTAGTTGACCGGCCAGTTCGGGTGCTCGGAGAAGGCCTCCGGGGCGGCGATCCAGGAGACCTGGGGGAGTTTCCCGGCCTGCACATCGGCCTTGAGGAGGTCGAAGTAGCCCTCGCCCTTCTTGGCGTTGGTGCCCGTGCGCGCCTTGTCGTGGAGCGGGCTGCCGGGCTCGGCGTTGCGGTAGGGGTTGAAGTACAGCAGCGAGTTGTCGCCGTAGTTGCCGATGTAGGCGTCCTTGGTCCAGCCCCAGGAGCCCTTGGCGTCGAGACCGTCGCCGATGTCCTGGTAGACCTTCCACGAGATTCCGGCCTTCTCCAGGCGCTCGGGGTAGGTGGTCCAGGAGTAGCCGAGCTCGGCGTTGGTGATGACCGGGCCGCCGCCGCTGCCGTCGTTGCCCGTGAAGCCGGTGAACATGTAGTAACGGTTCGGGTCCGTGGGACCCATCAGCGAACAGTGGTAGGCGTCGCAGATCGTGAACGCGTCGGCCAGCGCGTAGTGGAACGGGATGTCCTCACGGGTGAGATACGACATCGTGGTGGCGGTCTTGGCGGGCACCCACTGGTCGTACGCGCCCTTGTTCCAGGCGGCGTGGCCGCCGTTCCACTCGTGGTCGAGCCCCGCGAGGAACTGCAGCCCGAGGTCCTCCGCGTCGGGGCGGAACGGCAGCACGTCCTTCGAGCCGTCGGACTGGTACCAGACCGGCTTCCCGCTGGGGAGCGTCACCGGCCGGGGGTCGCCGAAGCCGCGGACACCGCGCAGGGAGCCGAAGTAGTGATCGAAGGAACGATTCTCCTGCATCAGCACCACGATGTGCTCGACGTCCCGCAGGGTGCCCGTGCGGCGATGTGCCGGAATCTCCGCCGCCCGGGCAATACTGCCGGACAGCGCGGACATGGCGGCGGTGCCGCCGGCGAGCTGCATGAATCGTCGACGGTTCATGGCGGTCATAGGGCTGACTCCTCGAGGTTCCGGAGTGGGGCGAGGCGGGCAGTGTCGCCAGGTGATCAAGAACTATCGGTCGCGGTGGGGAAACGCCGTCGCGAAGTCTCCGTGAATGTCGGTGGCCGATGGCTGAGGGGCACGTTCCGCCGCACGGCGGCGGAACGGTCCACGCATGCTACGGGCAAGCGGCGGATGTCGGGAGGGTGGCACGCCACCCCGTAACCGGAGCCGGATCCGGGGCAGTTGGCCGCCAGGGCGATCTCGCACCGGGGGCCGGGCCGAGGTTGCCCGGGAGCATCGGAGGCCACGTGGTGATCGGGCGCGGCACTCCGTTCCGGCCATGGTGGCCGATCCGTGCGGCGCCTTCCCGGGGCGGCACCCGCACAAGCGGCATCCGGGGTTGGATGGATCCATGACTGAGTCAACCGAGGAGTTCGGCCCCACGGCCTGGGGGATGATGGAGGCCAACCGGGCCAACTGGGACGCCCGCACCCCCGTCCACCTCGCCAGCCGGTTCTACGGCCTGGCCGAACCCGGATCTCCCGACGCGTCACGCTGGTTCGCTCCGTACGAATGGGAGGACCTCGGGGACCTCTCCGGGCGCGACGTACTCCACCTGCAATGCCATCTCGGCACCGAGACCATCGCCTTCGCCGAACGGGGAGCACGCACCGTCGGCCTCGACATCTCCGGAGCGTCGGTCGCCGCGGCCGCGGATCTCGCCGCCCGCACCGGAGTGCATGTCGAATACCTCCGCGCCAACGTGTACGACGCCGCGGACGCCCTCGGCGAGCGCCGCTTCGATCTCGTCTACACCGGAAAGGGAGCCCTGTGCTACCTCCCGGACCTCGACGGCTGGGCCGAGCGGATCGCCGGACTGCTGCGCCCCGGCGGCCAGTTGTACCTCGTGGAGTTCCACCCCGTGCTCAACGCCCTGGGCCCCACCCCCGGCGACGGCGAGGGGAACGAACTGCTGCTGCGCCACGACTATCTGGAGGGCCGCGGCCCGGTGCGCCGCGACGCCACCCGCACCTACACCGACGGCCCCGCTGTGCAGGGGGCGACCGAGTGCTTCGAGTGGATGCACGGGCTCGGCGAGGTGATCGGTGCCCTGACCCGAGCGGGGCTGCGGATCACCGGTCTCCGCGAGAGCGAGGAACTGCCCTGGCCCCGCTGGCCGGAGATGGTCCGTACCGCGAGCGGTTGGTGGCGGCTTCCCGACACCTCGCCACGCATCCCGCTGCTGTACGCGCTGCGCGCGCGGCGGTAGCCGGGGGACGGCGGCGGGCCCGGCTGTGAACCGCGTTCGGGGCGAGCGTTGTGGTCGGTGACGGTCCGGGCCGGCGCGCCGGGAGCAGGATGTGCCGCGGCGTGGCCCGCCTGCCGGAGCGAGCGGCAGGCGGGCCCACCCTTGGGCGTCCGGCGTCCGGCGTCCGGCGTCCGGCGTCCGGCGTTCGGATCCGGCCCGATCCGAACGAGCCCTGAGCCGACGCAGGCTCAGGGTGCGGGCTGCTGCTGGGTGGAGCAGTGGATCCCGCCGCCCCCCTCGGCGATCATCGGGATCTCCACGGGCACGACCTCGCGCCCCGGGTGGAGCTCACCGATGAGGGAGGCGGCGTTCCGGTCGGACTTCCGGTCACCGAAGCGGGGGACCAGCACCGCCCCGTTGGCGACGTAGTAGTTGGCATAGCCGCCCAGGAACTCCGGTCCGCGTCGCCCGAGGCGGGAGGGGTCCGCCTCGGGCAGGTCGATGATCTCCAGTTGCCGGCCCCGGGCGTCGGTGGCCTTCTCCAGGATGCGCCGGGACGTCTCGTAGGCCCGCCTCCAGACGGCGGCACCGTTCTCCGGCGGGCGCGACAGGAGGAGCTTGCCGTCCTCGCAGAACCGGGCCAGCGCGTCGATGTGGTAGTCGGTGATGTCCCGGCCCCGGACCCCCGGCAGCCAGATCACCTCGGTCACGCCGAGCAGCCTCTTCAGCTCCGCCTCGACGGCGTCGCGGGACATGCCGGGGTTGCGGTTGGCGTTGACCAGCGAGCTCTCGGTCGCCAGCAGGGTGCCGTGCCCGTCGACCTCGAGCGCACCGCCCTCCGCGGTCAGCTGTGCGTCGATCCGCGGAACGCGGTGGCGCTGCAGAATGCCGCGGGCCACCCGGGCGTCCCTCCGGTGCTCCTGCTTTCCGCCCCAGCCGTTGAAGTGGAAGTCGATCGCCTCCAGGCCTTTGGCGCCGGCGACGAAGGTGGGGCCGCTGTCGCGTATCCAGAGGTCGTCCACCGGAACGGGAAGGATCTCGACATCCGCACCACAGGCCCGCCGGGCCGCTTTCAGTTCCCCGGGGGCGGCCAGGAGGGTGACCGGTTCGAAGTCGGCGAGGGCGCGGGCGATCCCGGCGATGTCCCGCTGCGCGTCCTCGGCGTACTCCTCCCACACGGAGTCCCGCGGCGGCCAGGCCAGGAAGGTCCGTGCGTGCTCGGCCGATTCCGCCGGCATGCGCCAGGTGCCGCGCCGTGGTGCCGACATGTCCTGGGTCCCCGCCTTTGCCTCCGGACCGCTCGCACATGCCGCCAGCCCGGCACCGCCCAGCAGGGCCGCCGCGCCCGACCGCATCAGTGACCTGCGTCGCAGGTGCTTCATGACTCTCTCCCCACACCGAGTGATCGTTTCTTGAGCATCGTGACCGAAATCCTGACTGAAATTTCAGTCAGGATCGAGGCTACCATTGGGGCGCGGGGAGCCGTTACGGAGTTGCGGGGTGTCTGATGGGCCGGAGTGCCGGGCCCGGGGTTTCTGGGGCAGGGGGCCCTGCGCCACCTGGGGCCGGGGCCGCCCGGGGGCGCCGGAGGTACGGGGGCACGCCGATGAGAAGTGCTGATCGGCGCGGTCGTGGACGTGCTGTGGGGCACCGAGGCGTGGCGCGGCCGGTCGAGGTCCGTGCCCCACATGACGCCAGGTGTGTGACCGGCGTTGAAGCTAGCGGTGCGTGCCGGGGCGGCGGTAGGTGTGCGTGCGGGCGACGGGGCGGAAGCCGATGCTTCGGTAGAGCGCCTGGGGGACCGGGTAGTCGGCGTCCCCCCGGGGACGGACGATCGCCTGTGTCCCGCCCATGGCCCGAAGCGCGTGGAGGGCGGCCAGGCAGACGGCCCTGGCCAGCCCGCGGCGGCGGAATTCCGGATGGGTGCCGACGGGTTCGATGAGCCCGGCCCGGTGCACGTCGTCGTACCAGATGAGGCAGTTGGCGACGAAGCGGCCGTCGGGGGCCTCGACGACCCAGTCCAGATCCGGCCGGTAGGGCCAGGCGGCCATGACGTCCCGGTAGGAACCGGCAGTGACCCGAGCGGAGTTCCAGGCGGCCCGCTGAACGGCGACACGCCGGTCCAGATCCGGCAGGCCGCGCAGCGCACGGACGCTGAAGCCGTCCGGGAGCACAGGCGCCGGCAGGCCGTCGGCGGACGACAGGTCTGTGGACGCCGGTTCGGTGGGCGGTGTGACAGCGAGTGAACTGCCGGTCGGCGACTGACCGGGCGACTGCGGTGCGGTCAGGGACCGGAGATGGGTGGTGAAGTGCGGCCTGCCCCGCTGTTGCCGGTATCCGTGACGCAGCAGCGCCGCGCGGAGCGCCGGCTCGGTGTCCAGTGCGTCGATCTCGCAGGGACGGCCGTCGGCGACGGTGCCGAACCAGGAGAGCGCCGCGTCGAACAGTTCCGGGTGCTCCGGGTCGACCTGGAGTCCGAGGCCGTCCGGGAAGTGTGCCCAGGCCCAGGCGCGTGTCCGGCCGTCGCTCTCCCAGACGGCCAGGGGCCAGTCCGCTGCCGCCCGGCCGGCCAGGAACCGGCCCCAGGCGAGGTCACCGATGTGATGGGCGGTGGCGGGCGACCACACCCGCTGGGTGAGCTCCTGCAGGACGCGCAGATCCGGCGCGCCCACGTACGGCCGTACGGTCGGGGTCATCGGTCGCCCTCCGCTGTGGAGTTCGGTGCGTCCGCTGCGGGATTCCGCTCCGGAGGCCCTGGCGTCCGCTCGGCGCCGCTCGGGGGTGCTGGGTCCGGCGATGACGCCTGCCGTTGCCACTCCGCCCTGGTCAGGGCGTACTCGACTTCTCCGTGCTCGGATCCCGTGATGGGCTCGGGCCAGTCCCCGGCGAAGGCGCGGACGAAGGTCGGGCCGGCCTTCTCCATGACGCAGCGGGAACAGGTGTTGACGGCCATCGTGTTGGCCGTCACCCACTCCATCCGGAGCTCGGTGAAGCCGTACAGGACCAGCCGGTCGGTCTCCAGGAAGGTGGCCATGGCGCCAGCCTCCTCAATGGGGTCCTGCGGTGCCACCGAATTCGCGTGTGGCAGTGGCTCCGGTGTTCGTGTGGGGCAGTGGCTCCGGGGGTTGTATGGCAGTGGTCCGGCGACGGTGAGCCGGTGCCGCTGCCGGGAGGGCCACCCGCCCGCTGCCCCGTGGGTCGGAGGCCCGGCGTTTCGCCGTCGGCACAATGCGTCTGCCCACGGCATATTTCCCCACCGCAACGGACGGCAGCGGCGCAGACTCTGCCGCATGAGACTTCTGGTGATCGGTGGATCGGTATTCCTGGGGCGGACGTTCGTGCAGGAAGCGCTGCGGCGGGGATGGGAGGTGACGACGTTCAACCGGGGCAGGACGCAGTCGGACCCGGAGGGAGTGCACGCGGTCCGCGGTGACCGCGAGAACGAGGCCGATCTCGCACGGCTCGCCGAGGCGGGCCCCTGGGACGCGATCGTCGATGTCTGCGGCTACGTACCCCGGGTGGTCGGGGCGTCGGTCAAGGCGCTGGCCGGGTCGGCGTCGACATATCTCTTCATCTCCTCCATCAACGCCCGCCCGGGGTGGCCCGCGGAGCCGGTGGACGAGACGTCACCGCGTCACGAGAGCAGTCCGGACGCGGGTCCGGACGACGGGGACTACGGCAAGCTGAAGGTCGGCTGCGAGATGGCGGTCGAGCAGGGCTTTCCGGGGCGCACTCTGATCGTGGAACCGGGCCTGATCATCGGGCCGCACGACCGGGCCCGTCGGCTCACCTGGTGGCTCCGGCGCGCCGCGGAAGGCGGCCGGATGGTGGCTCCGGGCAGCCCCGAGCGGGAGGTGCAGCTGATCGACGCCCGCGATCTGGCGATCTTCGGACTGGACCGGATCGAAGCCGAGGACTCCGGGGACTACCTGGTCAGCGGCACACCGGCGAACACCACCTGGGGGGAGTTCCTGGGCGCCTGCGTCGCGGAGACCGGCGGCAAGGCCGAACTGGTGTGGGTGGACGACGCCGTGCTCACCGAGCACGAGGTGGCGGTCTGGACGGAACTCCCGCTGTGGTCACCGGAGAAGGGCGACCTGTCGGCCGTCTGGAAGCCCAGCTCCGCCAAGGCCGTCGCCGCCGGGCTGCGCTGCCGTCCGGTGGCCGAGTCCATCCACGACACCGCGACCTGGCTGTTCGGCGAAGAAGGCCTCGACGAGGCCTTCGGCGAAACGCGCACCGGCCGCGAGGCCCGGGGGATCACTCCGGAACGTGAACGGGCTCTGTTGGCTGCGGCGGATGCGGCACAGGCCGGCTGAGGCCCGGAGAACGGTCCGGGCAGGGAAGCGCACCGGCCGTGGGCCGGGGCACGACCTGCCCGGGATTCCCGGTGCTGCTCCCGCGGTGCTTCGGGGTGAGGAGACGCCGTCTCCTACACGGTTCCGGGACCGTCGAGGAAGCGGAGCAGCACGGCGGCCTCCGCGCGGAGCTGCGCGGCTCGGTCGGCATGCGCGGGGGCGGTCAACTGAGCTGTGACGTCCAGTCGTTCGGTGATCTCGGCCCGCACGACATCCACCACATCGCACTCGCTCAACTCACGCCGTACCGCTTCGGTGGCCCCGGCACCGACCGGCGACTGCTCAAGGGCCGGGCCGCGGACCTCGGCTTCGTCCACGGGCACCGCCTCGGCGTTGTCCAGGGCGGCAAGTGTTGCGCGCAGGGCACTTACCGAAGCCTTGTCGCGGGCACGCATCGCTTCCGGCAGTGCTTGGCGCATACGGAGACGTAGAGACATGTCGGCGACCCTATGGCGGCGCCCTGGGGCCCACAACGCGATATATGTGCAGCGTCGGAGTTCCGCTGACGTGGAACGGGGCTGCAGCGGTGGGGGCGGTCCTGTGACGGATTGCCCCACCACTGCGGCCCGGCGTCGTGTCATGGGTGCGGCCCGGCGGTCATGGTGCGAAGGCGGGCGCGGCCACATGGTTCACCAGATCAGTGTGTTGTCGGCCGCGGTCAGCGCGGCGAGCACGACCAGGTCGGCCACGCCGAGGAACAGCCCCAGGTAGGCCCGGTTCCGGTGCCCGGTACCGCGGTTGAGGGCCAGACAGCCGAGAATGAGTGCCGCGGGGCCGAGGAACGCGTTGAAGACCAGCAGTCCGATCAGACCCAGGACGAATGAGGCGACAGCCATGCTGTCGGCATTCCGGCGGGACTTCTTGGGCGGGCGCACAGGGGTCTCGACACTCATCGTCTCTCCTTGAAGGCCGGTGGTCACGGCGGGGGAAGCGTCGGCTGTCAGCTTCGGCGACCGTGGGCGTACCGCTTGCGGACCCCGTAGAAGACCAGCCAGCCGGTGATGGCGGCGGCCATGGCCAGTGCGACCGGCAGCGGCATATGGACCGCGGCGCCGAGGAAGACCCCGAGCAGCATCAATGCGGCTACGAGGAAAAGCATGAACATTCCTCTCTCTCAGGCGGGTGTGCAGGTGCACCTGGGGATGTCGGTGGTGCGTGCACACAATCGGGTTCCCGGGGAACTCCGGTGGAAACGACAAGCCCCGGATGCGGGGAAGTTGGCCCATTGGCAAGGACATGAGCCGGCCCATCGGCAAGGGCATGAGCCGGCCCATGGGCGAGGGCACGGCACGGTCCGCGGAGCGAAGAGGAACCGGCGGGCAACCGGCAAGGGCGAACCCGGCCGGCGGCGGGGCCGGGGTCGGCACGGTTCGGCTCTGTTGTCAGTGGTGGGTGTTTCACTGGCACGCATGACTGAGCACCCGATTCTTGTCCTCGGCGCGACAGGTTCCACCGGCCGGCGGGTCACCGCGCGGTTAAGGGCCGCGGGGCAGCCCGTCCGCGCCGCGTCGCGCAGCAGTGGGACTCCCTTCGACTGGACCGATCCCGGCACCTGGAAACCCGTCGTGGCGGGAGCCCGGCGGATGTACCTCATGGCGCCGGACGGGGTACCCGTCGACGCCTCGTTCGTGGCCTGTGCGGTCGACGAGGGAGTGGAGCGCATCGTCCTGCTCTCCAGCAGGGGGATCGAGCTCATGGGGGACGAACGCCTGATGGCCGCCGAGCGGACCGTGCGGGAGTCCGGCGCCGCCTGGACCGTCGTCCGCCCCGACTGGTTCAATCAGAACTTCGACGAGGGCTTCCTCCGCGAAGCGGTCAGGGCCGGAGAGGTCACCCTGCCGCTGGGCGACGTCCGCCAGGTGTTCGTGGACGCCGACGACATCGCCGCCGTCGCCGTGGCGGCTCTCACCGAGGACGGCCACAGCGGGCAGACCTACGAGGTGACCGGGCCGCGGGCGCTGTCGTTCGCCGAGGCCGCGGAGACCATCGCCCGGGTGTCGGGCCGTCCGGTCCGCTTCCGGGGAGCGACGGCCGACTTCATCGCGGCACAGGAGGCGCTGGGCCTCTCCCGTGACGACGCCGAGGCCGTGGCTGAGGCCTTCGCCGCACTGCGTGACGCGGGCGACGGCCGAACCGATGACGCGGTCCTCCGGGTCACGGGACGCCCACCGAAGGACTTCGAATCCTATGCCGCCGAAGCGGCCGCCCAGGGGGCCTGGCGCGACTGAGCCGTTCCGGGCGGCACCGGTTCCGGTGCCGTCCCACGTTCACGAGGCTGCTCGCCTTCCCGGGCGCCGGAGTGCTGTCCGAAGTCCGGTTCGCTGTGCGGGAACAGGGCGCGGCACGACCTCACTTGGGCATCGAAGATGCGTGGATTCGGCCGCCCCATACGTCACCCTTGTCCAGCGAAGGGTGTGAGAGGTGGCGCGCGGCGCGTTCACCCGCCCCTTCGGGCTGCGTGAACAGCGCAGAGGGGAGAAGCACACGATGCATGGCAGACAGCTCCTGGACGGTGGGCCGGAACACAGCACCCCGAATCGCGGTGGGCCGGAACAACACCTCCAGCAGCGCCCGGAGGCCGCGGCGGCTCACACCGCCCACACCGCACCCTCCGCGCCGTGATCGAACTGTCCCCCGCTCAGGCCGCCCGCGCCGTGGCCTCGACCGGGTCCTTCGTGCCGGAGCCGCCGGGACCGGCCGCACTCGCCCCGCACATCATCGTCCGTGGCGGAGCGGGCCGCTGGTGGGCCGACCGGCTCGCCACCCCTCGGGCCCTGGCCGTCCGTTCCGCCGATCACTGTCTGCTCCGCGGCGACCCGCGGGTCTTCGACCCGCTGCTGCTGGCACCGTTGGACGGGACCTACGTCGATGCGCCGGACCGCTTCCTCCCGTTGCTCGGCGCGGCCTTCCGGCGGCTGACCCCCTGGGAACGCATGGTGTACGTGCTCAGTGAAACCTCACCGGAGTTATCGGAGTTACCGGTGCCGCCCTCCGGACTGACGGTGCGACGACTGGGTCCGGCCGACTCGTCCGCGATTCTTGGGGCGGGCTCCGATCTCGACTGGATCGCCGCTCCCTGGGGCAGTGCGCACCGGCTGCTGGCCGGGGGCCACGCATGGGGAGCGTTCGACGCCGGGCGCCGGCTGCTGGCCCTCGCCGCAACGTACTTCCTCGGCAGCCGCTATGCCGATCTGGGCGTCGCGACACTGCAGAGCCACCGGCGGCTGGGGCTCGCCCGAGCCTGCGTCGCCGGGCTGTGCCGGGATCTCGGTGCCCGCGGGTTGACCCCCACCTGGACCGCCGGACGGTCCAACACGGCCAGCCGCGGTCTGGCCTGGACCTCGGGGTTCCGGCTCCATCGCGAGCTGGTCCACTACTACGTCGACACACCCGTGGCGGCGGACACGAGCGGTGCACAGCATCTGCCCGGCGTTCCGCGTCACCCGCGCACCGTGGAGCGCCCCGTAGAGCCCGCCGGAGAGACGCCCTGATCCCACGTGCCCTCGTCGACAGGGCCCGGTCGCGTACGCACGCCCTGGTACTCGGGGTGCAGCCGCGGGCCTGCAGCGCATCGGCACCTGCCGTGACAGTTGTGCCGCAGCGTGGGCACCGTCGGGCACATGGAGCATGGGCACGGGCCACTCGGCGTGTGCCCAGGAGCGAGTCCCGAGTGGCCCGTGCCGCTCGGGATGCGCACAAGAGCGAGGCCCCGACCGGCAGCGGTCGGGGCCTGTCACCTCCATGGAACCCTCACGTGTCCCATGGAGGGGCGTCCGGGCCCCGGACCGTCCACGGTGGGGGGATGGACGAGGACGGCTCGGGGCCCGGTCTTGCATCTGCAAGACGTCGTCTGCCCGGTCCCGTCGCGGGTAATCCCACGAATCCGAAGACCAGTTCGCCGGGCGGCCCGCCATCGCCCACCACCGGCTGCCGGAGCGCTGACCCGGTCGGCTGCCCTCGCGCCACTGCTCCATCGTGACCGCGGACGCGTCCGTCCGGGGCGGAGCCGCCGGGCTGTTCTCGGCGGACCTCGATGACATGGGGACACCGGCACCGGGCCGCCTCTCCGGGCCGCGCCCCGGTGTGCCGGTCACTCCGCCATCCAGCCCACCGCCCGGTGGGGCGGCCGCACGTGACCGGCCGGTGCGGGTAAGGACGTCACGGACAAGGAGGTAGTGATGGCCACTGATGGATTCACCACGTGCCTGTGGTTCGACGGGCAGGCCGAAGAAGCAGCCGACCACTACATGTCGATTTTCCCGGGCGCCAAGCGCGGCAAGGTCGGCCGCTACACGGAGGCGGGGCCGGGCCCTGCCGGATCCGTGCTGGCCGTCGAGTTCGAGGTGAACGGGCAGAAGTTCGTCGCCCTGAACGGCGGGCCCCAGTTCACCTTCAACGAGGCCATCTCGTTCCAGATCTTCTGCAAGGACCAGGAGGAGGTGGACTACTACTGGAACCGGCTCACCGAGGGCGGCCAAGGGGTCGCCTGTGGCTGGCTGAAGGACAAGTACGGAGTGTCCTGGCAGGTCATTCCCGCCGGCCTCACCGACATGATCGGCGATCCGGACCCGGAGAAGGCACAGCGCACGACGGAGGCGATGCTCTCCATGACGAAGTTCGACGTCGCCGCGCTCCGGCGTGCGTACGCGGGGGAGTAAGGCGGTCCGTACGGCCCTGGGGGACCGGCCTACGACCGGCTGAGCCGCCGTGCGTATCGCGACGGCAGTCCGCGCAGCCGCCGGAATCAGGCCGGTCCGCCGCCTGCCGCGGGGGTCGGCACCGCGGGGCGCCGGTACACGGTCTGCTGCTCCCCGTACTCCACGATGCGGTCGACCAGTTGCATGCCGATGCCCTCCAGGAGCCGCCGGGACATGCGGTTCGCCGCCTGGGTGACGGCCACCACCTGGGCCGTCCCGGGAACGGACCGCAGGGCCCAGTCGACCGCGGCGCCCACCGCCTCCCGGCCCACGCCGCGCCCCCAGTGCTCCGGGAGCAGCAGGTAGGAGACTTCGGTGCCTTCCCGTGCCGACCAGGGATCGATGGTGACCAGTCCGAGTACCTCCTCCGCGCCCCGCCCGGCAATGGTGAACACGCCCGGTGTGCCGGCCAGCCTGGCGCGACGCGTGACGATCTTCGACTCGTCCACCGGCCCGCCCAGGTAGCGCCGGACGTCCTCGTCCCGCCACAGGCGCTCGATGGGGGGCAGGTCCTCCGCGATGACGGGCCGGAGGGTCAGCCGGGGGGTTCTCAGGGTGACGGGCCACCAGGAGACCCGCGTGCGGGGAGTGGAGTTCATCTTCCGAGCCTGACATCACCGGGCCGGTCGGGGTGGAGAACTGCTCCGGTACGGCTGGATGCCGCCGTGGCCTTCGACCGGTTGGCGCCGAATCGAGGGGTCCGGGCATGGGCCGTGTGGGACGGCGCCGACCGAAGACTATGACTCCGGATATTCCCAAGAAATTTCTGCAAAAAGAGCTTTGGAGAAGCTGCCGACGGCTCTACTCTCCGGGCATGGTCAGTGAAGAGCACCAACGCCTACTCGATCCCGAACAGCACCCGGCCGCCCTGAAGGCCCTCACCCACCCGTTACGGATCCGGCTGCTCGGACTGCTGCGGCAAGGCGGTCCGGCCACCGCCAGTGAACTCGCGGTCAGAACCGGCGAATCATCCGCCTCCACCAGTTATCACCTGCGGGTTCTGGCCAAGCACGACTTCGTCGCCGAGGCCGAGCACCGCGACGGGCGGGAACGCCGCTGGCGCTCGGTGCACGCCGTCACCGCCTGGAACAACACCGCGATGGCCGCCTCGCCGGGCGCCCGGGCTCTGGTCGGTGTCTCCCGGCGGGCCCAGGTCGATCACCTGGAGCGTTCACTCGTCCGGCACGAGCGGGACATGGCGGACGGACGGCTCGACGCCGCGTGGCTGGAATGCTCCGGCATCAGCGACCTGATCCTGCGTCTGACACCCGAGTCGCTCACCGAACTCACGGCCTGCCTGAGCCGGAAGGCCGACGAACTCGCCGCACGGGACGCGGACGATCCGCGGGCCCGGCAGACCGTATTGTTCGGCGCGGCCCTGCCGTACGCACCGCACGACTCATCTGCGCGGGCCGCGGACGCCGGCCCGGACGATGCGACGGGCGCCGAAGACGCCTCAGGCGGAGCCGCATGACTGCCGCACAAGGGCCCGAGCCGGTCACCGGATCCACCGAGGCCCTGCCCTTGAGGCCTTGAAGAGGGGGCTCCGCTCCGGTTCTGGCGACAGGGTGGGTCGTGACAGGCGGGCGCACGCCACCGCGTGAACGATATGCCCAAGACAGAAACAAGGGCCCCGTCAGCCGGGCCGGCCAGGTTGTCGGGCCGACCGACGCACTCAACGCCCCGTCCGCCCCCGGCGCCGGAAACCACGTGCGCCAGGGGCGTGGTGGGCGACAGAATTCCCCATGGCCTGGAACACGACGGACTCACTCGAGGAATTCCTGGCGGCCGCGGGCGGCTTCCTGCGGGCGGACCCCGTCCCGCACACCGTTCTGCTGTCGGTCGGTGCCTCACTGCGGGCCGGGACCCGCAGTTACGGCGACGACGCACCGTACTACGGGTGGTGGAGCTCATCGGACGGCACGGCCCGGGGGGCTCTTCTGTGCACACCTCCCTACCCGGTCGTGCTGTCGCAGATGCCGGAGGAGGCGGCCGTCGCCCTGGCGACGACCCTCGCTCACCAGGGGCGTCCGGTGTCCGGTGCCACCGGGGGACGGACCGCGGCGGAAGGCTTCGGGGCGGCCTGGCAGCGGCGGACCGGTACGGTTCCCCGCCCCGACGGCACCAACCGGCTCTACCGGCTCCACGAGCCGGTTCCGCCCCGGCCCGCGCCTCCCGGTGCGGCCCGCACCGCCACCAGCGCGGACCGTGAGCTGCTCATCGCCTGGTTCGCGGCCTTCGCCGCGGAGGTCTCCGCGGGCGGCGGCGACCAGGCGTCCGCGGTGGACGACAAGCTCGAGCACGGCGGCGTCACCCTCTGGGAGGCCGACGGCGTTCCGGTCTCGTTCGCCGCGGTCAGCCGGGCCGTGGCGGGCATGGTCCGGGTCGCGCCTGTGTACACCCCGGCGGGGCACCGGGGGAGGGGGTACGCGGGAGCCGTCACCACGGCGGCCGGCCGGGCAGCGCTGGACGCGGGCGCTGACGAGGTGCTGCTCTTCGCCGATCTCACCAACCCCACGACCAACGCGCTCTACCAGCGGATCGGCTACCGGCCCGTGGAGGACCACATCGGCCTGTCCTTCGACTGAGGCACGACGGCCTACAGAGCCGTCCCCACCGATGATTCCTCCCCGCACCCGGTTCGGTGAGCGCCGCGCAGACCGGGGCGGAGGGACCGGGGACGGACGGGAGCCGAAGCGAGCGCACCGGCCGGGAGTTTCGGCAGGCGGGCCGGACGAAGGCCGGGCGGCCCGGGGCCGGGGTATCGACCTTCGTTGTTCGGATGGTCGACGAAAGGGACGTGTGTGCATGACCTTCGTCGAACTAGCGTGTCCCGTGTGCAGGCAGCAGACATAGCGGCGAACGTCCGGAGCATGGCCCGGGGCCTGGTGGTGCCCACTGCGTGGTCCGGGTGGCGCATCGCTGGAGAAACCGTTCTTTCGTTGGTCATGGGCCTGCTTGCGGCAGGCATCGAGAACCTTGCCGACAACGGCCTCCCCCGCATCGTCGCCGTCGCCCTGTGCGTCGCCGTTCTCTCCGCGTTGCGGCGTGTCCTGCCCGGCACGGTGCTCGTGGTCGTCGCCGCGGCGGCCGGGCTGCTCGAGGGGTTCGCGCTGCTGTTGATCCTGGCGGGCTGGTCGGCGGGGCGTGCGGTGGTGGGACGGGGACGGACGGTCGGCGCGTTCGTCGCCGCGTTCGTGCTCAACACGGTGCTGACCACGGTGAGCGAGTTCCCGCAGATGTCGTTGCCGACCTTCCTCGTGGCCGCGATCTCCTTCCTCGCCCTCACGGTCGTGCCCGGTCTCTGGAGCCGGTACCGGTCGCAGCGCCGCACTCTGCTGCGCACCTTGCAGGAGCACAACAGTCAGCTGCTGCGCGAGCGGGCCATGGTGGCGGGGCAGGCCCGGATGCGGGAACGCCAGCGCATAGCCCAGGACATGCACGACAGCCTCGGCCACCAGCTCGCCCTGGTCGCCGTGCACACGGGTGCCCTGGAGGTGGACCCTGAGCTGACGGGTCGTCAGCGCGAGGTCGTGGGGGTGCTGCGGGAGGCGTCGGTGTCGGCGATGCACGAACTCCGGCAGGTCGTGGGCATCCTGCGGGACGGGACCGAGGCCCCCGAGCCCGCCGAAGGGGCGCAGCCCGCCTCCCGGGTGGCGGCGGGCATCGAAGGGCTCGTCGAGACGGCCCGGGCCGCGGGCACCCGGGTCGAGCTGCGGCGCTCCGGCGATCCCCGGCCGCTGGCGCCGGTCGTCGACCACGCGGCGTACCGGGTGGCACAGGAGGGGCTGACCAACGCGTACAAGTACGCCCCCGGAGCTTCGATCACGGTGGAGCTGCGGTACGAGCCGGACTCGCTGGTCGTAGAGGTGGCGAACGGTCCCGCGCCCGCCCCCGGGCCGGGAGTGGCAGCCGTCAGCGGCGGGCAGGGGCTGACCGGGCTGCGGGAACGGGCCCGGCTCGTCGGCGGTCTGGTGCACGCGGGGGCGACGGCGGACGGGGGATTCCGGCTGGCCGGCGTCCTGCCGTACGGCGCGGACGGCGGCGGCGGGCCGGCCCGCCGAGGCCGGGCGGACGGTGCGCCGGGGCCCTTCGGCGAGGGGCCGGGGCTCGACCCGGCCGGTCCCGGCGAGCAGGTTCCGGCAGCAGGGCCGGGGCGCCACGGTCCGGTACCGGGCTGGTCCTGGCCTTCGGGCCCGGTTGCCGTGGCTCCGCGGCGGAGCTGGAGCCCGAGCCGGGGACTGCGGTTCGGCTGCGTATTCACGGTGGTGCTCGGGGTGGTCGTGGTGGGGCTGGTCGTCTGGTGCTTCGCGGAGCTCCTCGACAGCATGATCACGCCGGGGCAGTACCGGAAGGTGGAGGTCGGCCGGTCCGAGGAGTCCGTGCGGGCCGAACTGCCCACCGACGGCACCCTCTTCACCTCCCAGTTGCAGGGAGGCCCGGCCGAGCCGGAAGGGGCGCAGTGCCTGGTGCTGATGTCCACGGAGTCGTCGGACGACCCGGACCGGGACACGGTGTTCCGCTTCTGCTTCCGGGACGGCCGGATCGTCGAGAAGCGTTCGTACGAGGTCGGGGCGTAGACGACGGTTTCCACGGCCGGGGGCAATGTTTCCGCGGCCGGGCGATAATGACGCGCACAGATTCCACGACCTATCAGAGCGGGAGACCGGTGATCAGGGTTCTCGTCGCCGATGACGAACCGCTCATCCGGGCGGGCATCAGGATGATCCTCACCTCGGCCGACGACATCGTGGTGGTGGCGGAGGCGGCGAACGGCCGGGAGGCCGTGGAACTGGCCCGCGCGCATGCCGTGGACGTCGCGCTGCTCGACATCCAGATGCCGGTCCAGGACGGGCTGTCCGCGCTCGACGGCTTGCGGAGCGCCGCCCCGGGGGTCCGGGCGCTGATCCTCACCACCTTCGGGGAGCGGGAGAACGTGCTGCGGGCGCTGAGCAGCGGCGGAGCCGGATTCCTCCTGAAGGACTCGGCGCCGGGGGAGCTGATCGCCGCCGTTCGGGCCGCGGCCGGCGGCGACGCGTTCCTCTCGCCCGGCGCCACCCGCCATGTGGTGGACTCGCTGGCCTCGCCGGCCGCGGCCCGGGGCGAGGAGGCCCGGAGACGGCTGACCGCCCTCACCGAGCGGGAGCTGGAGGTGCTGGCCCTGCTCGGCGAAGGCCTGTCGAACTCCGACGCGGGCGAGCGGATCCATATGAGCGAGGCGACGGTGAAGGCGTACGTCAGCAGGATCCTGGCGAAGCTGGGCTGCGAGAACCGGGTCCAGGCGGCCCTCCTGGCGCGGGACGCGGGGCTGGGCGTCTGACGCTGCCGGCCGAGCCGGAGGGCAGCGTTCCGAAGACGTGGCGCCGCCCGGGGGAGCTGTGCCGTACTTCCGGCGCGGGCACCGGGGCCCGCGCCGAGTCCGGTCGGTCGGCTGCCCGCCCTGCCCGGGCAAGGTTTTCGCGGCACGATGGGTGGATGACCACACACCCCTCGGCGTCCGGACGCCGCACGTGCCGCAACGCCTCCCTGTCCCTCTGGTCCCAGGACTCGGTTCTGTCGATCGGGTCGGTCGGTTCGGTGCTCTCCATCGGGTCGGTCGGCTCGGTGCTGTCCGTGGGATCGGTCGGGAGCGCTCTCTCGGCCGGTTCGATCGGCTCCGCCCTGTCGCTGGTCTCGGCCGGATCCTGGCTGAGCGTCGGATCGTTGCTCTCGGCCCAGTCGCGCTGGTCGGTGATGTCCTGGCGGTCGTCCCGCGGGCTGTGGTCGGCCGGAGCGGTGCTGGTGGTGACCGCGGCCGCGCTGGGAGCGCGTGGCGCCCAGCGCAACGGTGGACCCGCCCGCGCTCTGCCGGAGTGAGTGACCGAACCGTCGTGGGTCACCCGTCAGGCGTTCCCCGTCGGGGGCTGCTCACCGCAGCGGCCCGTACGCCCCGGGACCGACCCGGGGCGTACGGGCCTTACGAGGCACCGGCCCACGATCCGGCGCACCGGCTGCCGGGTGGCCGGCGAAGACGTCAGGACAGCTTGCCGTCGTAGTCGGGCAGCTTGAACGTCTTCTCGGCGTGGCCGCCGACCAGATCGCCGGGGCTGTTGCCGATGTTGGCGATGATCGTGTAGCCCTTGGCCTCGATGTCCGCCCGCCGTGCCGTCTTGTAGGCGCTGACCTCGTCGAAGAGGTCCGGCAGGTCCCGCACATGGAGGCCGGACACCGGGTATCCCACCCGTTCGAGGTTGTGCTGGGTGAGCCCGGCGATGATGCCCGGGCGGGCGGTGACGAAGAAGATGCTCACTCCGCGGGCGTGGGCGGAACGCGCGAGATCGAGCATCGGCCGGACCGCGGGGGTCGGGTACTCCCAGAACGGGTGGAAATCCGTTTCGAGCGAGGTGTTGTCGATGTCCAGGACGATGGCCATCTTCTCGCCGGAACCACGGGAGATCCGCTCCTCGACATAGGGGCGGGCGGTGTTCATCACCGTGTTCACGTCGCGCTGCCAGGTGCCGTAGTCGACGCCCGCGAACCACGCGGGGCCGCGGCCGGACTGCTGCTGCACGGCGGAAACGGCCTGCGTCCCGGCCGTTCCGCGCGGGACCGGAGCGGCCGTGGCCGCACTGCCGAACGGTACGACGGCGGTGACGGCCGCCGCCGCGACGGTCACCGACACCCGGGTTCTCCAACGACGTCCCTGCATGGGCCACTCCTGTAGTCGCGGTACGGCTCGAAGAGGCCCGTGACAGGGGATCAGCGGGCCGATGGCATGTTCGCGACACATGATGCACGGAATGCAACATTCCCACCATGGTTGTGTGGACGATTGCCTGCGGTGGCCATTGCGTGGGCTCCCGCTCCCCGTCTCGATGGTGAATTTTCCATGTTTCGCGGCGAGTTGTCTGAACCCGATGCGACCGTTTCGGCCACGCAGTGAGGTGCGAGCGTTCCGCAGGGCCCGCCTGACGCACGCCCGGGGTGCGGGTGCTGGACAGCCGCCGACGGCGGGGCCTTCCCGGTGGTCCCGGGGGCTCCGGTAGCGCGATGCCGGCCTGTGCGGGGGCCGCCGAAAAAACCCGTTGCGCCGTGGCCGAGCCGTCACCTACTGTAGCCGATGGCTGTACGCACCATCCTCTTTCGTGCGCTCCGACCGGCCCTCCGCCGCATCGAGTACGTCGCACACGAAATCGCCTCGCAGGCTCGGGTTTTCAGGGGGATCAGGAAATGCGCACCATCGGGGACCGGGGATCAGGACGTCGCGCGACGGCGCCGTACCCGGAGGTTTCCGTCTGATGGCGGCCACGCTGCCGCGGATCGGCATCACCGCACGCTATCGACCGGGCATCCGCAGCCATTGCATTCAGGAGGGGTACGTCGACCACGTCGCCCGGGCCGGCGGTCTGCCGCTGGTCATTCCCTACGGTGACGTGTCCCGGTGTTCCGAGGTTCTGGGTGCCCTGGACGGTCTCATGCTCACCGGGGGAGAGGACATCGATCCCTCCCGCTGCACGGGGACGACGCGACAGGACGACTACACCTACTACCCCGAGCGCGACGACTTCGAGCTCCGGCTGACGCGGACGGCGCTGGACGCCGGTCTGCCGACGCTCGGCATCTGCCGGGGCTGCCAGGTCCTCCATGTCGCGACCGGGGGCTCGCTGATCTCGCACGTCCCCGATGTCCTGGGCGATTCCGTGGCCCATCGCAGCTCACTGACCGAGCCCTCCCAGCACTTCGTCGGCCTGACGGAGGGGAGCCGGGTCGAAAGGGCCTACGCGCAGCGGTCGCTGCTGGTCACCTCCTACCACCACCAAGGCCTCCGGTTCGACGCCCGGGCGGACTCCGCCTGGCAGGTCACGGCCCGTGCCGACGACTCGCTCGTGGAGGCGATCGAATATCCGGGAGACCACTGGACGGTGGGAGTGCTGTGGCACCCGGAACTCCCGGTGAAGGAGAGCAGCGACACCTGCGACCCGCTCATCGCGGCATTCGTCGACGCTGCCGGAGCCGCCTGATGTTCGAGATCGGACGGCTCGGCCCCGAGGATCTGGCCTTGATCCTCGCGCTCCAGGAGCGCATTCATTCCGCGCAGCCGGACCGGGACACCTTTCAGCGCAGCACGCCCGAATTCATCGCCTACTGCCTGGGGGAGGGCGGGCGTTGTTACGGCGTGCGGCACCACGGCGAAACGGTGGCCTACCGCATGGTCTACTTTCCGCGGGAGCGCCCCTTCAATCTGGCGCGGGACACCGCGCTGCCCCCGGGTGAACTGGTCCACGCGGCCCACTGGGACACGATCGCGGTCCTGCCCCGATGGCGGGGACACGGACTGTCCGGACTCATGAACGCCCGGGCCCTCTCCGACCTCGCGGACACCGGAATCCGGCATCTCTTCGCGACGAGTTCACCCGGCAATCCGCACGGTGTCCGCTCGCTGATCGCGACGGGATTCCGTCCCGTCCGGGTGGCGCTCAAATTCGGCGGGAAGCTGCGCTTCCTGTTCTACCGTCCGTTCCCGGCGGACTGGCCCGCGGGGCACGGCCCGGTGTCCGGACGGACGGTGGCGCTGTCCGACACCGCCGGGCTCGAAGACGCCTTCCGGAGCGGCTGGGTCGGTACGGGGATCGACCTCACCCCTGCCGCCCCTCGCCTGCGGATGCAGCGGCATCCGCTGCCCTTCGGTCCCTGACACATCGCGTCCCCCCGCGGCACCAGGCTCCACGGCACCGCACCTCACGGCACCACGCTCACGGCACCACGCCCAACGGCAACGGCACCACGCCGACGGCACCAGACCCATGGCACCGGATCCACGGCACCGGCCACACGGCACCGGGTCCACTGCACCAGCGGAGAGGGAACGCAGCACGATGCAGATCCTGCTCACCACACCCGACCCCGAGATCGCGGCCTCCGACTTTCTGCGGTCGGGGAACATCGTCCACGCCCCGGCTCTCCACGACGCCCCGCCCGGTGACCTGCTCGACGCGCTCCGGCGTTACGGGGCCACCGGCCTTATCGCGGCCCGACGGCCGGAGAGCGAGGTGCTGCGGCAGTGGTCCGGGCACCACCCCGGCGGAGTGTTCGTCGGCTATGCAGCCGGCCGTCCGCCACAAACGCCCCACCCCGGCGTCTGCGAACACCGGCAGCCGGGCGCGGGCCTGGAATCCGTCGGTGCGTCACTGCGGCGCTGCGAGCAGTGGTTCACCCTGCGGCGACTGCCCGGTCCCGCCGCAGACCCGCCGGACGGGGCACACCGTGACGTGGTCGTGATCGGCGCCGGCATCGTCGACCTGATCACCGCGCTCCACCTGTCGGAGAGCGGCTACGAGGTGACGGTCCTCGACCGGTCACCCGAGCCCGGCAGCGCGGCCTGGCACCGCTACGGCTGCACCTTCGCGGGTGACGACGCCCGGATGTTCACACTCACCGAGATGGACTGCTACACCAACCGGGACCCCTGGCTGAAGAGTCCGGACCACTTCCGCACCCCGGTCGAGAAGCTCGGCTGGCTCGCCTCGGACCGGCCGCATCGGACGCCGGAGGAAGAGGAGTGGATCGACGAGTCCGAGCGGATCCCGTCCTGGCTCACCCGTGCCTACACCGGGGACGTCTTCGCCCTGAACGCCGACGCCGGGGACCGCTGGCGTTCCTTACGGCAGCGGCACTCCGCCCTCTTCGAGGACGTGGTGCTCGTCGACGACATCCTGCGCGTCTACAGCGACCCGCTGCACCTCGATGCGGCCCTGGCGCGCCACCGTGGCATCGGCGCGGTGCTCCGGGAGTTCACTCCCGAGGACATCGCGCGGGACGTCCCGGCGCTGGGGCCCGCCCTGCGGGAGGGCACGCTCAGCGGCGGCTTCCTCGTCCCCGGGTTCACCCTCAACGTCCACAAGTTCTCCCGCCGCATCATCGACCACCTCGTGCGCCGCGGCGTCTCCTTCCACTGGAACACGCCCGTCACCGGAGTGCGCCGGGACGCCGGGGGACAGGTCACGGGCTTCGACTGCCCGCTGCCCCTCCCCGCCGGCGCCCATGTGGTGGCCTCACCCGGGGCGCACGGACAGCGCCTCCTCGACGGCTCCCCCTGCGAGGGCAGGATCCACGGTGTCCTCGGGGGCTGGGTGCGGATCAGCAACGCCGGGACCGGCCTGCGGACGTCGCTCAAGGTGGCGCGCAGGGGGCATGTCACCGAGGACGCGAACGTCACGGTGGCCCGCGACGCCGACGGCCGGGAGGTCCTGGTCGTCGGCTCCGGTTACGGGTACGTCGGCAGCGACCCCGGCGCGGTGGACGGCCGGCAGCTCGACGCCGTGCGGCGCGGCATCCTCGACACCGTACGGCGGATCCTCCCCGGCAGCGCCCCTCCCGCCCTCTCGTCGGACCCGGCGGAGAACTACGACTTCAAGTTCTGTGTCCGGCCCTGGACCTCCACGTCACTGGGGCTGCACCACACCGAACGGACCGCGGACGGCGGCCTCTTCGTCATCACCGGCGGACACAACACCGGTGGCTTCGCCCAGGCCCCCACCGTCGCCGGAGCCGTCCTGGCCTCGCTCCGCGGCGAGCCCCACCCCATGCACCGGCTCTACCGGCCGGACCGGTTCACCGCGTTCGCCGACACCACGACCGAGCCGGCCGCGAGAACCGCGCGGCAGCCCGTCACCTCGGCCACCTGAGCACACAGCCGCACCAGCCGCGCACCGTTGGGGAGAGACATGACCGGGGACCAGCCGGGACCGCAGCACACCGAGACGCCACCGCGGGCGGCGTCTCCCCTGGAACCCGAGGACTGGGAGGAGTTCAGAGCCCTCGGGAAGCAGATCATCGACGATGTCGTCGACCACTTCGCCGGTATCCGCGAACGGCCCGTGTGGCAGCCGGTACCCGACGAGGTGCGCAGCGCACTCGGTTCCGGACTGCCCACCGGGGCCCGGCCCATGACCGCGGTCTACGAGGAGTTCCGTTCGCTGATCCTGCCGTATCCGCGCGGCAACACCCACCCGCGCTTCTGGGGCTGGGTGAACGGTTCGGGCCTGCCCGTCGCCGCCTACGCCGACCTCCTCGCATCCGCCATGAACGCCACCCTGGGTGCCGGCGAGAACGCCGCGATGCTGGTCGAGGAACAGGTCGTCACCTGGCTCCAGCAGGCCTTCGACTGGCCGGAGACCGGTTCGGGACTGCTGACCAGCGGCTGCTCGATGGGCCAGATCATCGCGCTCGCCGCCGCCCGGCAGTCCCGCGCCGCGGAGTGGAACATCCGGCACGCGGGAGCGCGCGAAGCGCCCCAACTCACCGTCTACGGCTCCACAGAGACCCACCACTCGTTCGAGAAGGCGGTCGAGCTGCTGGGCATCGGACGGGCCTTCTTCCGTACGATCCCCGTCGACCCCGACTTCCGGATCGACGTCCCCGCGCTGCGCCGGGCGATCCACAAGGACCGGGCGGAGGGCCTGCGCCCCGTCTGCCTGGTCGGCAACGTGGGCACCGTCAACACCGGAGCGGTCGACCCGCTCGACGACCTCGCGGACATCGCGCGGGAGGAGGACCTCTGGCTCCATCTCGACGGCGCCTTCGGGGCGTTCGCCTATCTGCTGCCGGAGCGGCGCCCCCTGCTGGCCGCACTCAACCGGGCGGACTCCCTCGTCTTCGACCTCCACAAGTGGTTCTATCTGCCGTTCGACGTGAGCTGTGTGCTGGTCCGCGAGCCCGGTGCCCTCGAGGACACCTTCAGCTCGCACGCCGACTACATCAGCCGGACGCCCGACGGACCGGCCTCGAACCCGGTGGCGTTCGCGGACCGGGGCATCGAGCAGTCCCGGCGCTTCCGGGCCCTCAAGGTGTGGTTCGCCCTCCGCACGCACGGCCTCGACGGGTTCGCCCGGTCCATCGCCGGAAACATCGACCAGGTCGCCCATCTCACCCGTCTGGTCGACGCCTCCCCACGGCTCGAGACCGTCTCGCGCAGCCCCCTGAACATCGCCTGCTTCCGGTACGTCCGGCCGGGGGCCCGCCTGGACGAACTGAACGCCCTCAACCAGGAGATCCTCTCTCGCCTGCAGCTGCGGGGACTCGCCGTCCCGTCCCACACCCTGATCGACGGTAAGTTCGTCATCAGGGTCGCCAACACCAACCACCGGACCGTGCGGAGCGACATGGACTTCCTGGTCGACCAGGTCGTCTCCCTCGGCGACGGCCTGCTCAAGGACGGGATGCTCGACGATGGTGAGGGTGAGGGACATTAGGCAGCGCAACTACACCCTGGGGCTGCCGGCGGCGCTCGCGGCAACGGCCCTGTGGGGCTTCACCTTCCTCGGCCCCGCAGCCGTCGCACCGGTCAACATCTACTGCCTGGTGGTGGGCCGGTACGCGGTCTTCGGCGCCCTCTCCGTCGTCGTCCTCGCGATCCACCGGGACAAGCTGCGACAGCTCGGTACGCGGAACGTGCTCCGGGCGATGCACCTGGGCGTCGTCGGGTACATCGGTTTCTACCTGCTCCTGTCGATGTCCGCCGAGGTCGCCGGCGGCGTCCTCGCCTCGACGCTCACCGGTCTGATCCCCGCGATGGTCGCCCTGGTGTCGAACTCCCTCGAGAAGGCACTGGAGTGGCGGCGGCTGGTCCTGTCGATCGTCGTGATGTCCGGCGGCCTGCTGCTGGTGAACGGCGGAGCCGGCGCCCTGGGATCCGGCGACGGGCACGACACACTCGTCGGCACGGCCCTCGGCTTCGCCGCGTGCGTGGCGTGGTCCTACTTCGTCATCGTCAACGGCCTGTTCCTGCGCACGGCCCGGACCCCGGTCGACAACACCGTCTGGACCGCGTGCATCGGGTTCGGCGCCTGCTGCGCCTCGGTCTTCCTCATCCCCCTGGCCCGGTCGGCCGGCGGCCCGTCACCCTTCTCCGACACACGGACGTTCTGGACCTTCCTGGCCTGGTGCACCGTGCTCGCGGTGCTGGGCTCGTGGTGCGCCACCTGGTTCTGGAACATCGCGACCCGGCATCTGCCGACGACCCTGATGGGGCCGGTCATCGGCATGGAGGCGGTGTTCGGCGCGCTGTTCAACCTGATGTGGGAGGGCCGGCTGCCCACCTTCTACGAACTGTGGGGCGGGCTGCTCGTCATGGCCGGTGTCTTCCTGTGCGCCTACCTCTTCAACCGGGCACGGGTGGCGGCCACCGGCTGACCCGCCCCGGCTCCTTCGGGCCGTGGCCAAGCCCCCTGCCGACAGCGGCAGGGGGCCCGGCGGTACGCCCGGTCCGCACCGGGCGTGAGTGCCTCAGCGGCCGCGTTCGGGCCGTACCGGGGCCCGGTCCTCGGACGACCGGTACACGGAGGACGCATCGTGCACGGCGAGGTAGCCGTGGCGCAGCAGTTCCCGGTAGAGACGGTCACTCGCGGCGGCGCGGCCCCGAAGGGTGACATCGCAGCGGGCCACGCCGTAGTTGTCGGTGACCGCCGCGCAGAGCGCCTGGCGTCCGGACGCGGTGCTGAACCTGACGGCCCGGCCGGCGATGGGCGAGCCGCTTGAGGTGGTGAGCGTGGCTGCCAGGTGGCTCACCGACAGCACCGGCGGACGGGCCTGCCACAGGGCCGTGGCCGCCTTCGCGTCGAGCCGGGTGCGGACCGGTGCCGCGGCGGGAATGGTGACCGCCGGGGACGGCGCCGAGCGCAGGCCGGTCGCCTGACCGGCGTTGGTCGCGGTGACCGTGAACGTGTACCGGTGGCCCGGGGTGAGCCCGGTGACGGTGACGGGGGAGCCGGTGCCCCGTGCGGTCCGGCCGCCGGGGCCGGGTGCGGTGACGTCGCGGGCCGTGACGGTGTAACCGGTGACGGAGGGGGAGGCGCTGGGGGTGAACGACACCGTGGCCCGCCCCGCCCCGGGCGCGGCCGTCACGCCGGTCGGCGGAACGGGGGAGGGCGGGATCGCCAGCCCGGCCGGGGACCCCGGGGCGGTGAGGGGCACCGTGGTCTGCCCGCCCCCTCCGGGAGCGACCTTCACCACGCGCTCGTTGCCGAAGTCCGCGATGTAGAGCCGGCCGAACGCGTCCGTGGCGAGCGCCGCCGGCACGTCCAGACCCGTGGTGGGCACCGTGACCTGCGGCCCGCCGCCCGCCGGCACCTCCACCACGCGGTCGTTGCCGCTGTCGGCGATGAACAGGTTCCCGGCCGTGTCCAGCGCCAGCCCGGTCGGCTGGTTGAGCCCATTGGTGGGGACGGTGGTCTGCGGCCCGCCGTCGGCGGGCACCTTCACCACCCGGTCGTTGACGAAGTCGGCCACGAAGAGGTTGCCGATGGTGTCGAGCGCCAGCCCGTACGGGTGCGAGAGCCCGGTGGTGGGGACGGTGGTCTGCGGGCCGCCGCCGGCCGGCAGCCTCACCACCCGGTCGTTGAAGCTGTCGGAGATGAAGACGTCCCCGTCCGCGTCGAGCGCCAGGCCGATCGGCCGGTTCAGACCGGTGGCCGGCAGGACGGTCTGGCCGCCACCGCTCCCCGGGACCTTCACCACCCGGTTGTTGCCGGTGTCGGAGACGAAGAGGTTCCCGGCGGCGTCCGCGGCCATGCCGGTCGGCCGGGTCAGGCCCGTGGTGGGGACGGTGGTCTGCCCACCGCCGTCCGCCCGCACCTTCAGGACCCGGCCTCCCGCGTAGTCGGAGACGTACAGCGGCGCGCTGCCCGGCACGGGTGCGGGCGCCGCGGCGGCGGCCGGCGGCGCGGTCACCAGGCCCGTCGCGCACAGCAGCGCCGTCCCGGCCGCCGCTGTCGCCCGGCGCCGCCAGGTCCGGTGACCACCCATCAGGGAATCCCCGGCGTACGGACGCTGCCCGCGGCCGGCGGGGACCGGCGTGTCATGGGGACCGGGCACTGCAGTGCGTCGCATGACACACCCACCTCTCCTGGACGGTCGGACAGCCGCCGACCTTAGAAGCCGGTCCACGGAGGGACTGCCGCGCCACGCCCCCGGTGCGGGGCATCCACTCCAACGGCCGGAGGCGGCGTACGCGGCGGCCGTCCGCCGCTCGGGTGCCTCCGGCTGTCGGGACGAGGCGGGGCGGGCCCGGCGACCGGCCTCCGATCCGGTCGCCGGCCCGCCCTGCGGTGCCGCCGCCCCGCCCGCGAGCGGGACGGCGGCGCAGCCGTCATCAGCTGCCGGAGACGACGTCCTGCTGGTCGGGCACGACACTGCCGTCCGGCCGCAGCACCGGGCCCATCGAACCGTCCGGGTTGTTGTACCCGGCGGTGGAGCACGGGTAGGGCGTCTTCTTGCGGGGCAGCGGCTCGATGAACATCGGGTTCACCAGCCACCGGCCGTCCGCGTCGTCGTACCCGCGGCACATGAACTCGTCCTTGTTGCGGTTCAGCACGAGGTGCGCGCCGGTGGCGTCGCCGACGAACGTCACATCGGTGTTCGCGTCGCCGCCGCCCACCACGATGCGGTGCGCCGCGTCCTGCCGCTTCCAGGCCGCGGCGCCCTTGATGCCGAAGATCTCCTGGTTGATCATGCAGCGCTTGCCGTCGATGTACGGGATGGCCTCGCCCTGCCCGGCCGGCACATCGCCGCACCCCTGCGTCCCGGTGGTGATCCGGCCCTTGCGGAGCACGCTGCGGATGGCGATCGTGTGGTCCCGGTCGATGCCCACACCGCCCGCCCAGGCGTCGGTGATCGGCTCGGCGCCCGCGGAGACGATGTAGACGTCGAACCCGGCCTGGCGCAGAGTGCGGATCAGGTCCTTCTGCTGCGGGTAGTAGCGCAGGTAGCCGGGGATGGTGTGGGTGCCCACGGTGCGCTTGCTCCCCACGGGGGCGGCCAGGAACTCGGCGCGCGCCTGCCGGGCGAACGAGGTGAGCCGGTCCGGGGTGTGCCCGGCGAACAGCTGCGGCACCCAGGCGTACTCCGGCACCGTCCGGCGGTGGTTCCAGCGGCCGGCGAAGGCCTCCTCTCCGTCCATGGTCTTCGCGGTGCTGCGGATCTCGAAGATCTCGTCGGTGCACCGGGTGTTGGTGGAGGTACGGAGTGGGGCGCCCACCGGGACGGAGGTGCCGCAGGCTTCGGTGAGGGCGCGGTCGGCGGCCGGGGTGAGCCACTTGCTGGTGGCGCTCCAGCTCTTGGGCCGCAGGATCTTGTCGTGCTGCAGGGCCCAGGCGAGCGTGGCGTCCGTGGTGTCGTTCTTGACGACGGTGTTGTCCCAGTCGAAGGCGGCAACCGGACGGCCGTCCGGGCCCGGCTTTCCGCACCGGCCGCGCTCGTCGACGACCTGCTGCAGCCGGGCGCGGTTGTCGCCGTACCAGGTGAGGTCCCGGGACAGCTGCGGACACGGGGCCGAAGAGGTGACCGGGGCCCCGGCGGGGGCGGCGGAGTCGGCCGTGGCGGGAACGACGGCGACGACCGTGGCTGCGGCGGCGAGGCTGAGGGCAGCCGGTATGGACATGTTGCGCATGGACACTCCGGTGATGACGGTGGGAGGCACACCGTACCCGGGGCCGGGCCGCGCCGCGCGGCAGGTATGCACCGAGGAATGGGGCCGCGGCCAGGGGCTTTGTGCCCGGCACGGGACACAGCGTCCGGCCCCGCGGGCACGGGCCGGACGGTGTGTCGGGTGCGGCCCGGAGCGTGCGGCAGCGGTGCGCGCGCAGCACCGGCGTTCGCCCGCGGGGCGGCCCGGGCGGACTTCCCGGATTCCCGGTTCCTCGCCGGAACCCGCGTCCCGCCGTGGCGGAGGTCAGCGGGCGTCGACGCGGACGGCTCCGCCACCGGCCGGGACGTCCTCACCTGGATTCCCGGGAGCGGAAGTCGTCATCCCGGCCAGTGCGGTGACGATGCTCCGGGTCCAGGAGAGCCTGCACTCCTCTCGGCGGCCGGGTTCGTCGCAGGCCGGATATCCGAACCCGCCGTCCGGATGCTGCTGGGCGAGCAGGAAGCCGGCCAGGTCGCGGGTGAGCCGGTGCCCGCCATGGCCGGCCCGGGCCAGTTCACGCAGCAGATGAGCCGCCTTCCCCAGGTGGTACGTCCGCCGGGCGTCCAGCAGCTCCGTGGCGCACGCCTCCGGGGTACGGCCCGCCGCCCCGGACGCGCCCCCGGTCAGCTCCGCCGCGCGCCGCACATCGATGAGGCCCAGTCCGGCGAGGCGGTGGACGTTCTCGGCCGCCTCCGCGGGGACCGCGTTCAGAGAGCCGATGACCGCCGCGGTCGCCCCGAGGAACCGCTCCAGGGACGGGCAGGCCGCTCCCGACGCGCGCAGCGCCACCGCGAACTCCCCGGCCACCTCCATGCCTTGCTCCTGCCACACCTCCGGTCCGGCGTCGGCGAGCCGGTCCGCGAAGTGGCGCAGGGCCGGTCCGGCGAGCTCCGGCTCCCCGAGGGCGGACGCCCCGCACGCCGCCGCGGCCACTGCCGGAAGCCCGGTGCGCACGGGATGGCGCACCCCGTTCGCGGCCAGCCAGGCGACCGCTCGCCGCAGCGGCTCGGCCGGCTCCATCCTCGCGGCGGGAGGCGGTGGCGGGGGAGTGACGGTGATGTCGGGGCTGCGGTCCAGCAGTCCGGCCAGGGCGGCGACGATCGTGGTGTGGTAACCCTCCGCCCAGCGCCGGTGCTCCGGGTCGCTGTCGGCGAACTGCGGGTGCACGATGCCGCTCGGCCCGTTCACCCGTCCGTCCGGCTCCTGGACGGCGGCCAGGAACTGCCGGGCCTCGTCCGCGGCCGGCGACTCCCTGACGCCGAGGCACAGCAGGCAGCAGAGGAGTTCGCCGACCAGATCGGCGTTCTGCCGGGCGCGGCAGACGACCAGGAGTGCGTCGAGGAGCTCCACGGCCTCCCCGGGGGCGAAGCCGCGCGGCCAGCGGGGGCGCCGCAGTCCGAAGTCCGTGACATAGAAAACCGTGTGGGTGACCGCGTAGATGTCGCGGTCGGTCAGCTTGAGGACATTCGGACGGTTGCAGAGCAGGGAGAACGGCAGCACGTCGTCCATGGCGGGCAGGGGGTGCTCGATACCGCAGACCTGGAGCGTGTGCAACAGGTCCAGTTGGCGATAAGGGATCCGCTCGAAAGCGGTGGCGTACCCGCCCGCCGCGGCCTGTTCCACGAGATGCCGGAAATCCGGGTCCTCGAATCCGCAGAGCCGCAGCGCCGCATAGGTGCCGGCATAGAGCAGCAGCGCGTCCTCGTCGCGGGCGATGAGTTCGCGATAGGACGGCCGGGCCGCGATGTGCCGGATCCGTTCCAGCAGCGACGCGTAATCGCTCTCCAGCGGGGCCGGGACGAGCCGTGCCCGGAGTCCGACCAGAAACGCGGTCTCGATCAGCGCCTTGCGGACGAAGAGCACCTCGTCCGGGCCGACGTCCCCGGGGTCGATCAGGGTGCGGCGCGCAGCGAGCCAGGCGACCGCCCGTTCCTCCACTGCGCGCCCCGACGATGATCGGCGGCCGGTCCGGTCATGGTCCATGGAAGGTCTCCCGCCGATCATCGACTTACCGGTGAAATCAGTTGGCTGCGCCGGATTCGGCCGACTCGGCGACCTCATTGGCGACGACGAGGACGTACCGCTCCCAGGCGAGGACATATCCTGCGACGTCCTCGAGCTGGCTGACCTGGCCGACTATGCGCTCCAGCGGAACGGTGAGATCGACGAGGCCACTGGTTCTGACGAAGTCCAACGCCTTACGGGCGTCGACGGGCGGGCACGGTGTGGACATGGTGGTGTTCTCCTGTGGGTGGTCCGACAGTTGTCGCGAATATCGCCACCCCGCATGGTCAAGTAACCAACTTCCCGGTTCCATGCGCCAGTTCGACGTGTCGCAGCCCTTTTGTCACGGCGAATCGCCGGAGTCAAACCACTCGGACGGGGGACGCATTGTTCCTGATTTCGAGGGGCTCCCCGATCTGTTGTCGAGGCGCTCCCCGGCCCGTCGGGAGTGGGGCTCCCGGGGAAGGCGGGACGGGCGGGACGGGCGGGACGGGGCAGGTCGAGGATCGAGGGCCGGACGCGCCCCGGCCCGTCGGTGGTGAGCCGCACGGCGTTCGATCGTCGCTGCCCGCTGCCCGCTGCCCGCTGCCCGTTGCGCCGGCCGGGACGGCGGCCGCCCCGGCCGGCTCTGTGTTACGACGGGTTGGGCGGTCCGGGCGGGAACGGGATCTCGGCCAGCACCGGGATGAGTGACTCCTCCTCGTAGTCGAGGTGGGCGGTCAGTTCGGTGGACATCCGCTCCAGTTCGCTGCGGAACCGGTGGGGATCGGTGGTGCCGATGCTCCCCAGCAGGCCGACGAGTTCGTCCTTGATGCGGCCGACGGTCCGGTGTTCGGCGCGCAGCCGGTCGAGAGCCGCACGCAGATGAGGATGATGGGCGTCGAGGGAAGGAAAAGCATGCTCGTCCTCGCTGGTGTGATGGAACGTCAGGGACTGGCAGAAGGCCAGACAGTGCTGCCGGATCTGTAGTCCCAGCGCCGGCGCTGGCGGCGCACCGGAGCCCTCCGCGGCTGCGCCCGGGCGCGCGGCGAAGTGGGCGTCCGCCTCGGCGCGCACCTGCCTCAGCTGTGCGCGCAGCCAGGTGTGGACCTCGATCAGCTTGTCCGCCAGGTTGGTGATCTCGCGGGGCGTCTCGTCCGGGTCCGGCTCGGAGCGTTCCAGCATCACGACCGGCAGGGTCCGTACGGTGCGGGCCTGGTAGTCGGCGAATCCGGGCGCCGCGTCCACCACCTGGGCGAACAGCCGGTCCCGATGTGCGCCCTCGGCGGGCACGGCGACGGCCGAGAACTCCTCGGTGCCGAACTCCACTCGTACCAGCGGGTGGGCGAGCAGGTTGTGGTACCAGTCCGGATGGCGCGGCGCACCGGCGGCGGACGCCACGACGAGCAGCCGGTCGCCGTCGCGGAAGCAGGCGAGCGGGGTGGTGTGCTCCCTCCCCGACGTGGTGCCGGTGGTGGTCAGCAGCAGGAGGTCGCTGCCCTCGAAGGGGCCACCGACCTTTCCTCCACGGGCTCGGAACTCCTCGATCACCGATCGATTGAAGGACAGGGTCATACGGTGTGGGGTCTCCCAACATGATGATGTGGACCCGCGACGGGTGCGCGGGAACGGAGATGGTGCGGGAAGCAGGCAGCACGCCGTGACGCACGCCCTTCATCCGGAAGCGGAGACCCGTGGCGCGCACCGAGCGGGAGCGGACGCCGCGACGCCTCTACGAGGGAGGTGCGGGTCGGACGGCTCGGTGCGTGAGGTCACGCCGCGACGGCGCGGCGTCGCGGAGGACGAGGGACGAACGCGGACGTGGCTGCGTCGGACGCGGAAAACGTCGGACCTTGCTACGTCAGATGCGGAAAACGGAGTGGGTACTCACGGCATCGTCCCTCTGTGACAGTGCTCGCCCGGCTGCCGACCTGCCCACTGCTCTTTGGTCGGCGCCACGTGGCACGCGGACCATTAGAGCCAGCCGGTGGCGGCATGTCAACGCGGAATCCGGGCCGGGCGGCCCGGTGTTCGCCGTGCGGCCCGGAACGGCAATCACGAAGCCCATGGCTGTGAACGGAAGCGGAGTTGCCGTGAGGTGCTTACGAGACTGGGCCGGCTGCGCCGACGCAGGGCGCCGGGCCCTCGGTGACCCCGGTGGGCGGTCCGTGCCGGGTCCTGTTCTCGCGTGGCGGTACCCGGCGCGGTCCTGCTCTCGGGCGGAGGCGCTGTGCCGCCCGCCGGGCTCGATGGCCGAACTGCGGGCAGACCACACGGCAGACAGGCCAAATTCCTTCGCAGGGCGTGCCGCAGGCGGCCGGACCGGCCGCCTGCGGCCGAGCCGATCGCGACCGGGGAGCATCCTGCCCCGGCGGCGGTGACCGCCGCCAGGGCAGGCGGATTCCTGCGGTTCAGAGTTCCCGAGCGGGCTCCGGATCCGGGATGAGCTGCTTCTCCAGCAGGGTGACGTCGTAGACGCTGCCCAGCCCGCCGTCCTTCGGCCGGCGCGCGTCCACGACCGTGTAGCCCGCCGCCTCGTAGTACGTCCGGAGCCGGGGGTTGGAGGCCAGGCAGTCCAGCCGGCACACCTCTCGGCCGGTGGCGGCGATACGGCGCTCGGCCGCGGCCAGCATCCGGCGGCCGGTGCCCGGCGAGGCCACCCGGCGGTCGGTCATCAACCGGTGCACATAGCCGGCGTTCGACGGCTGGTGGCCCCAGGCCGCCCGGTCCTCCCACCACAGCTCCCAGGCTCCGGCGACGGGACCGTCGGGAGCCAGGGTCGCGATCCAGACCTCGCCGTCCTCGAGCCGGGCCCGGAAGTGGTCCTCACCGAGTTGTCCCGGCTTCCACTGGTCGATCCCATGGGCGATCTGCCATTCGGCCGCCGCGTCCCGGAGACGGACGAGCTCGCTCAGATCCTTTTCATCGGCATGCCGGAAGGAGAGTTCCGGGTGCCCGGCCGAATCGCCGACCGAATGGCCGTCGAGATCAGGGGAGTTGTGCAGTCGCTCGAAAGATAAAGGTATGTTTCTGTCCACGGAACAACACTCTATGTCCGGCCGACGTTGTCTGCTCCGCCGGACCTGGAGCACCGGGATTCCCCGGTGAGGACGGTGTACCTCGCGGAGCTCCCCCGGCTGCCGACTCGGCGGGATGTGGCCGAGGACGCCGGGGGAGCTGCCGGTCCACCCTGCTCGCACCGTCGACCCACCCCAGCCGCGTGGTTCACGGTCGGCAGGCCCGGATCAAGGCGGCCAGGATTCCCGCAGGGGAGGTGGGGCAGCGCCGTCGGCGTCGGCTCTTGAGCGGTCCCGTCCGGTGACGGTGAGGTCCACGTGCGCCGTCACCGCGTCTCCCTGGCGCCGTGGTTCGATGCCGATGCGGGTGACGAGACGGTGGACAGCGGTGTTGTCGGGCGTGGTGTGAACGATCAGCGCCGAGGACCCGTCGGCGCGGGCCCGGTGGACGAGCAGGTCGAGGACCGCGCCGCCGACGCCCTGACCGCGGTGGGACCGGCCGATCCACAGTCCCGCTTCGACGGTTGCCGGTGTGTCCGCGACCGGGCGGAGCCGTGCCGCCCCCACCACGGTCCGGTCCACGAGGACGGCGAACGTCGTCTCCACCGGATCGGCCGCCAACGACCGCGACCGGTGGAACCGCTCGAAGGCCTGACGCCGTTCGGCGGTCCACCCCGGTGGACCGGGCAGCGGTGGCATCACCTCACCGGGATCCGCGTCCGCCACCGCGGTGCGGAGCAGTTCCTCGAGGAGTGCGTGGTCCAGGAGGCGGAGGGTCACGTCGGTGCGCATGAGCGCACCTTGTCACTCCCGGCTCGTCGCCGCCCCTCAGTTCTGCGGGACTGTCGGAAACGGCGAGGGGACAACAGGCGCCCGACGGATCGTTGCGCCGCTACGAAACCACCCGCACGCTGATGTGCAAGGAGCCCTCGTAGGCGGTTCGTTGTCCGGGGCGGCGGTGGCGCCTCAGGAAGCCGGAACAGGACCGGCCGCGGTGTGCCTCCCGTACCGGAGTGCGGCGAGGCCGAACGCCAGGCCCCCGACGACGAACCACGGATTCCACAACGCGAGCGACCACGCCCGCTGTTCCGGGGAGACGGAGGCGACATCCCCGGACGTGTCCGCGAGAAGCAGCACCTCGATGCCGATGCCGCGCGCCAGCAGCAGGATGCCGATTCCCCAGCCCGCCGAGCCGATGAGCAGTCCCGGAATGCCGCCGGGCCGGGGACGGGTGAGGAGCCAGGCCGGCAGCGTGGCCGCGAGGCAGAGCAGTCCCACGCCCCACAGGCCGAACACCACGAACCACTGGGGTCGTTCGGCGGCCAGTGCCGCACCCGCGGACACGCTGAGGCCGCGGTCGCCACCGAGGGCCCAGTAGAAGTGCGCAGCGGCGAATGCGGCCGCCCAGAGCGAGGCGGCCCGCCCGTACACCGCCGTCGGTTTGCTGCCCGTCTCCATGTCTCCCCCGCCCGCGAAGTCCGTCCTCGCTGCCACCACGGCACCGTAACCGCTCCCGGTTCCGCCTCGCCCGGCCGCTCGCCGCGGGCACCGGGCCGACTCGTCGGTGTGCGCTCCGGGCAAACGCGGCCGACCGGGCATCGGCGGTGCGGGCATCCGCGGTGCGGGCATCGGTGGTGCGGGCCCCGGCGGTGCGGCCCCCTGCCCTTGAACAATCGGCCCGAATAATGAGGGGTCTGCCGGGGTCGGGAGTGCGTACCGTGCCCGTATGCCCGAGCTCCAGTTGCTCCGCCTCGACCACGCAACGGCCCTGCTCGCCTTCGAGCAGGAGAACCGTGCGTACTTCGCCGCCTCCGTACCGGACCGCGGTGACGACTACTTCGCACACTTCGAGGCCCGGCACCGCGGGCTCCTCGCCGAGCAGGCCGAGGGACGGTGTCTCTTCCATGTCCTGGTGGGAGATGCCGGCGAGATCGTGGGGCGGGTCAACCTCGTGGACGTGGCGGACGGTTGTGCCGAGCTCGGGTACCGGATCGCGGAGAAGGCCGCCCGCCGGGGCCTGGCCACGGCCGCGGTCCGGCAGATCTGCGGACTCGGCGCCACGGAATACGGCCTGAGCTCGTTGCGGGCCGCTGTGACGCTCGACAACGCGGCGTCGCGCGCGGTATTGATCCGCACCGGCTTCCGGGCTGTCGGCGAGACTGTGCTGGACGGCCGGCCGGCGATCTCCTATGTACGGGAGACTCGATCAATCGCGGATCGTGTCGACTCGCATGAAGGTGGAGATGTGATGCGCTAGCTTCGCAGGGCTGCTCTCACGGCCGCCATGGTCGGTAGCGTCAGCATGCTCGGGGGGACCGTTGTCTCGGCCCATGACGCCCACAAGGCCCACAAGCACCGGGACGCCGACGTGAACGACTGCAACCAGCGCTCCGAGAACCACAACGAGACGTCGCAGAACGGTCTCGTCAACCTCTCGGACACACCCATCACGCTGCTCGGCTCCGGTCCTTCGGAACGGCGGCGACTCAGCAGATCTGCGGCGACAAGAACTGGCGTAACGACATCGAGACCGACACGGACTCGGGCGACGCCGACGGTGAGCTGAGCCCGGGGCTCCGTGCCCCGTCCCCTCCCGACAGTGCGCCCCCACGAACCCCGTCGCCGGGCCCTTGGTTAAGGTGCTCCGGCGTCACCGCATCCGGGTGCCGCGCGCGAACCGAGGGGGAACCACCGTGGCCAGCCCGCCGCCACCGCACGGCTCGAACCCGTACGCCCAGCCGCCCCCACCGCAGCCCGGCGCGCCGTACCCGCCGCAGCACGGCGCGCCGCCCCCACCGCAGCCCGGCGCGCCGTACCCGCCGCAGCACGGCGGCTGGGGCACCCCGCCGCACGTGGGTGCACCCGGGTACCCCCAGGGACAGCCGGGGGGACCGGCGTTCGCCGGGCCGCACGCGTACCCGTACGCTCCGCAGCCCGCGCCGTACCCCGGCGGCGCGCCCGGCTGCCGGTTCTGCGGTGCGCAGCCCGCGGTCCAGGCCACCGTGCGCGGTCACCAGGGCATGGTCGTCATCATGCGGTTCCTGAAGACGACGGGGCCGTTCTGCCGGAACTGCGGGCTGGCCACGCTCCGCGACATGTCGGCCAACACCCTGGTCGCGGGGTGGTGGAGTCCGCTCTCCACCATCTTCACGCCGATCACCCTGCTGATGAACCTCCTCGGGCCGCGCTCCGCCCTGGCGAGGCTGGCGCCCCCGGCCGGCGGCTTCCGGCCCTCCCTGGACCCCGGCAAGCCTCTGACGCGCCGGCCCCAGGCCCTGCTGTTCCTCGTTCCGATGCTCCTCCTCCTCGTGGCGATCCCCGTGCTGATCGTCATCGGTGCGGTGGCCGGGGACGGGAGTCCGGACGGGGGCGTCGAGCGGGCCGAGACGCTGACCGTCGGCGACTGCGTGCGGAACGAGGGCGACTGGAAGGACCAGGACCTGCGGATCACCGACTGCGGGGCGCCGCAGGCGGAGTACAAGGTGAGCCGCAGCCTGGACGAGCAGGGCGAGAAGTGCGCCGACGGCGAGTACTACGCGGACCTCAAGTACGGCAAGGGCGGCACGACGAGCCTCTGTCTCAAGACCCTCTGGTAGCCGGGAGCCGGCGGTTCCGGAAGGGGGCCTCGGGCAGCCGACGCGTCCATGGATGCGGTGCCGCCGCCGTGAACACCCGCCGCCCGTACGGACGTTCCGCACCTGCCTACCTGCCTACCTGCCTACCTGCCTACCTGCCTACCTGCCGGCCATCCATGTCGACTTCGCCCCCGAAGCGCGTGACGGGGCCGCTTACCGAAGGGACCGGGGAGCATGACCGGATTGTGGACGGGCGTACGGGAGCGCGTGCTCGCCCTGCGTGAAGCACCGGGCGCGCGCCAGGTGTTCGGCGCCGACCCGGACCGGAGCGGCCACGGTTTCCTGCTGCGGCCCCCGCTCACGGAGGACGTGCTGGCGGCCGGCGAGCGGGCCATGGGCGTCCGCCTGCCCGAGGACTACCGGTGCTTCCTGCTGGAGGTGGCCGCCGGGGGAGCGGGTCCCGACTACGGGCTCTTCCCCGTCCAACGGTTCGACGGCGCGCGCGCCGCCGAGGCCGCGGTGCCGTTCGTCCCCGTGGTGGACGAACCGCCCGAGCCGGAGCGTGCCGACTTCGCCGACGACGCGGCCTTCCAGCAGGCCTGGGCCGACTACGAGCGGCTCGTCCTCGACGAGATGCACGACCGGGCCGACCACGGGACGGTCATGCTCGGCCACCAGGGCTGCGGCTACTACACGTTGCTCGTCGTCAGCGGACCGGAGCGGGGCACCGTCTGGGACGACGTGCGTGCCGTGGGCGAGTGGATCGTGCCGCGGGAGAGACCGGACGGCAGCCGCGTGAGCTTCGCCGACTGGTATCTCGACTGGCTGGAACGGGCGGAGGGGCGGGCCCGGGGCGGGGGTTCCCCGGCGCGGTGAACGGCCCGCCCGGCAGCGCCGTCCGGACGAGGCGCCGGCCGGCCCCCAGGGAGACGGTCACTCCGGCGCTCCCCGGGTCAGCACATCGGCCACCGCCGCGATCCCGGCCGTGATGGCCCGTTCGCCGACGTTGCCGAACCCCAGCACCAGCCGTACCGGTCCCGCGGCGGGGCGGAGCGGCAGGCGCTCATGCCGTAGAGGCCGACGTTCCGGTCCCGCGCCGCGGCGACGACGGACCGTTCGTCGTGGTGGCCGCCGAGGCGGGCGACCGCGTGGAAGCCGGCCGCGAGCCCGGTCACCTCGACGTCCGGGGCGTGCTCGGCGAGTGCCGCCAGCAGCGCGGTGCGCCGGGCCGCGTAGGTCGTCCGCATCCGGCGCAGGTGGCGGTCGAAGCGCCCGGACTCGACCAGGCGCGCCAGCGCCAGCTGGTCGAGGGCGGGAGAGCCGCGGTCGTTCACCCGCTTGCTCTCGACCACCGGCGCCGCGAGTGCGGGTGGGCAGAGCAGCCAGCCGATGCGCAGCGCCGGGGCCAGGGACTTGCTGACGGTCCCGATGGCGATCACCCGGTCCGCCGCCAGTCCCTGCAGCGCGCCCACCGGCTCCCGGTCGTAGCGGAACTCGGCGTCGTAGTCGTCCTCGATGATCAGCGCGTCCCGCCGCACCGCCCAGTCCAGCAGCGCGAGCCGCCGCTCGGGGGAGAGGGCCACACCGGTGGGCCACTGGTGGGCCGGGGTCACGACGACGGCGCGGGCACCGGTCGCCTCCAGTGCCCGGACGTCGATGCCCTGCTCGTCCACCGGCACCGGGACCGTTGTCAGGCCCGCCCAGCCCGCCGCGGCGGCCACGGCGGCGGGGGAGCCCGGGTCCTCGTGGGCCACGGTGCCGATGCCCGTCCCGGCCAGGGCGCGCAGCGCGAGCCCGAGCCCCTGGGCATAGCCGGAACAGATCACCATCCGGTGCGGGTCCGCCGCGGCTGCCCGCACCCGCCGCAGATAGCCCGCCAGCACCTCGCGCAGCTGGGCCTCGCCGCGCGGATCGCCGTAGTCCAGCGCTGCCGTCGGCAAGGTCCGCGCCGCCTCGCGCAGCGCCCACAGCCAGTCGGTGCGCGGGAAGCCCCGCAGATCGGGGACGCCCCAGCGGAAGTCCGCCGTCAGAGGTTCGGGTGCCGCGGGGGCGCTCGTCGGGCCCGGGGGCACGAACGCCCCGGCCGCGATCCGGGTGTCGGCGCCGACCCGCGTCACCAGATAGCCCTCGGCCCGGAGCTGGGCGTAGCACTCCTGCACCAGGCCGCGGGACAGCCCGAGGCCGCGGGCGAGGGCATGGGAGGACGGGAGCCGGTCACCCGTCCCGAGCCGTCCGGACCGGATGGCGTCCCGCAGCCGGCCTTCCAGCTGGGCCCGCAGCGGTTCGCGGCTCTCCCGGTCGACGGTCAGCAACAGGTCGGGCGGCCCACCGGACCACTGCAGCGGCATGGAACTGGACCTTACCGGTGATCCGGTCCGGACCTAGCGTGCGTCGCATGACCGCACCGATGAGCTCACCACCACCCGTGCCCGCCGTCTCCGGGGCGCGGCCGCCGCTGCTGTCGCGGGCGTTGCTGCTGCGTTTCGTGAGCATCCTGGGGGCGTCGACCAGCTTCTACCTGCTGCTGTCCGTCGTCCCCCTGTACGCGGCGGCTTCCGGCGGAGGAGGCGGCACGGCGGGGTCCGCCATGGGAGCGCTGATGCTGTCCACGGTCGTGGGCGAACTCGCCGCACCGCGGCTGGTCGCCCGCTGGGGCTACCGGGTGACGCTCGCGGCGGGGCTGGTCCTGCTCGGCGCGCCGGCGCTGGTCCTCACGGTCTCCGGGAGCACGGCCTGGATCGTGACGGTCTGTCTGGTGCGCGGTCTGGGCTTCGCGTTGACCGTCGTCGCCGGGGGCGCCCTGACCGCGTCACTCATTCCGGCCGAGCGCCGGGGCGAGGGGCTGGCGCTGGTCGGTGTGGTGTCGGGGGTGCCGTCGGTGCTCGCCCTGCCGTTGGGCGTATGGCTCGCGCTGCACGTGGGATACACCCCGGTCGCGGTCGCCGGGGCGGTGGCGGCCCTGGCCGCGATCGCCACGGTGCCGGGGCTGCCCGACCGCGATCCGGCGGCGGGGCCGCCGCTCGGGATGCTCGCCGGCCTGCGCACCGGAGGACTCGTCCGGCCGGCCCTGGTGTTCGCCACCGCCGCGCCGGCGGCCGGAATCGTCGTCACCTTCCTCCCGCTCGCCGTCCCGCGGCAGTTCGCGGGACTCGTCGCCGTCGCGCTCTTCGTGCAGCCCCCGGCCACCACGCTGGCCCGCTGGTGGGCGGGCCGCCGCGGCGACCGGCACGGGGCGGCCGGGCTGGTCCTCCCCGGCCTGCTGCTGTCGGCGGGCGGTATGGGCGTCCTGGCGCTGACGCACAGTCCGGTCGCGGTCGTGGCGGGCGTCGCCCTGTTCGGCGTCGGCTTCGGCGCCGTCCAGAACGCCACGCTCACCCTGATGTACGCCCGGGTCTCCACGACGGGCTACGGCACCGTCAGCGCGCTGTGGAACCTCGCCTACGACGCGGGCATGGGCATCGGAGCCGTCGGATTCGCAGCGCTCGCGGGCCGGACCGGGTACCCCTGGGCGTTCGCGGTCACCGCGGTGCTGATGCTCACCGCTGTCGCCCCCGCGTGGGCCGACCGTCGGTGCGGCGACGGCGAGCGGTGACGCACGGCTGTGGGCAGCACCCCGGTCGGCGGCGGGTCCCGCTGCCCCGGCCGTTCCTGCGGCGGATTGCCCGGCCGTTCCTGCGGCGAACAGGTGATGACGACGGGTCGGCGCAGCGACGCAGGGGGCAACTGCCCCGCCCCGGTGGAGGATGTCAGCCGGACACCGGGCCGGTGCCCGGCCGCGGGCGGCCGACGGCGCCGGGAGCCCGCGGAGACGGAGAGGCCGTATGCACGCTGTACTCGTGACGCTGACGATCGAACCGGTGCTGGCACCGGTGGCCGCCGCCGCGCTGATGGAGGACATCATGCCGAGCGTGCGCTCGGCGCCCGGCTTCATCGCCGGGTACTGGATGGAGCCGGTCGACGGCCGCGGGCTCTCGGTGGTGCTGTTCGAGAGCGAGGAGCAGGCCCGTGCGGCGACCCCGCCCGCCGTCGACTGGACGGCGCCCGGGGTCACGATCGAGGGCACCGAGGTCCGGCGGGTGGCCGCCACGGCGCCCTGAGGCGACCGCTGCGGCCCGCGGCGCGCCCCGGTGCGCGGAACCGGGTGGCCCCGGGTTCCGCGCACCGGGAGGTGCGGCCGGCTCAGACCAGCGCGTTCTTGTAGAAGATGTTCGAGCGCCGGTCGCCCGGGTCGCCGGAGGCGAAGCCGAGGAACAGCCGGGCCTCACCGGAGTCCGTGCGGTAGACCGCCATGCCCTCGGCCTCGCGGAAGGACAGGGACTCGCCCGCCTTCGTCAGCACCGGACCCTCCTTGATCTTCCCGGTGTTGAGATCGACGCTCGTGATCTCCGAGTCGACCACATTGCCGTTGGTGACGTAGTCGGTGCCCGTCAGGCAGTACAGGTACTGGCCGTACGCCGTGTAGCCCTGGAACTTCGGGGACTTGGTGGGCAGCGCGGGCTGCGGGAAGTTCACCTTCGGGGTGCCGAAGGTCCCCGCCGACGCCGCGGCGAGGTCGTAGACGGCGATGTGCTTGACCCCGTCCTTGTGGTAGCGGGTGACCAGGTTGTTGTGGACCGGGTCGATGGAGCAGGTGTACTCCGTCGCGCCCGCGATCGGGGCGAACTTCCGGATCGCGGTGGAGGTGTTGGACAGCGAGCCGCCCTTCACGAACTTGAAGCGGGCCAGCCGGGTCCCGTAGCCGCCCGTGTTGGCGTCGACCTCGGTCCACAGGTAACTGTCGGTGCCGCTCGGCTCGACGCCGAAGGCCACACCGTGCCCGAACCCGGAGAGGTGCATGTACGAGACCTGGTCGCCGGCGAAGTCGAGCTGGGTGACGCAGAGGTTGCCGAGCTCGTCCTGGCCGCTGCCGTTGCGCAACTGGGCCACGAAGAGGCGCTTGTTGACCTGGTCGAAGGCGAAGCTCTGCTGCACGGTGTCGTCGTGCAGCGTCTTGCCGCGGAACAGGTCGTAGGACGGCTGCGTCAGGTCGAACCGGGCGGAGGCCGGGACGGCGGCGGACGCCGCGGCGGCGCCGTGGCCGAGTCCGAGGGCGGCGAGGCCGAGGCCGCCGCCGGCGCGGAGCAGACCGCGGCGGCTCAGCGGGGACCCGGGGTTGCGGGGGGACATGTGTTCCTCCAAGGGGGAGTGCAGTCGAGTGAACGGCAGGTGGCGCCCGGGAGCGGGAAGGGGCGGGCGCGGTCCGGGCCGTCCCCCCAGGGATCATCTGTCTGAACCTGATCATCTTTAGTGGCCGAATTTCGATGCAACAGCAGGTTTCCGGACACCCTCTGGGTGATATTCGGTCAGATCTGACGGCGAAAGCATCCCGGAGCCGTGGCCGGGCCTCGGGGTCCTGCCCTCGCGGCCGGCGGGACGGGCTCCCCGGTATGCGCCGCGGTCCGCGCGGTGTGGGCGCGGGGCGGGGTTTCCGTCCGGCGGCCTGCCGGTGACACCCGGACGACGGCAGCGGCCGCGCCCGGGGGCAGGGGTTGTCGCGACGGATCCGGTTCCGCGTCGCCGCGGAGGGACGATTCCGTGTTCCCGCCGCCTTCCCGGGGGCGGGCCCGTCCCGGCCGGGATGTGGCGCACGCACGCCCTTGGCGCCGCCCCTCCCGCCGCGGGGCCGCGCCCGGCCCGAGCCGCCGCAGGAGACCCGCTCCCGCCCCGGAGGGCGGCCACCAGGGACGGTGTCGGCGGTACCGGTCCGGCGGCACCCGCCCCTGGCCACGGCGCCGGCCCGGCGGCAGGGCATTCCGAGACCGGGCATTCCGAGGAGTGAGACCAGGTGAGAGCCCTACGGGAGGGTACGGTCACCGTGTGTGGCGTCCGGGGAACGAACCGGTCGAAGTGTGGACGGCCGAAACACCCGGCCGCGAGAACTGGATCACATCAGGGCAGCATTTTGAGCCACCTGGGCAGTACTGTCACCGACAAGCTTGGGTTTTGCACGGGGCAGGTAGAAGGGATCGGGCAATGTTCCGCAAGGTGCTGGTCGCCAACCGTGGAGAGATCGCCATCCGCGCTTTCCGGGCCGGCTATGAGCTCGGGGCGAGGACCGTCGCCGTGTTCCCGCACGAGGACCGCAACTCGCTGCACCGGCTCAAGGCCGACGAGGCGTACGAGATCGGCGAGCCGGGACACCCGGTGCGGGCCTACCTCTCCGTCGAGGAGGTCGTCCGGGCCGCGCGCCACGCCGGTGCCGACGCGATCTACCCCGGATACGGATTCCTGTCCGAGAACCCCGACCTCGCGCGGGCGTGCGAGGAGGCGGGCATCACCTTCGTCGGTCCGAGCGCCGACATCCTCGAGCTCACCGGCAACAAGGCCCGCGCCGTCGCCGCGGCCCGCGCCGCCGGCGTGCCGGTGCTCGGCTCCTCCGAGCCGTCGACCGATGTGGACGAGCTGGTGGGGGCCGCCGACGAGCTCGGCTTCCCGGTGTTCGTCAAGGCCGTCGCCGGCGGTGGCGGCCGCGGAATGCGCCGCGTCGAGGAGCCCGGCGCGCTGCGCGAGGCCGTCGAGGCGGCGTCGCGCGAGGCCGAGTCCGCGTTCGGCGACCCGACGGTCTTCCTGGAGAAGGCCGTCGTCGAGCCGCGCCACATCGAGGTGCAGATCCTCGCCGACGGCGAGGGCAACGTCGTCCACCTCTTCGAGCGCGACTGTTCGCTGCAGCGCCGCCACCAGAAGGTCATCGAGCTGGCGCCCGCACCCGACCTCGACCCGGAGCTGCGCGCCCGGATCTGCGACGACGCGGTGAAGTTCGCCCGGCAGATCGGCTACCGCAACGCCGGCACCGTGGAGTTCCTGCTCGACCGCGACGGCCGGCACGTCTTCATCGAGATGAACCCCCGCATCCAGGTCGAGCACACGGTGACCGAGGAGATCACCGATGTGGACCTCGTGCAGTCGCAGCTGCGCATCGCCGCCGGCCAGACCCTCGGCGACCTCGGCCTGTCCCAGGACACCATCCGGCTCCACGGCGCGGCGCTCCAGTGCCGCATCACCACCGAGGACCCGGCCAACGGCTTCCGCCCCGACACCGGCATGATCAGCGCCTACCGCTCGCCGGGCGGCTCCGGCATCCGCCTGGACGGCGGCACCGCCCACGCCGGTACGGAGATCAGCGCCCACTTCGACTCGATGCTGGTCAAGCTGACCTGCCGGGGCCGCGACTTCGAGACGGCCATCGGCCGCGCCGCCCGCGCCGTGGCCGAGTTCCGCATCCGCGGCGTGTCCACGAACATTCCGTTCCTGCAGGCCGTGCTGGACGACCCGGACTTCCAGGCCGGCCGGATCACCACCTCCTTCATCGAGCAGCGCCCGCACCTGCTGACCGCACGGCACTCCGCCGACCGCGGCACCCGGCTGCTCACCTACCTCGCCGACGTCACGGTCAACAAGCCGCACGGTGAGCGGCCCCGGCTGGTCGACGCCCGCAGCAAGCTGCCGGCGCTGTCCGCCGGTGAGCCGCCGGCCGGCTCGCGGCAGAAGCTCGTGGAGCTCGGCCCGGACGGATTCGCCCGCCACCTGCGCGAGTCGCCCACCATCGGCGTCACCGACACCACCTTCCGGGACGCCCACCAGTCGCTGCTCGCCACCCGCGTCCGCACCAAGGACCTGCTCGCCGTGGCCCCGGTCGTCGCCCGGACCACGCCGGAGCTGCTGTCCCTGGAGTGCTGGGGCGGCGCCACCTACGACGTCGCCCTGCGGTTCCTCGCCGAGGACCCCTGGGAGCGGCTGGCCGCCCTGCGCGAGGCCGTCCCCAACATCTGCCTGCAGATGCTGCTGCGCGGCCGCAACACCGTGGGCTACACGCCGTACCCCACCGAGGTGACGAACGCCTTCGTCCAGGAGGCCACGTCCACCGGGATCGACATCTTCCGGATCTTCGACGCCCTCAACGACGTCGGGCAGATGCGCCCCGCGATCGACGCCGTCCGGGAGACCGGATCGGCCGTCGCCGAGGTCGCCCTCTGCTACACCTCCGACCTGTCCGACCCGTCGGAGTCGCTGTACACGCTCGACTACTACCTCAAGCTGGCCGAGAAGATCGTCGACGCGGGCGCCCATGTGCTCGCGATCAAGGACATGGCCGGACTGCTGCGTGCCCCCGCCGCGGCCACCCTGGTGTCCGCCCTGCGCCGGGAGTTCGACCTCCCGGTGCACATCCACACCCACGACACCGCGGGCGGCCAGCTCGCCACCTACCTCGCGGCCATCCAGGCCGGCGCGGACGCGGTGGACGGAGCCGTCGCCTCCATGGCCGGCACCACCTCCCAGCCGTCGCTGTCGGCGATCGTGGCCGCCACCGACCACTCCGAACGGCCCACCGGGCTGGACCTCCAGGCGATCGGCGCCATCGAGCCGTACTGGGAGGCCGTCCGCAAGATCTACGCCCCCTTCGAGGCCGGTCTCGCCTCCCCGACCGGGCGGGTGTACCACCACGAGATCCCCGGCGGCCAGCTCTCCAACCTGCGCACCCAGGCCATCGCGCTCGGCCTCGGCGACCGCTTCGAGGACATCGAAGCCATGTACACCGCCGCGGACCGCATCCTCGGCCACCTGGTGAAGGTCACCCCCTCCTCGAAGGTCGTCGGTGACCTCGCGCTGCACCTGGTCGGTGCCGGGGTCTCGCCGGAGGACTTCGAGGCCGAGCCCAACCGGTTCGACATCCCGGACTCGGTCATCGGCTTCCTCCACGGCGAACTGGGCACTCCGCCCGGCGGGTGGCCCGAGCCGTTCCGCAGCAAGGCCCTGGAAGGCCGCAGTGCCGCCAAGCCGACGCCGGAGGAGCTCTCCGCGGAGGACCGCGAGCAGCTGGACACGGACCGCCGCAGGACCCTCAACCGGCTGCTGTTCCCCGGCCCCACCAAGGAGTTCGAGGCACACCGCGAGGCCTTCGGCGACACCAGCGTGCTGGACAGCAAGGACTTCTTCTACGGTCTGCGCCCGCAGCAGGAGTACACGGTCGACCTCGACCCCGGTGTGCGGCTGCTGATCGAGCTGGAGGCCATCGGCGACGCCGACGAGCGCGGCATGCGCACCGTGATGTCGAGCCTGAACGGCCAGATGCGGCCGATCCAGGTGCGGGACACCTCGGCGGCGTCGGACATCCCGGCGACGGAGAAGGCCGACAAGTCCAACCCGGGCCACGTCGCCGCGCCGTTCGCCGGTGTGGTGACCCTGACGGTCTCCGAGGGCGACCGGGTGGAGGCCGGCGCCACCGTGGCGACCATCGAGGCGATGAAGATGGAAGCCACCATCGCGGCGCCTAAGGCCGGCACGGTCTCCCGCCTCGCCATCAACACGATTCAGCAGGTGGAGGGCGGAGACCTGCTCGTCGACCTCGGCTGAGCCGACGGTCCCGACGGGCCGGCCCGGGCCGAACCGACGGACCGGGAGTGGGGTGCGGGTGTGTGCGGAGTGCCGCCGGCCCGCACCCCACTCCTGTCTGCCCCCGTGGCCGGCCTCCCGCCGGTCGGCCATGCGCGCGGCTGGGAGGCGTTCGCCCCGCAAGGGCACGGCCCCGCGCCCGTCGTCAGCCCTCCGCGTCCCAACGGTCCAGTGTCAGAGCGTTCTTGGCGTGTTCCACGGACGCCTCGGAGGCGGGGCCGCCGAAATTCTCCACGGCCAGCGCCTGGTTGAGGGAGACGAAGTCACGCATCCGCCGCTCGTAACGGGAGTACGCGGCACGGTGGTCGCCGGGTGCGTCGGCGAGGCAGTCGGCCAGTACGTAAGCGCCCACCAGCGCCAGGCTGGTGCCCTGCCCCGACAGTGGGGAGGGGCAGTAGCCGGCGTCACCGAGCAGCGCCACCCTGCCCCGCGACCAGTGCTCCATCCTGATCTGGGCCATGGCGTCGCAGTAGAAGTCGGGCGCGTCACGGGCGGCCTCGGCGAGACGGGCGCCCTCCCACCTCAAGGACGCGAGCCTGCCGGCAACACGGTCCCGGAGAGCGCCGTTGTCGCGGAGCTCCGGGGCCAGGGGAGCCGACTCGAAGCCGAAGGCGATCCTGAGTTCGGTGTTGCCGCGCACGGGCATGATGCCGAAGCCCGCATCGCCGTCCCGCAGCCACAGCTGCCAGTCCTCCAGGCCGAGGAAGTTGTCCGCGCCGAACACCGAGAGGTAGCTGCCCAGGTGACGGGCGAAGTGCTCCTCGGAGCCGAAGGCCAGCCGCCGGACGGTCGAGTGCAGCCCGTCGGCCCCGATCACGAGGCCGAACCTGCGGGAGGCCGCGTGGGCGAACCCGACGTGCACGCCGAGCCCGTCCTCGTCGAGTGCGGTGACGCTGTCGCCGAAGAGGTACTCGACACCGGCGCGCGTGTGCTCGTGCACCATCCGCACCAGGTCCTCGCGCAGCAGCTCGATGTCGTCGCTGTCGAGCCGGCCGCTGCTGAACGTCGCCTCGGTGGAGCGATCGATCTCGTGGCCGTCGGGTCCGAGGACCGACATGCCGCGCATCCGCGTGCGGACGCGTCGCGCCCGGTCCAGCAGGCCCATCCGGTCGAGCACGTCGAGCGCGACGCCGCGCACGTCCACCGCCTGACCGCCGGGGCGGGGAGCCGGGGCGCGTTCGACGACGGTGACCCGGAAACCACGGCGGTGGAGCCAGTGGGCGAGCACGGGCCCGGCGATGCCGCCGCCGGAGATGAGAACGGTCTGCACGGTGAATCCTCCAATACGCTGTACGCGCCCTGAACGTATGGCGTACGCGCACCCGCTTCAACTGGCCCAATGGGGCATCTGTACTAGGGCAGTTGAGGGCGGACCGACGTCTCCGCTGCTAACCTCTGCGCTAGTACAGGACAGGAAGGCGGCACGACGTGACGGAGCACACAGGGCCATCCGGCCCGCCGCCCTATCGGCGCATCGCCGACGACATCCGGCGACGCATTCTCGACGGCGACCTGGCCCCCGGGGACCGGGTCCCCTCGACCCGGCGGATCGCCGCGGACTGGGGCGTCGCGCTCGCCACCGCCACCAAGGCGCTGACCACCCTGCGCCTGGAGGGCCTGGTCGAGGCCCGCCCCCGGGCCGGCACGGTCGTCGCAGCAGATGCCCCCGTCGCCCCGCCCCGCAGACCCGCCTCACCCGCCCCGGCCCCCGAACCGGAGCTCACCCTCGACCGGATCGTCCGCGCGGCCGTCGACATCGCCGATGCCGAAGGGCTGTCGGCACTCTCCATGCGCGGGGTCGCCACCCGGCTCGGCGTCGCCGCCATGTCGCTCTACCGGTACGTCCCCAGCAAGGACGATCTCGTCCTGCACATGGCCGACACGGCGTTCGGCGAGGAGAGCTACCCCGACGATCCGCCCGAGGGCTGGCGCGCCCGCGTCGAACTGGGCGCCCGGACCTTCTGGACCCTCTACCGCCTGCACCCGTGGCTGGCCCAGCTCGGTTCCCTCACCCGCCCGTTGCCCTTGCCCCGTCTCATAGCCCACGGCGAATGGATGCTGAGCGCTCTCGACGGCCACGGCCTGGACCCCACCAGGCTGTTCGACATCCACGTACTGATCTACAGCCATGTGCAGGGCCTCGCGGTCCATCTGGAGCGGGAGGCCCACGCCGAGGCCGCCACGGGCCAGTCGGAGGACCAGTGGATGGACAGCCGGGCCTCCGACTTCGAGGACCTGATGGCATCCGGCCGCTTTCCCGCCTTCGCCAAGGTGGTCGGGTCCTTCGACGAGGGGTACGACTTGCGTCTCGACGCCCTCTTCACCTTCGGTCTCGAGGCGCTCCTCGACGGCCTGACCCCCATCATCGAAGGCGGCCGGGGCACGCGGCCGGACACGGCGGATCCCGGGGTCCGGGACGTGGGCTCGACGCCATGAGCGAAGTCCTGCTCCCGGCGGTACTCGCCGCCGGTCCGTCATGATCCCGGGGTGCTGTGCGGCTGCCGGCCGGACGGATGCACGGGGGCTCTCAGTTGCCCTGCGACGCAGGGCACCTGACCACGCGGCCTCATCGGGCGCTCATGGCGCATGGACCCTTCAGAAGGGACGGCCGTACGGCCGCTCCCGCACCCGGTCGTACACCTCCCGCAGCCATGGCTGACGCACCGCGGGCAGCCGGGCCAGGGTGTGCAGGAAGGCTTCCCGGTCGGGCCGGAACGGTTCCCAGGGATGCAGGGGCAGCGGATCGTCCCGGAGCACGCCGTCGGGCAGTCCACCCGTCACGGGAACGGGCAACCGTGCGCGGGGGAAGGTCAGATGCAGCCACACATCGGCCGCCAGCGGCACGGCGGTGGTGGTGCCGGGTGGCTGCCACACCTGTCCCGTCTGCGGCTGGCGCGGCACCAGCGCGATGTCGGGGGCTGGGCCGGACGCCGGCCGGGCGGGCCCGGCCAGGACCGCGCGCCGCGCGGGCCGCCCCGGCGGGAGCAGCACGTCGAGTGCGGGGCCGAACATCTCCGCCGGCAGCCCGGGGGGTACCGCCACCGGTGCGCCGGCCGAAGCGGCCACCAGGTGGGCCAGGGACGTCCCGACCGCCGCCGCCCACCCCGGACTCCACGCCCCGGACGGTTCGACCGGCGGCGTGTCCTCCCATTCCTCAGCCAGCGCCTCCCAGGCGACCGTCGGGCGGTCCGGGCCGGCGGGGAGGCGGCGCACGGCGCCCGGGGCGAGCCACACCGCCTGCCAGTACGAGCAGTCGTCGATGCGGGTCGCCACGGCCCGACCGCAGTGCACACAGGCCAGGTTCGGCCCGTCCCGCCCGTCGAGCCCCAGGCAGTAGCCGTCGCACCGTTCGGGGATCAGGGCGACCTCGCGGATGTCGCCCGGCGCGACGGCGATCGCTCCCGGTGCGGCGAAGGACAGGCTGCGGACCGGCGCGAACACGCCACGGGCCGCTGCCTCCTCGGCGCCGATCTCGCTCCACCCGCGCCACGGCGGCCCGGACGGCTCCGGGTCGACGGCATAGGTCCCCGGTTCCATCAGCGCGGGGAGCAGACCGTGCCCGTAACTCCGACGGGCGTGCACGGGAAGCGCGACCCGCGACACGGGGGCGGTCAGTACGGCGCCGCACCCCGCACACGCGAACACGGCCATGCACGCTCCCTCCCCCTGGACCTTCCCATTGTCTCGGCGCGGTGATCGCAGGCCAGTTTTTCGTCCACCCCGCAGCCCCCCCCCGGTACCGGGTCCGGTCCCAAGGCGTCCGCCACGCGCTGTCGAGGCCGCAGGCCCGGGCCTTCGACGGTGGCGCGACGGACCCGGAGTCGGGAATGTGGGGGCCGGGCACGATCCCGGCCGGGCACCGGTGGCCGGCGGGCTCCGCGTGTCCACGGTGCGATCACGAGTCGGCGAGAATGGTGTGATGAGGTTATATACCCGTTCAGTCGGGCTGGTCTGTGCCGGAGCCCTCGCCCTGTTGTCAGGCTGCACGGCCGACAGCGCGACCCGCTCCGACAAGCCCGTCGCCACCCCCGGCCCCACGGCCACCACCACAGCCGCCTCAACGGACGCGGCCCGGCTCGCCCAGCGCTACCGGAACGCCGGCGGACTCCGGGACGTCTACGGGATCGAGCTGCACGACGGCCCCGGTGGCGCGCCGCTGCTGATCGTGCGGATGCGCGACGCGGACGAGAGCGCCGCGACCTTCGACGCACTGAACGACTCGATCACCAGGTTCCTCGCCCGTGAGCGGGGCCTCCCGCTGCGGAAGGGGTACTTGATGGACGTCTTCGGCCCGGACGGCTCGCTCCAGCACCGCTTCGACGCCCGGCCCTAGGGCTGTCATGACCGTGCCGTCCGGGGGAGGCGAGCTCGCCTGCCTCCGTCTGCCCGAGTGGCATTCAGCCACCAACTCGCCTACGACAAGCCGCCTCTGGCGCTGAGTGCGGCAGATTGTGTTTCTGACATGGCTCTTGTTTTCAGTGATCTCACCTTCCGCTACGGCAGGAAGACGGAGGTGTTCGACGGGTTCGACTTACATATCGCCGGCCGCTCCTCTGTCCTGCTGGGCCCCAACGGTGCGGGCAAGTCCACCTTGATGGCCCTCGCTGCCACGCAGCTGAGGCCGGATGACGGCTCGGTCGCGTGGCGCGACCTGCGGCCGGCCGGTCGGCGCGGCCGAGCGCGGTATCGCGGAGCTGTGGCCTGGATCCCGCAGCAGATCACGCCGGTGCCGGGGCTGACGGTGCGCGAGCAAGTCGCCTACGCGGGCTGGCTGAAGGGCCTGTCCCGTGCGGTGGCCTGGGAGGCGTCCGGGCGGGCGATTGCCCAGGTCGGCCTGAGTGAGCTCGCCGGCAGAAAGAGCCATCAGGTGTCCGGCGGACAGCTCCGCCGCATGGGCATCGCCGGAGCCTTGACCCACCGCAGCGAGGTCATCCTCATGGACGAGCCGACAGCGGGGCTGGATCCGCAGCAACGGGCGGTCTTCCGTTCGCTGGTGGAGGAGCTCACCGACTCGGTACAGGTCGTCGTCTCCACGCACCAGACGGAAGACCTCGCCGATCTCTATGAGGAGGTGGTGGTGCTCGACCGGGGACACATCCGCTTCCAGGGGAGCACCCTGCAGTTCCACGCACTGGCACGCGACGTCACCTCCCCCCGCGAGCAGGCCGAGGCCGCATACACCCAGCTCGTCAGCCGGGAGGCCTGATCATGCTGTTGCGCACGGTGATCCGTTCGTCCTCGGCGACGTTCCTGCTGCCCTTCCTCCTCGGCTTCGTCTTCGTCGCGCTCGGAGACGACCTGTCGGCCTGGGGCACCGCCCACTACTGGCCATCCGCCACCGGGAGGGCAACCTTCGCGCTGCCTTTCGTCAGCGCCGCATGTGCGGGCACGGCAGCATGGGAGGGCGCCAGGCTCCGCAGGGGGCGGGTCTTCGACCAGGCTCCGGTCCGGGGCCCGCTGGCCGTCACCCTCCCCCTGCTCCTGCCGGTAGCAGCGTTGGGTCTGCTGGGCATGCTGGCCGCTCTCGTCATCTCCGCGGCCGCCGCGGATGTCGGCTCCGGCCTCCCGCACCTCGGCATCCTGCTCGTGGCGGGTGGGGTGCTGGTGGCCAACACCTTGGCCGGCTACCTCGTCGGCCGGGTCATCCCCGGCGTCCTGGCCGCGCCGCTCGCCCTGATCGGTGGTTTCTTCTTCAACGCCTACCCCTCCGCATGGAGCGTCTTCTGGCTGCGGCACCTCGTCGGAGGCGGACTGGACAGTTGCTGCTCCGTTGACGCGACGGTTGATCCCCGCGCGTTGTGGAGTGCCGGGGTATTCGCGACGGCGGTCTGCCTTGCGGCCATCGCCGTCATCCACTTCCGAGGCCGTTCGGGTGCCCTGGCCATGGCAGTAGCTCTCATGACCGTCGGCTTCGGTCTCGCTGCGTACATCGCCAAGGACCTTGGTCCGGAGCCGGTACGGGCGCGAGCCGATGATGCCCTGATCTGTCAGGGCGGCGGCCGGCCCAGGATCTGCCTGTGGCCGGAACTGGACGACCGGGCCATGGTCCAGCGCGAGACTCACAAGGCGGTAGGGCGACTGGAACAGGCCGGCGTCCGCGTTCCAGGGACGCTGACGATGGCCGCGCACCCCGGAGCGGGGGCGGCGAAGCTCGGAATCCCGAGCAACCCCCAGCCCGGCGACATCCCTGGAGGCGTTGCTTCCGGACTTCTCCCGGAGCCGCCCGCGTGTGCGCTCAACGGAGCACCGTATCCGGCCGGCCATGCCCTCGGCCCTGTGGCAGCCTGGCTCCACACCACCGCCGGTGAACCGGTGTCGGCCGTCGCGGGCAGATTCGGACAACCGGATGCGGCGCTGGCCCAGCAGGTCCTGAGGCAGCCGCGGGCCGCCCAGGTGGCGTGGTTTCAGCGCAATGTGACAGCCATGCGGTCGTGCGGGACACAGCCGCAGCTGCGGATTGCAGAGGGCTCCTCATGATCTGGTGGCTGAAACTTCGCGCCGTGCCCACCCTGACCGCCGTGGTTGCGGCGACTCTGGCCGTGGGCCTGCTGATCGGGAACTCCCAGCTGCCCATTCCCGCTCTTGCCGGGCAGTCGGGTGAGTTCCTTGTGGGGCACCTGATCACCCTGGCCCCAGCCGTGCTGCTGCTGTACGGGACGGGACGCGGCGATCTCCGAACCGAGAGCGTCGCATCTCGCCCGCTGCGCCGCTGGGACGTGGTCCTGGCGGTATCCACAGCTGCCGTGAGCCTGCTGGCGGCGATGATCTGCCAACTGGCCGTCTCCACCGGCATCGCCATGGTGCTGGGCAGGAACATCGCCGGCTACATCGGCCTGGCTCTGATCCTGCACCCCCTGATCGGCTACCGGCTCGCGGGCGCCTCTCTGGCCGCAGTACCCCTGATCTGTGCCGCCGCTGGATGGAGAGCGGGCGGTCGGCCCGAACCCTGGGCGTGGCTGCTGCATGACGGCGACTCGCATGTCGCGATGGCCATGGCGGCGGTGACACTGGCGGCTGGATCCGTGATGACACTCGTGCTGCGCAACCCCGCAGGGGATATCGCCGAGTCCAAGTGAACCGCCGGCACGACGGGGCCAGTCACCGTCGGGCGACACCGTCGCACCCTCGCACGCCTCAATCCGATTCACGGCCCACCAGGCCGGTCCACCTTCAGTCCTCCAGGGGGGGCTCTGCCGGAGAGGCATGGCTCCTGCCGCGACCCGGTACCGTGGCGGGGCCGCCTCCCCGACCCTGACTAGGCGTTCGGATGTGACATGTTCGAGTTCCTGGACAGCCTGAAGGGCCGACCATCGGGTGCGGGCGGCCCTTCGACAACCAGAAGTGTGGGTAGAGGGCGTGAAGATCAGTCCACCGGGGAGACCCGGATGAGGTTGCCGTCGGGGTCCGTGATGACGAACGTGCGACCGAAGACAGCGTCGTGTGGCTCCTCCGCGACATGGACTCCCTTCGAGACCCAGCTCGTGAAGATCTCGTCAATCGCGGTCGCTCCTCCTGGGACCATCAGTCCGACTTCGCTCGTTCGAGGGGTGCTCGGGACCGCATGCTCGCTGTAGCCCGTCCACAGCGCGAACAGGACGCCGGGGGCAACCTCGAAAGCTACGTAGTGGGGACTGATGAAGGTCGGTTCGATCTCGAACAGGTCGCTGTAGAAGGCGGTAGCGGTCCCGGCGTCGCGGACGCCGATCAGGAACAGGTTGGGTGCGGGCATGGTGCGCTCCTCAGATCGTTGAATTCTCGGTACTGCTCCAGTTGACCGCCGCATCGCGACAGAGCCTGTCACCTTTTCTGCAAAGGTTGGTCAGTATGAAGGCTTCGAGGCTGTTGCATCTCTTGCTGCTCCTGCAGACCCGTCATCGCATCACCACCACCGAGCTCGCCGGACGTCTGGAAGTGTCTCGGCGGACCGTGCTGCGGGATGTCGAGGCGCTCTCGACAGCAGGTGTGCCTGTCTATGCCGAACGCGGGCGCAACGGCGGGATCGTCTTGCTCCCCAGTGCACGGCTCAACGCATCGCATCTGGAACCATCAGAGCTGGAGGCACTCTCCGTAGCCGGTTTGGACAGCGCGCAACTTGAGCGTATGGGTCTGTCTGCGGTGTGGGAGTCGGCCGCGCGCAAGATCGCCGCTCGGCAGGCTGCAGCACCTGGATCGCCGAGCCTGCTGCAACTGGCGGACCTGGTGCTGGTAGACAGCACCGCGTGGTTTGCTGACTCAGAGGCAGGGGTCGACGTATCGGATCTGGCCTCGGCACTGCGACACCGCCGCCGGCTGCGAATCCAATACCGGCGCAGCGCCGAGAATCAGGCCTCAACGCGGGTGGTCGACCCGTACGGGATCGTCGCGAAATCCGGTCGCTGGTATCTCATCGCCGATGACCAGGGGAACGGTCGGCTGTTCGCTCTGGAACGACTCTCGTCCTACGAACAACTCGACGCGCCAGCTGCTCTCCGACCAAGCGAAACCCTCCGCACCAGATGGGCCGCGTTGAAGGAACGCACCGAGGGGCAAGGTCGCGTGAGCGTGACCGTCCGCCTGCCAGAAAATGGACTCGACCTGGCGCGGCGCATCCTCGGCAACCGCATCCACGACGTCTCCGACGCGGAAAACGGCTGGTGCACGGTCGTCGTCCGCTACCCCGACATCGAGTCAGTGCGTCAGCTCCTCCAGTTCGGCGACCACATCGAGATACTCACCCCAGAGACAGCCCGCGAACGCATCAGTCAGCTCGCCAGAGACCTGGTTGAAAGGCACTCAACCCCGGCCTCGTGACTGCCGAGCGGAACGCCCTGCTCTCAATCAACGTCTCCGGTCAGTACAACTAGTGGGGGCGACTGCCGTTCGTGGCGGCTTCCTTCCGGCGGGTCTCCAGCAGGAAGCAGCCGAACTCGACGGCGCGCAGGTGGACCGCGGCGACCTCGGGGTCGGAGTACAGCTCGCCCAGCTCCTTCTCGAGGGCGGCGCGCCCGGCCGCCGACCGGGCCGGAGCAGAGCCCTGGGGCTCCTTGTAACGGCCGCCCAGAATGCGGCCGTCCGCGGCGTAGGCCCGCAGCACGCGGCGGTCACCGCACAGGGCCTGCGGGAAGCCGGCCCCGGCGGGCCCGCCGCAGTCGTCGATGTGGATGAACACCGGACCCGTCTCGTCGTACGGTCCCGGGTCCGCGCCGGTCTCCGCGGCCCAGCGCCGCAGCGGCGCGTAGGAGACCAGCGCGATCGGCTCGCCGGGCTCGGTCCGCCCGAAGCAGCAGCGGAGCGGATTGCCGCCCTCCGCGTCCTCGGTCAGCAGCCGGGGAGGGTTTCCGGAGTCGTCCCGGTCGCGCAACTGCCGCAGCACATCCCGGGGAATCGCCCGGATCTCATAGCTCGTCGTCATGTGCTCATGCTGGCCCGCCGTCCCAGACGGGCACCGGCGGCAATCGGACAGTGCGTTCTCTCCCGGGGGAACGGGTCCGGAGCAGCCGCACGGGCCCGGCGCGCGTGTATCGACGAGGTGCAGCTTCCTTCGGGGCGGTCCGTCGTCCGTCGCCCGGGGTCCGTCGTCCGGGACCGGTGAGCGGGTGGAGGGGGCGAGGGGTGGCTGCGTCGCTCCGTCGGCCGGAGCGCGGTCGGCGTGCCGGTCATCCTCGGGACAGTGGGGGCGTCCGCCGCACGCTCCACGAGCCGCACCGGAAGCAGCGGATCGGACGTGTCGGGCGAAAGCGAGGGAAAGGTGCGCTCCGGGCGAAGTGGCCCCGCGGACGCGGCGCGACAGCATCACCCGGAGGGGTGGCGTACACCGGCGGCCCGTCGCCGGGCCGCCCGGAGCTGTCGGGCTATCCCGCGGTTCTGCCCGGGATCCCGTTCCGGCGGCGCAGGTCGCTGAAGTCGAGGGCCTCCTCCGTCTCCCGCTTCACCTGCTGCATGGTCTGGCGGGCCTCGGTGAGGACGTCACCGTGTTCCTGGACGAGGCTGTCGTAGATCGGCGCCTGGGGACGATCGTCGGCCGGCATGGGGGAGTGCTCCCTGAGGTCGGGTACGTGGGGAAGGCCGCCCGTGGTGTCAGCGGTCGGCCGGAGAAGACCTTACGTGCCCGGGAGGCCACCGTGGGCACCGGACCTCCTCCCGGAAGGAACCAGGGCGCGCAGTACGCGCCGCGGAGCGCCGCCGGTCGCCTTGCTGTGCGCCTTGCGCGCCGCTGACCTGGCGCGATGCGCGGGGCGTGTGGATCCGGTCGCATGCGCGGAACACCTCCGGCACGCCCTGGCGTTCTGCGTCTTCTGCCGCGTAGCGGCGGTGATGTCGGGTACTCGGGGGCTATGCCTGGATACACCGTTTCTCCGACGAAGAATCCTGTGCACTCCGCCCTGCGCGCGGGACCGGACGGACCGGGACGGCATCGCCGCCCGACGCGTCGTACCGGACGCTGGCGGCGGAGGCTGCTCGCCTACCGCGACGTCGACATCGTCGCGTCCCCGGCCCCCTCTCCCGAGGACGCCCGGTGCCTGCTGCTGGTGCACGGCCGATGCGTGATCGGCAACCTCACCTACCGGCTCTGTGAGCACTGCTCCACCGGAGTGATCACAGCGGCGGAGTTCTCCGGCGCGCTCCGGACCGGCGGTCTGGGCACCCGGGCCATGTCCAGCCTGCGGGCACGCCATCCCGGAATCTCCTGGTGCACCGTGCTGCACCGCAGGGCCACGCGCGGTCTCATGCACCGGCTGCGCATCCCCGAGACGTCGAGCAGCCCCTGCCGCCACCTCGGCGCGGGGCCGCGGCCCGCCTGACGCGTCGGCCGGCCCCCGGGGCCGGTGCTCCGTACTGTCTGCCGTCGCCCGGTACGGGCGCGTGGCACGCGCCGGGTTCGCTCCCGCGCGTCCCCTCCGCCCCGCCGGGCGCACGGCTTTGTCGTCCTGCCGGGGAAGCCCGGGGGTCGCTCGGTGGAGGGAGGCCGCCTCCGCCCGTGCCGACCCTGCCGTCACCGGGGCGCCCTGACGGTGTCCCGGCGCCTGCTCACGGTAGGCCGCCGCGCTTGCTCTCTCGTCCGTGTCCGCCACACACCGTGGGTCTCATCCCCCGGTGCGGTGAGCCCTTCCGGCGAAGGCCCACCGAAAGGGCTCCCGAAGAAGAGGCCCTGAACTCGCCCTGACGCGGGGGAGGAACGTCGGCGTCAGCACGCAAGGGCCTCCGGCCGTCCCGCCCCGGTGGCGGGGATATCCGGAACGGCCTCTCCCGTATGACCTCGGCAGGCAACCTGCGGGCGTTCCCGGCGGTCCTCACCCAGGAGTGAGCGATCGTTCGTCCGCACTGTGGCAACCGCGCGGTTCCCGCGACGGTGCCCACCGGTAACCCGCCGGCCGTCGACCGCAACGTGTCGAAGGTCACGGCATACCTCGGCGGATCCGTCCTCCTCGTCGGAGCTGCCCTCAACAGCCCTGGTCAGGGCGGCATTTGCCGCAAGCCAGAGGTTCTCGGGGAGGTGCCGGAAAAGGTGTGTCACATCCCTTCATCAGGCCGCTTGCCATGATCAAGAGGCAATCATTCGGTAAAAACAGTTCAACTTCTTTCATGTGACGGTCATTCTCTCTTCGTTCTTACTGACATTTCGTCATCCCCCACGAGGAGACCGAGTGATATCTGCCTCCCCGCAGCGCCGTCGCATCACCGCGGCGGCGCTCACGGCCACGGCGGCCATGGTCGCCGCCGGACTTGCCGGATCCGCTTCGGCGCAGCCGTTGCAGGCCGCCGAAGCAGCCGCGCAGTCCGGTCGGGACAGCGCCATCACCCACGCCGAGGCGAACGTGGCCCGGAACGCAGCCGCGTTCGGCTTCGGCAAGGGCCAGGAGCTCAAGGTCAAGGACGTCGTCATCGACTCCGACGGCACCCAGCACGTCCGCTTCGACCGCACCTACCGCGGACTGCCGGTCGTCGGCGGTGACTTGGTGGTGCACCAGTCCAGCACCGGCGCCTACCAGGGCAGCACCCGGGCGAGCGAGGGGAAGGTGGCGGTGAAGTCCGTCTCTCCCGCCGTCTCGCCCAAGAACACCGCGTCGAACGCGCTGAAGCGCGCCGACGGTGTCCGCAACGCCACCTCCAAGCCGGTGCTCGTCGTCTGGGCCGCCGAGGGCGCCCCGCGGCTCGCCTGGCAGACCACGGTCAGCGGCTCCGGAGCCCACGGCGAGCCCGCGGGCAAGGTCGTGGTCACCGATGCCGCCACCGGCCGGCAGATCGAGACCTACGACGCCAAGCACCAGGCGAATCGTTCCGGCATCGGCCGCTCGGAGTACACCGGGAAGGTCCGTCTGGACACCACCCGGCAGTCCAACGGCCGCTACGCGCTGAAGGACCCGAAGCGCGGCACCGTCACCAAGGACGCGCGCAATGCCGACGCCGACTCGGTGAACGCCTCCACCGGCAAGCTCTTCACCGACGCCGACAACGACTGGGGCGACGGCAAGAAGTTCTCCACCAACCGCGCCACCGCGGCGGTGGACGCCCACGCCAACACGGCCATGACGTGGGACTACTACAAGAAGACGTTCAACCGTCGGGGCATCAAGAACGACGGCAAGGGCGCCACCGTCCTGGTCCACGTGGGCACCAAGTGGGACAACGCCGCCTGGGACGACGCATGCTTCTGCATGATGTCGGGTGACGGCAACGGGTCCAACGACCCCGAGCAGGTCGACCTGGACACCATGGGCCACGAGATGACCCACGGCGTCACCAGCGCCACCGCCAACCTGCGCTACAGCGGTGAGTCCGGCGGCCTCAACGAGGCCACCAGCGACATCCTCGGCACCATGGTGGAGTGGCACGCCAAGAACCGCTACGACAAGCCGGACTACCTCTTCAGCGACCAGTCCACCCCGCCGTGGCTGCGCCGCTTCGACAAGCCGTCCCTCGACGGGGCCTCCAAGAACTACTGGAGTTCCCGGGTCGGCCAGGAGGACGTGCACCACTCCTCCGGCGTGGGCAACCACTGGTTCTACCTGGCCAGTGAGGGCAGCGGCAAGAAGAAGATCAAGGGCATCACCTACAACAGCCCGATCTACCGCGGCTCTTCCAAGGTCACCGGCATCGGCAACAGCAAGGCGTCGAAGATCTGGTACCGGGCGCTGACCCGCTACATGGTCTCCACGACCAACTACAAGGGTGCCCGCAAGGCGACGCTGAAGGCCGCCGCCGACCTCTACGGCAAGCGGAGCAAGGAGTACAAGACGGTCGGCAAGGCCTGGGCCGCCGTCAACGTCCGCTGACCCCGGCGCCTCCACGGTGCGGCCCCTTCCTCCCGTGAGGGGGGCCGCACCCCGGGGCGTTCCGGTCGCTCCGCGCGACGGAGGGGGCCGGCAGGCGTCTGCCTGCCGGCCCCCGGTATTTCGGTGCTGACCTCGCCAAAATCAGTGCACCGAAAAGGAGTTGGCACCCATTGTCGGAGTTCGCCATCCGACCTGCCGGACGGCCTCCGACACCCCACGCCTGTGGCGGCGGACCGCACCGTGCGGACACCGCTAGAGGCTGTCCCGGATTTCCATGAGGTCCAGGGGCGGCAGCTGAGACAGCTCGGCACTGGCCGCGCTCATGGCGGCCCCGTAGCGCGAGGCTCCCAGGAGCGCCGTCAGCGCGTCGGCGATCTCGTCCCGTCCCGCCGTGACGTCCAGTGCCCGGCCCAGGCCGCTGCGGGTGAACGCGGCGGTGTTGTCGGGCTGATCCGCCAGCACACCCAGGCCCAGGACGGGCGTTGTGCCCTGCACCGCGTCGAGCAGGGACGCCCGGCCGCCGTGCGTCACGAACACGTCGGCCCGGTGCAGGAGCGCGGGCTGCGGGGCGTGCTCGACGACCTCGATGCGGGGGCTCGTGCGCGGCAGGTGCTGCGCGAGGTCTCCCGCGGACACGATCGCGTCGCAGTCGATGCCGCGGAGTGCGGCCATGATCTCCCGGTACACGTTCCCGACGGCGGTCCGCAGACCGGACATCGCGGTGGTCAGCGTGCCGAGGCTCACGTAGACGAGCGGGCGCGACGGGCGGAAGGAGGGGGCACGGGCCGGCCACTCGGGGAGGACGGTGCGGAAGTCCGCGACGATGCGTCGGACCGCGCGCGCCGAGGGCGGGGGCGTCTCGTAGAACCAGTGGACCGGCGCGGGGGTGAGCATCGGGGGGAGCGTGGGTGTGTCCTGCTCGTGCTGCTTGTAGAGGGGAAGCAGCGCGGGCGCGATGTCGGTTTCCCAGAGATCCAGGAGCACCGGGCCGAGGCCGTTGTCCCCGGCGAGCAGGGGCAGTTGCAGGGCCCTCGCCGCGAGGTGCGCGCCGAGGTCGCTGCACTCGGCTATCACCAGATCGGGCCGCTCCTGTGTCCACGCGGTCAGCAGATCATGGGCCTTCGCCTCGGCCTGTTCGGGCCAGAGGTGGCCGAAGACGTACCGGTTGAAGGGGGCGTTTCCGTACCTCTGCCAGACCTCGCTCGCCGCCTGCTGGACGACGGGATCGCACGTCCAGTCCGTACCGGCGCGCGAGAACTCCACCCCGCGTCGCCGGGCTTCGCGGCGGAACATGAGGGGGGCGTGGAGCGTGACCTGGTGGCCCTGCTCAAGGGCGGGGCAGGTGATGTAGTCCAGCGCGGACACGTGTGAAGGTATCGGTTCAGCGGTGATCGCTATCCGTAAGGCCACCGAGGCACTCCAAGCTCTTTCATCGGGTCGACGCCCGGGCGGACAGCAGCCTTCGGCCGCTTCGACCGTGCTGCGGGGGGCCTCGGTGGTCCGGCGTTGCCGAGGCGGCTCGAGCCTGCGGCAAGATCTGTCCCAGCCGCCACCAGCGACGGGCAGTTCGGGATACGGGAACGTCCGGACCAGCCGTGACCAGCAGATATACGGGTCGCCTGGAACGCCGGAACGGAACGCCGGGCAGCTTTCGGGCATCCTTGGCGCCGAGTGAGGCCCCGGCCTCCGGCCTGATCCCGGCCCGGAGACGGCTGCACAGCCGCACGGCCGAGGGGACTCCGAGCGGTGGGCCGACGCCGTGGGGCGTGACGAGACGACAAGAAGGTGGCGCATGACGGGGCGGAGTGAGCTGGAAGCGGTGGCCGCGTCGCGGGACTCGTGGGACACGGCCGAAGGCTGGGCGAGGCAGGGCGACGCGAAGCAGGTCGGCGCCCTCGGCCGGTTGCTCGCCGAGCAGTACGAGGCTGCCGCTAAGGCGGTGCGCGGTCTGGACTCGCGGCTGGGGCACCTGATGCGGGTGCTCGCGCTCACACCCGGCAGGCCCTTCGTGGAGCAGCTGCTCGTGCTGCATCGCGAGAGCCGGGAGCGTCCCGAGGGGATGCGTCCCCGCCTGCTCGCCTCCCTCATCGCGGAGGGGCAGCCCCTCCGGGACGCGGCGTACGTGCTCTCCGACGAGGCGACCAGGTCGGGTGACGAACTCAGGGTGTGTCTCTACCACGAGTTGTTGCTGCGCGGTGAGAACGCCGATGAGCTGCACCGCCTCGCGGGCACCGCGTTCATCGTTCCCGAGTGGCACCGCCTCGCCTGGCTGCCGGACCGGCTGGCCGGCATGGAGTACGGCGGGGAGTTCCCCGGCCGTTCCTACCGGGGAGCCGTCGGTGTGGGCTACCCGGGCATGGCGTCGCGGCAGTGGGTGGACGCGGCCGCGCGGCGCGCCGCCGCCCGGTACCCGGTCCACGAGTCGACGCCGGCGCATCTCGTCGAGGCCATCGGCGGGCCGCCGTCCGTCGGCGGATGGGGTGGCTACGAGGCTCGGGTCTTCACCTCGCGGGAACGGATCGACCCGGTGGACCTCCCCGGTGTGCTCGCCGGACTGCCCATGGACTGCGTGGCCGGGCTGGACGAACTGAGCCGCTTCGAGGCCGGGCCCTGTCCGCTGGACGAGGTGTGGCAGACGCTGTTCGCGACGGCCTCGGCCGGCGGAATGTACACATCCGGAGTGCACGGTGCCTACGGGCGGCTCAGCGCCTGGCGCTCGATCGCCGGACTCGTCGGCGCGAAGCGGGACGCCGGCGCGGCGGAGGTGGAGCGGCTGGCGGCGGCCTCCACATGGTTCCGCTTCGAGGCCGGCACCGAGTGGTTCCACAACGAGATCAACGACTACGGGATCGCCGCCGTGGCGCCCGGTGGCCGCCGGATCGCCGTGCTGGCGGCCACGGACACGGACTGAGCAGGTCCCCTGCCTCCGCCGCCCGTTGCATGCCGTTCGGTCCCCTGGCCCCTCTCTCCCATACGGTGCCGTACGGGGGGTGCTAGCCTTCTTCCATACGGCACCGTATGGAAGGGGGTCCTGCTGTGAGATTGCCTGTGACCGCGCACACCGGCCGCCCCTGGCGGATTCACGAGATCGCCGGCGACTTCCGGGTCGAGGACGTGTGGGAGCTGCCGACACCCGGCGGTCCCGACGACCTGGAGTGGCTGGTGCGTCAGATGGCGAACGGGGACGGGGCGCACCGCACGTCCCCGGTGTCACGGCTGCTCTTCGCGCTGCGGTGGCGGCTCGGGCGGCTCCTGGGCTGGGACGAGCCCGGTGCCGGCCTCGGCGACCGGGTGGGGACGCTGCGGGACCGCCTGCCCGCGGACCTCCGCGAGGGGCCTCGGGGCCCGGACTCCCGGGGGACTCCGTTCACCTCTCTCTATCTGACGCACGACGAGTGGGCGACCGAGACGGCCAACCGGACCGTGCATGCCGTGATGCACATCGGGTGGGTACCGGACGGCGCCGGCGGCCATCGGGGCCGGATGGCCGTTCTGGTGAAGCCGAACGGCCCGTTCGGCGCCCTCTACCTGGCGGCCATCAAGCCCTTCCGGTACGTCGGGGTGTACCCGGCGCTGCTGCGGGCGATCGGCAACCGGTGGCAGGCGACGGCCGACGAGCGGAACGCGGCCTGACGGGCGGGCCGCCGGCCGACCTCAGCGGCGTTCGAGTGCTCCCCGGACGATCCGACCTCAGCGCCGTTCGAGTGCTCCCCGGACGAATGCCGCCTGACCGGCGTGCTGGAGGTCGTCGGCGATGACGCTCACCAGCCGGACCCCGAGGGTCACCGGGGGATTCCACGCCTCGTCCACGACCCGGTCCAGCGCCGCACCGCGAAGCCCCCGCACGAAGCCGAACGTCTGCTCGTGGACGGCGTCGGCATAGCCCAGCAGCAGACCGGCGGACTGGACGCGTACCTGCCCGACCTGCCTGCTCGAATGGCCGAAGCCGGTGGCCTCCACGGGGAACGGCAGCGCGAATTGCTCCGCCCACCCCTCGGCGCTCCACACCTGTTCCCGGCCCGCAGCGTCGGCGATGTGGTCGTCCTGAATCCGGGTGAGGTGCCACACCAGCCAGGCGATCGAATTCGCCCCGGGATCGACGCGTGCGTGCAGATCCTCGGCCGAAAGACCCTCGACGGCTCCGTGCACGGACTCCTGAATGCGCTCGAACGCATCGATGAGCAGATCTGCGGTGTTCATGAGGCGGTCCCCGGTGGTCGTGGCTGGGGTGCGGACCCCTCAACCTTGGCGTGCCCCGGGGTGCGGTGCCGTGTGACACGCCCCTCCGGGGGCGGCAGCGGACGGCAGTCGCCCCGAAGGGGCCGCGAGCAGGCTCCGATGAGGCGTGCCGCGTGACATGGCCGTGGCCCGCGGGCGGGGCTCCGGTGCCGGGTTTCCCATCCTCCCGCTCACGGGGTCGTCGGCGGTATCCCGGGCACCCTTTCGGATGACCGGGCGTCCGACGGCCGGCCGCACCGCACACGTCAGGAGTACCGGCCCGCCGCAATCCGCACTGCAGTCAGCCGTGCGGCACCGCACGGCATACGACGCTCCCCGTGAGCCACCGGGGTGAATTCCGCGAACCCGTTCTGGTTGCGGTGTTCGGGCGCGCTGCCATATTGGGTAACGCTCGCGTCTTTCTCCAGTCAGTCGGGAGAAGAACACCGGGCATGTCCCCGAGTAAGGAGTGAGGAATGCGCACCTCCGTCACAGTGTCTCTCCTGGCTGCACTTTCGGCTGCCACTCTTGGCTTTGCGGGTTCGGCTGCCTCTGCCGAGGAGCTGCACACCCCCGCGAGCAGCAGGACGCAGGACGATCCCGCGGACAGCCGAATGCAGGATGAATACACGGATGACCAGATGCAGGAGGAATCCGCGGACAACGGGCAGGGTGACGAGTCCGAGGAGAACGCATCGCGGCAGGACGAGTCCGCGGAGAGCCGTGGGCAGGAAGAATCCGCGGAGAGTCGTGGGCAGGACGAGCCCGCGGTCGAGAACTGGCAGGAATGGCCCGCGGGCAGCATTGAATGTGCCAATGGCGAGCAGACCGTTTCCCCCTCCGTCGGCGGAGTTGTCGGCGAGGCGTCCCAGGAGCCGCAGGGATCGGTCGTGTGCCAGGTCGGTGAGGGAAATTCAGCCGTCACCTACCAGCCGAGCATCTTTTTCGTGAACACCGGCACGATCGCCATTTCCCCGGCACCGACCCAGGTCGCCTCGGCCCCGGCGCAGGACGCCTCCGCGCCGGCCCAGGACGCCTCGGCCCCGGCCCAGGACGCTTCCGCGGCGGCCCAGGCCTCGCCCGCTCCGGCTGCCTGAGCGGATCCCCGCACGCCCGTCCGCAGGCCCTCACCCTTTCCGTGAGGGCCTGCGGCACGTCCCGTGGGGGCCGGGCCACTGCATTGCGAGGGTTCGATCCCGGGGACGGGGCAAAGGCCTGCTGCCGTCCCCGGGTTGACCGGTGAGGCTCAGCGGAGGGTGTTGCGTGCGGCGGAGAGTGACGGCACGGTGCCGGCCGATGCCGCGGACGTGCCGCACAGGGCCTTCGACAGCAGTTTCTCGAAGTGCGCGCCCTGCGAGGGGTCTTCGCCATAAGGGTTGACCGACAGCGCCACCCGGTGACGTCCGTTCTCGCTTCCGAGCATGGCCGTCGAGTATCCGTCGATGCCGCCCAGGTGACCCCACTGCGGTCCGCAGGAGGTCCGGATGCGGATCACTCCGAGTCCGTAGTCCGCGCCCAGTTCGGGCGCCGGAACGGTCTTCTTCATCTCCTTCAGCTGGGCGGCCGGCAGCAGACGGCCGCCGAAGAGCGCCGTGAAGAAGCGGTTGAGGTCCCGGGTGGAGGAGATGCCGGCGCCGGCCGCGTCAGCGACGCTGGGGTTGAGGCGGCTGATGTCCACCGGCCCTTCGGGCAGCGGCAGATAGCCCTTGGCGTGCGGTCCCGGAATGCGCGTGGAGGTGGAGGGCATGCTGGTGTCCGCCAGCTTCAGCGGGCGGATGATCCGCCGTCCCACCTCGCGCTGCCAGGTCCGCCCCGAGACCTCGTCGATGAGCATCCCGGTGAGCACATAGTTGGTGTTGGAGTACTTCCAGCCGCGGCCGGGCGGGAAGTAGGGGGCGTGCCGGCTCGAGATGTCCGCCAGTTGCTGCGGGCGGTAGCTCTTCCAGCGGCCCTCGGCAAGGTACCGGCGCAGATCCGCCTCGTTCTCGATGGCGAATTGCGGGTCGGTGGTGTAATCGAAGAGACCGCTGGTGTGGTTGAGCAGCTGCCGGACGGTGATCTTCCCGGCGTTCGGCACCACACCGGGCAGATACCGCTCCACCGGGTCGTCGAGCCGGATCCGCCCCTCGGCCACCAGTTGCAGGGTCACCGTGGAGAGGAAGGTCTTGGTGACGCTCCCGATCCGGAACCTGCCGTCGGCCCGGGCCCGTGCCCCGGTCGCGAGATCGGCCTTACCGGCGGCTCCGCGCCACTCGACGCGTCCGCGGTCACGCACCTCGGCGAGCGCCGCCGTCGCCCCCGCCTTGTCGACCAGGGCCCTGAGTTCCGGCCCCAGATCGGTGGGCCCGTGCCGGCCCTCGGACACCGGTGCCGGTGCGGCCGGGGCGGCCGACGCCACCGGTGCGAACGCCGGCAGACTTGCTCCGGCCAGAACCAGAGCGCACACCCGGAGTCCGATACGGCGTCGGACCGATAACTGCGTGTCGGTCATGTGAAGTCCCTCCCGGGGCCGGACGGTCGGCCCCCTCACGCCAAGGTTCTCAGCCCGGGCCCACGCGGCGCGTCCTCCCACAGGAGCAGACCGGACTTCCTCCCCGGGAAGGATCCCGGGACGGCCGGGCGGGCCCGGCTGATCGCCGGGACCCGCCCGTGGCCGGCCCTCCCGCGAGCGGCGGGCCGCGGCCCGCAGGGCCGTCGAGACCGGCGTGTCAACGCGAGGACGAGCTGAATGCCTTGGCGAAGTCGTTCGCCGACTGGTCGACGCCGCTGCACGTCGCGGCGGCACGGCCACCGGAGCCGCCGGGGCACGCCTTGTCGCGGCTCGCCGACCACATCGACACCCATGCCATGTCCTTGGACCGGGCGAAGCGGGCGACCTTGGCCGCGTCGGCGACGGTGAAGACCTCTTCCTTGACGTCGTTGACCCCGATCATCGGGGTGACGGCGATGCGCCGCCAGGTCTCCGTGTCGGAGGTGCCGAGGACGCCCTTGAGCGCCTTGTGCGTGTTCTCGACGGCGTCGATGGCGTAGTCCCCCATCCTTCCGTCCGGGTCGGGTGCCGGGGACGCGCCGTAGTTCATGGCCATCACATTGACCGCGCCGATGTCGACACCGTGCGACTTCGCGTTGCGCACCAGCGACACGCCGTCCGGGGTGAGGCCGCGGGGGAGCACCGGCAGGGTGAACGACACGTCCAGGCCCGGGTGCGACTTCTGCAGCGCCGCGATGGCCCGGTTCCGCCGGTCGTTGCCGGCGTCGTCGGCCAGTGCCCCGTTCTCGATGTCGAAATCGACTCTTTTCAGCTTGTAGCGGTCGATCACCTGGGAATAGGCGGAAACCAGCTTCGGGACGGACGGGCACGACCTGGCCAGCTCGTGGCCGCTCTGGCCGCCGAAGGAGACCCGGACGTCGCCGTCGGCCGACCGCAGGTCGCCGAGTTTCGCCGCCACCCGGTCCTGGCCGAGCGGGGTGGAGCCGCCCCATGCCGGGGTGCAGCGGCCGCTCGGCCCCACGAAGGCCAGTGTGTAGTCCTTCACGCCGATGGTCCGTGCGGCGCCCGTCACATCGAAGGACGCCGCCAACGAGGTGTCGACGTACGGGGCGAAGGGCACGGACACCGGCTTCGGCTCCCGGGGGGAGGGGGCCGAGGACGGCGGATCGGCGTCGTCACGGCCGGTGGGGGCGGGGCTCGCGGCCGGCGGCCGGTGCGCCGCCGGGTCGCCGTCGTCGCTCAGGGCCCACGCCGCACCGCCGATCACACCCGCGATCACCACGGCGCCGGCTGCCGGCCACGCGCCCCGGGCCAGGCCCCCCGCGGTGGACCGGCGGGATATCGCACCGTCGGTATCGGGCTCGCGGGCCGCAGTTCCGTGGCGCGGTTTGCGCCGTTGTCCGGTGGGGCGTTGGGGCGGGAGGGAGGTCATAAGACCCTTTCGGCAGGGGGTGGTGCAAGATTCACATGGTAGTGGGGCCTCCCATCGCGTACCCCGGGATCGGCCGGACGCCGCCGGACCGGCGAGGATCAGCCGATGTCGGGAATGCGCAGGCCCGCGCCGCTGGAGCAGCCGAGCCTGCGGGGCCGACCGAACCCCGCAGGCTCTGTCCGCGCGCGGGGGAGCCCCGTCACCACCCGAACCACGCGAAAGGGCAGCGGAGAGGCTCTGTCCGCGCGCGGGGAGCCCCGGCCCGCGTCCGTACCATCTCTCCTGCCCTGCGCCGGAGAGGCGGTACCGGTGAACGGTCCGGCACCGTCGGCCCTGCGGCCCCGGTACCTCTGTGCCGGCTCGCCCGTCACCGTCGGGCCCCGCGCGACCGTGGCCCGCTGAACCGGCTGCGGATCAGGGACAGTTGGCCATGGAGTCGCCCGCGTCGCGGGTGCACGAGTCGAATCCGAGACCGCCGTCGAGGCTGTCGTTGGCGTTCACCCCGTCGCGGGTGTCGAGGGTGTCGCTGCCCTCGTGTCCGGCCAGGCTGTCGTTGCCGCTGCCTCCGATCAGGGTGTCGTTGCCGGAGTCCCCGTTCAGGGTGTCGTTGTCCTCATTGCCGTTGAGTGTGTCGTTACCCGCGTTGCCGTTGATGGTGTCGTTCCCGGCCAGTCCCGAGATGGTGTCGTTGCCGGGGCCTCCGTTGATGGTGTCGTTCCCCGGGGTCGCCGTCGCACGGCCGGTGACCCCGGCCGGTTCGTCGCCGACGAGGCGGTCCGCGTGGGGCCCGCCGTTGAGCAGGTCCCTGCCACCGCCGCCGAAGAGCGTCGCCGGGGCGTCCACGTTCGGGGACACGGTGATGTCGTCGTCGGCGTCCTGTCCGTTGACCAGCACGGCCGTGGGGAGCGGGCAGGCCACGGAGTTCTGCGACCGCGCCTCGCACGGGGCCACCGCGCGCACCTCGTCCCCGGTGTCCGACACCAGGACGATGCCGCCCTGGCGGCGCACGGTGATGTCGTTCGCCACTCCTTGGCCGGCCGTGACCACCAGGGTCCCGGCCGTCAGCTCGACCACGGTGGCGCCCGCGGTCCGCCCCGGTGCGTCGGTGAGCCGGGTGGCCCAGGCCGAGGGCCCGGTCCACGCGGCGCAGAGCAGCGCCCCGGCCGACAGGATCACGTGACTGCGTCGCACGGTCATGGCGTTGCGTCTCCTTCGTGGTGGTGCGGCGGCGGCTCGACGGGGGCTCTCCGGTGCTCCGGTGTACCGGGTCACGGGCACTCCGTGACGCTGTCGCCCAGGTCGGCGGTGCAACGGTCGGCATCGGTGCCGCCCTGGACGTAGTCGTTGCCGCTGATCTCGTCCACCGCGTTGATGCTGTCCCGGCCGGGTCCGCCTTCGACGAAGTCGTTCCCCTCGCCGGCGACCACCTGGTCGCCACCGCCACCGCCGCTCACCACGTCGTTCCCGGCCGCGCCGTTGATGGTGTCGGAGCCGTCACGGCCTTCGATCGAGTCGTTGCCGGTGCCGCCGAAGATCCGGTCCGCACCGCCGGCACCGGTGAGCGTGTCGTTGCCGCCACCGCCGGAGAGGAAGTCCGCCCCCTCGTCACCCTCCAGGGTGTCGTTGGCGTTGCCGCCCTGCAGACTGTCGTCCCCCGCGCCACCGACGACGGTCACTCCCGGAGTCGCCAGGGACGAGGTGACGCTGTCGTTCTGGTCACCGGCGTTGACGACGAGCTCGGTGAGCGTGCCCGCGGCCGGGCAGACCGCCTCGATGGCGCTGACCGCGACGCAGCCGCCGAACGCCGCGACGGCGTCCCCGGTGTCCCGGATCCGGATGGTGTCACCGGCCTGCCACACGGAGATGGTGTTGCCCCGGCCCACGCCCGCGGTGACGGTGACCGATGTGCCGTTCTTGCTGACCAGCGTGCCGGCCGAGCCGGATCCGGGCGGCTGTGCACCGGGGGTTGCGCTCGCCGGGCCGGTGAGGCACAGCGTGCAGCCGAACACCGTGGTGAGGAGTGCGACGGTGCGATGAAGCCCTCTGTTCATGACCTGCCTCCTGTGGAGATGCGCGCGGAACGAGAACGATGGGTCGTACGGAGCTGTGCTCGTGCCCGGCCCGTGACGGTCACCGGGGTGCTGCCGCCGCCGTGTGCAGGACCGAGGGGGCCCCGGGGGAGCGGCTGTTGGGGCTCAGGGCGGCTGGGCAGGTGCCATGTGCGTCGGGCGCTGCCGGGTTCCGTATTCGCGTGTGCAGGGCGCGGCGCGGTGCTGCGCCACGCGGAATTCCGGTCGAACGCCCGGCTGTCGGAGCCGGGAACGCCGGGCGGAGCGTGTGCACGGTCGGAAATACTTCGGGGCGGAAGGGTGACCATGCGATCGGGACCACGGATCAATGCCTGAGCGAAAAGCAAAAAGTGAAAAGCGGGACGGACCGGGGAGCTCGCGGAGCCGACGTGCGTACGCGGACATGCATGGCGCGGACATGCGTGGTGCGGACATCCGAGGGCGCGGTGTCGAGCGGTACCACTGCTCGGACCTGCACCGCAGTGCTGCGTTCCGACGATCGCGGGTGGGCCGTCGCCACGCCGTCCACGGGTCGTGAACGGCGCTGCACACCGCCCTCATGGCTCGCGCCATGGCGGGCGCCGGGCGAAAGCCGGCCGGGCCCGAGTATGCCGCGTGGCGAACGGAGGGAGGAGACGGTTTACCGCCATTGCGCCGGTGATCCGGTGACGGACCGCCGCCAATTCTTGACGTGCGGGAATGCCGGAATGGGAGCGAGGTGCCGCACGAACGTCCGTGTCGCGGATGGCGGAATCATGCGGAGACGCCATCGAACGGCGGGAGCGGCGTACCGGTGGCCGCCCCGCAACGCTCGTCGGCCCGTCCACCGGTCCGGCGCCGAAAACCGGTTGCCCAACCGGTGGTGGACACCCCGAGGATGGCTTCCATGAGGACAGGAGTGATCGGTCTGCGGATGGGGCTCCATATCGCGACCTGGTGTCAGGAACTGGGCATGGATGTGGTGGCGGCCTGTGATCACGACCCGGAGCGCCGGGCCGCGGCGAGGGAACGATTACCGGGCGCGGCCCTGACCGAACGCTGGCAGGATCTGCTGGAGCAGCGCCTCGACGGGGTGGTGATCGCCAACGACTTCGACGCCCACGCCCCGTTGGCCGCCGCGTTCCTCGAGCGGGGTGTGCATGTGCTGTCGGAGTCCGCGGCCTGCACGGACGCCACGGAGGGCCGGCGGCTCGTCGCGGCGGCGGAGCGGTCCTCGGCCACCTACTCCTTCGCCGAGAACTACGTGCTGCATCCCCATGCGCGCGCCCTCCGGCAGGCGATCGACGGCGGTGAACTGGGCCGGATCAGCCTGATCGAGGCCGACTATCTGCACGGCATGTCCCCGGAGGCGGTCACCGCGCTGACCGGCGATCCCACCCACTGGCGAGGCCGGATCGCGCCGACGGCCTACTGCACCCACACCGTTTCCCCGGTTCTGGCGCTCACGGACGCGTGGCCCGTGGAGGTGACGGCGTTCCGGGCCGACGAAGCCGATCCCCGTGCCGCGGTCGTGATGGTGGTACGGCTCTCCACCGGTGCGCTGGCCGTCACCCGGCACGGCTTCCTCCAGGGCGAACCCGACAGCCACTGGAGTTGGCTCTCCGTACGCGGGACCCGGGCCCTGGCGGAGTCCGTGCGCGGGCAGGCCGAACGGTCCTGGTCGGTGCGGGTCAGAGCGGAGGGGTGGACCCGGCCGGACGGCGGCACTCACGAGGAGGAGCGCACCCCGCCCGCCCTGACCGCCGCGGGGCGGACCGTGGAACGCGCGGCCGAGGGCACTGTGCTGCTGCTCCAGGGGTTCCGCGCCACGGTGGAGCAGGGAGCCCCGCCGCTGATCCCGGTACGCCCCGCCGTCGCCGCGTCACTGGTCGGCGTGGCCGGAGCGGAGTCGTTGCGGGACGGCTCACGCCCGGTGCGGGTTCCCGATGTCTCGGGTGCCGTCGAAGGGCCTCGGCCCATCTGAGCCGGCACGGGGCCGCGGTGTGGTGCTTCGCCCCTGGTACGGCACATCGACGCTGATGTCCGCATGCGCCCATGCCTGCCGACCTTCTCATTCCTCGCTGAATGAGTCCCACCCGATACCAAAGGCCGGGAAACGGGCATGAGGTGCGGGGGCCGATCAAGCTGGACCGGCTGTGCGAATCGGAATTCACGCAGCCGGAGCGATCGGCGATCGTGCATCGCAAGGGCGAAATGCCATAAAAGGGGATTGTCCCCGCGGGCGCCGGGGCTTTTGGTGCCGCGGTGCCGTTGATGTCGGGAATGGGGAATCCGAAATGATGCCGAGCAGTTATCGAATCGCAGGCGCGGGCCTGGTTTTGCGTACTCGGCCCCGGCTATGTGCAGGGCATGAGCGATACCCGCGAACCCATGCCCGCAAACGGACCCTATGGTGCCTATGACCGAAACCACTCCGGTGCCGGTGCACATCGAACAGCCCTGATCCTGCACACGATCGGTGATGTGGCCGCAGGCTTCCTGGGGCTGTGGATCCTGCTGTACCTGCTCGAAGCCAACCAGGGAAATGTCTTCGTCGATTTCGTGCACGGAGTGGCCGACTGGCTCGCCTGGTGGTCCCAGGACATTTTCACCATGGAGAGCGAAGGCGTCCGGGTTTTCCTCAACTACGGTCTCCCGGCGGCTCTTTACCTGCTGATCGGGCACGGGATCGCCGCGCGGGTTCGCCGCGTCTGACCCCGGACCTCCGCACTCCTGGAGCCGTCAGAAGGTCCGCGATCATGTCGCGCGGAACGATCGCGGACCTCTGGCCCCGCCTCCTGGGCAGACCCAGCTGCTTCCGGGACCCTTTCCTCCGCGCTCTTCCCGGTCGCGAACCTCACATCCCCGTGCCCTCGCGCCCGCCTCGCCGACGAAGAGCCGTCGCCCGAGCGTCAGTCACCTCCGGCGAGCGTCAGTCACCTCCGCCCGACGGCCGTCGCCCCGCGCCGGAGCCGCCGTACCGTCCTCGTGACCCGCGGACCCTCCCCGCGAGCGCCGGGCCGCGGACACCTTCACCTCACCACCCGGACACCTTCACCTCACCACCCGGACACCGTCCGTTCCCTGGATCCGCGAGTCGTGCTGCCGTCTTGCTGCTGTCCCGCACCACGTCGGCGAGAACCCTGGGCCAACCCAGGGGAACAGCAGCCCCCCGTCCGCGTTTTCCCTGCCCAGGTGGGGGATGTGAGCACGTCCCGCCCGACGGCTCGACTTGACGCGGGAGTCCCGGAGGATCAATCTCCTGACCAAGAGTTCGAGGGAACCCTCGCAGCTCCGTCGACGCGGGCAGCTCCGTGCCCGGCCGTCGGCGCCCGTCCGTGCACCCGTCTCCCCATGTGAAGGTCCCATCAGCGACATGCACCGCCCATCGAGCAGCCCGGTGTGTCCGCACCCGCTGCGATTAAGGGTGCCGACGTCGCCCCTCACCCCCGCAGGACCTGTACGTGACCCACCCGCACGAGGAGACCCGTGTCCGACCCCTTGGCCGCGCCCGATGACTCACCCCTGTCGCAGGCCTTCCGCGAGCTGTCCGAAACGATGCGGACGACCCTGGCGAACGCCGTTCGCGACCATGCCGACAGCGAGGCGCCGCTGCTGGAGCCGGGTACCGACGCCGACTCCCCGCTGGCCCTCGCCCTGGACGGGCTGTACGAGGCCTATCTCCGGGCCTATGCCACGCGCTCGCGCAGCCGGACGTGCCGGCACCTGACCGCGGTCCTGGGGGACACCGTCCGCAACGGCAGCTCCACCCGCTCCCAGGACTTCGACGAGCACGCCGACACCTGCGAGAACTGTGCCCGGGCCCGGACCGACATCGTCGCCATCCGCACCGGGGAATACACCTTCCTCTCGGCACTGCTGTCGGCGGACACGGCCGACGGGCCGTCGGCCGTGTCCGCCGCACGGAAGGTTGCCGCCTCGAAGTCCTCGTCCCAGCCGGCCCCGCAGCCCAACAGGGCGTGGCCGGTCGGGTTGTTCGGAACCTGGGACGCGGGCCGGCGGTTCCTTCCCGCCACACCGGCGGGTCTCGCCGCGGTCGTGGCCGTCGCGGTGGTGCTCACCACGGTGGCCGCCGTGGGCGTCACCGTCCACATCCTGACGGGTGACACCCCCGCGCCTCCTGAGCCCCTCGCCCGGGAAACCTTTCCCGTTCCCGGGACGACAGCTGCCGCGCCGACCGCTACCCGCACGGTCTCGGTGTCCCCGAGCCCCACTCCGAGCCGCACCACGGCCGAGCCGCGGGAACGCCGGAGCAGCAGTCCGGCCGCTGAGGCCGTCGCCTCCTCCGCCTCGCCCACCGCTCCGGCAGGGTTCCAACTGGTCAACCGGGCGACGGGCCTGTGTGTGGGGATCGTGGGCGCCGCCAAGGACGAGGGCGCCATGCTGCAGCTCCAGACGTGCGACAGCTACGAGGCGGCACAGCGCTGGAGCCGTGCCGCGGCGAGCCAGGGCAACACTTACGCACTGCGGAACACGGGCAGCGGAAAGTGCCTCGACGGGACGTCCGGTGGGGGAAACGTCGTCCGCGTGGTCCAGCAGGAGTGCGCTCCCGCCGAGGGCCGTCCGTCCCAGCTGTGGACCTTCCAGCCCGAACCGGATTCCGCCGGCTACCGGTTGCTGTTCGTTCCGCAGGTCAGCGACACCGACTATGCCTCGCATCTGTTCGGACCCGAGGACTGGCACGAGAGCAAGCCGCCCGGGAAGGGCACGTACCTGGCGCACCAGCCGAATTACTACAACTCCGCGAGCTTCGTGTTCATCATGCGCGACGGGGCGTGACCGGAATTCCGGCCCCGGCCGGTGAGTGACGGGCGAGGCTTCGCGGAAGTGGCGGGGCCTCGCCGGCACGGTGGCCGATGCCCTCCCCTGCGGCTGAGGTGGAGGGGCCGGGAGCGCGGTTGCGGCGGCCCGCGATCGGCGCACACTGGAATATGACGGCTCACCGGAAGGATGACGCCATGGCCACCATTCACCAGCCCACAGAAGTCGAAGCCTCCGCCATCGAGGTCTACCGTATCGAGCTCGACGACGACGAGCAGAAGGAGCTCATTGCGGACCCGGAGAAATTCATCAGGGGCCTTCTGGAGCGGGATGGTTACACGGTCAACCGAGTGCTGATCGATACGCGTATCGGGGACGCAAAGGGCTGTCCCGGAGGGTCCTACGAATTGGTCCACCTCCTCTCGCCTCCCCACCGGCGCTCCGATCACGCCCTGCGCTGCATTCCTCTCAAGTGACGCGGATCCAGGGTTTCTTCCTTGCCGGGCGGGCGGGGTGACGGTGCCGCAACTCTTCGGGGTGCGGCACCGCGGTCTGTGGTGACGGCCGGGAAGGCGGCGGTACCGGTCGTCTTCCACCCTGGGACATCGCTTTTTTTTGGTGCCTGGTGGCGACTGCTACGCGGAAGGTCGTCCTGACACCCCCAGCACGTCCATCAGGTGGTGCCGGGCTTGGGCGTGTGCCTCCTGAGCATTGAGTGTTCCTGCGTCCAGGTTCAGAACATGCCACGGGGTCCGTGCCAGGAGACGACAGGTCAGGTCAGCCTCGAAGCGGAGATGAGCGGCTGCCGACGCGAGGTCATGAACAGCCGCAGTGCCAGGGGAGCCGGCGAGTTTCCGCACGTACCAGTCCTCCCAGGCATCGCCTTCGCGCTCGACTGCGCGCCGCAGCGCCGTCTCCGGATCGTCGTGGACGTATACGACGGTCACCTGGGCCGGTTCCACGGCCCGGGCCAGCTCTTCCATGACGTGGACGAGAGTCCCCTCGTCGTGGCCCCATGCCACCAGGGACGGAACGAACGGCAGAAGGGCATCGGTGACCAGGTAGTCCTTGCCCGCCGCGAGTGACTCCGCGACGTAGGCGCGAGTGCACTCGACCAAGGTCGCAGGCTGGACGGCGGCAGCCCCACCAGCGAACTCTTCAGCCACGGGCCGGAAGGCCGACCGTGTGAGAATGTCGGCCTCCTCGAAGTGGTCGACCGATGCGCCTGCACTGGTAAGCCAGTGGGCCACCGCACGGCACAGAGTGGACTTGCCGACGCCAGGGCTACTCCCGATGACGGAGATGAGATGCATGGTCATGGCGGCAGTCTTGCACCCGTGCGAAGTCCTTCATCCGGTGAGGGCGTCGGCAGCCGGCCGGGCGTCCGGGCCGAAACGGAATCCTCCGTTTCCGGCGGCGCCCCATGCGGATTCGGCCAGCCAGGCTGAAAGTGTGTGGTTTCTCGATGCCCGATGTTCGAGATTGCGCACGGAAGTGACAGTTTCGTTGTGCTTCTTGGTTGATGCGTGCCAACATGCTCAAGGTTGTTGATCACTGCTCACCGGACAGCGGGTGCAAGGGGGACATTGGCGTGCGCCACTTCAGGATTCTGGTGGCTGCCAACGGAATGTCCGCGTACGGCAGTTATCTCAATCTGGTGGCGCTGAATGTATTCGTCTACCACCTCACCGAAAGCGCCTTCCTGGCCGGCCTGTTCATGGCGGTCCGGCTGCTGACGAGTGTGGCGGCCGGATTCGTCAGCGGAGCGCTCGTGTCCCGGGTGGACCGCAAGCGGTTGATGATCGGCGCCGACCTGTCGCAGGCGACGGCTCTCGTCGCCATGCTGCTGGCACCCGAGAGTGTGGACCTCGCGGCGCTGTTCGGGCTCGCGCTGATCGCGGGTACGTGCTCGACCCTGTCGCAGGTCTCGCTGCGGAGCAGCATCCCCGAAATCGTCGGGGCGGAGCACCGGGCCAAGGCCAACGCCAGTCTGGTGACGGCCCGTTCACTCGCCATGATCGCCGGATTCGCCTCCTCCGGTGTGGTCGTGTCGGAGTGGGGCTACACGGCGGCCTTCGTGCTGGACGCCATCACCTTCACCGTCTCCGCGCTGGTGCTGTCCCTGCTGCCGATCAGGACCCGCGCCGAGGCATCCGCGCCGGAGGGGCCGGAACCGGCGGAGGGCACCGGAAAGCAGCGGTGGGCCGCCCTGGTCCTGCTGCGCTCGATGCCGCTGGTCGCCCTGATGATCGCCGTCCGCGCCGCCGACGGCCTGGGCTCCTCCTCGCACAACGTCGCGCTGCCGGTCTACTCGGCCGGCCTCGACCCGGCCGACCCGGCCGTCTTCATCAGCCAGTTCTGGGCGACCTGGGCCCTGGGCAACATCGCCGCCCAGGTGGTGCTGGAGCGCTACGTCAAGAAGGCGGGACGCACCCCCGGCGAGCGGGTCTTCGCGCTCGGCGCCTGTGCGATGTCGCTGATGTTCATCCTGGTCTTCTCCGGCCTGCCCACCCCTCTGGCCGTCGCCGTGGCACTGCTCGCCGGAATGGCCGACGGGCTGACGGAGATCGCGTACGTCTCCCGGCTGCAGAGCACCCCGGACGAGCAGCGGGGGCGGCTCTTCGGGCTCTCCGCCTCGGCCGAGAACGCCGGCTTCGGCCTCGGCATGCTGGTGAGTGCCGCCCTGCTGGAGCGCTTCACGCCGCTCCAGGTCGTGGCCGCCTTCCACGGTTCGGCCATCCTGCTCTGCGCAGGGCTCCTCGTCCTCCTGGTCCGGCGCGGTGCCGGACAGCGCCGCGGCGGCGCGGCTTCCGATGGGCGGGAGCCCTCGGAGGCGCGCGGTCCGGACGGCCGGCAGCCGACGGCCGAGGCGTCCGGGGCGGCACCGCCGGCCCCCGAGGACCGCAGACCGGACCGCGCGTCACGGAGCGCCGCGACGGCCGGGGCGGCCGCGCCACCGGACGCCCGCGGCCCGGACAGCGAACGCACCTGACCCCGACCCGGAAAGACCCCACGGTGATGGCACTCCCTGACGACCGGCGTGTGGCCGTGATCGGCCTGTCCTTCCGCTTCCCGGGAGCGGACACCCCGCACGACTTCTGGCGCCTGGTGCGCGGCGGGGAGAACCACATCCGGCGGTTCACCGGGGCGGAACTCGCCGCCGCCGGCGCGACCGCCGAGGACTGCCGGTCACCGGAGTTCGTCGGAGCCAGCGGTGTCCTGGAGGACGTCGCGTCCTTCGACGCGCCGTTCTTCGGGATGAGCGCCCGGGAGTCCACGCTCACCGATCCGCAGCAGCGGATGTTCCTGGAGTGCGCCCACCACGCGCTGGAGAACGCCGGCTACCCCCGGGAACGCGGGGGAGCCCGTACCGGTGTCTTCGCGGCGACCGGCTACCTCCTGTACTCCCTGCACACCTATCTGCTGAACAACGTTCTGCCGGGGCAGACCGGTGACGACTGGGTCACCCGGATGCAGACCACCGTCGGCAACTACGCCGACTTCACCGCCACCCGTACCGCCTTCCGGCTCGGTCTCACCGGCCCGGCCGTCAACGTGCAGACGGCGTGCTCCAGTTCGCTCGTCGCCGTGCAGCTCGCCGCGCAGTCGGTGGTCACCGGGGACTGCGACATCGCGCTCGCCGGCGCCGCCGCGGTCCATGTGCCCCAGGCCCTGGGCTACCGCTATGTGAAGGGATCGATCCTCTCCAAGAGCGGCCGGTTACGCCCCTTCGACGCCGGGGCGGACGGCACCGTCGGCGGCATGGGGGTCGCCGCGGTGGTCCTCAAGCGGCTGGACCGCGCCCTGGCCGACGGCGACACCGTCCATGGCGTGATCCGCGGCTGGGGCGTCCTCAACGACGGTGCGGACAAGGCCGGGTTCACCGCCCCCACCGTCTCCGGCCAGCACGCCACCATCCGCCGGGCACTGGACGTCGCGGGAGTCGGCGCGGAGACGATCGGCTATCTGGAGACCCACGGCACCGGCACGTTCAAGGGCGACCCGATCGAGTTCGAAGGGGCGCTGCTCGCCCACCGGGACGACACCGACCGGTCCGGGTACTGTGCGCTGGGCTCCACCAAGGCCAACATCGGCCACCTCGACGTGTGCTCCGGCCTGGCGAGTCTGATCAAGACGCTGCTGGTGCTCCGTCACGGGGAGATCCCGCCGATGGCGGGCTACTCCCGGCCCAACCCGGCGCTGCCGCTGGACGGCAGCCCCTTCTACATCCCCACCGAGGTCCGCCCCTGGCCGGAGCAGGACGGCCCGCGGCGGGCGGGGGTCACCTCGCTCGGTGTCGGCGGCACCAATGTCCACCTCGTGGTGGAGCAGGCCCCGCAGCCCACGCCGCGGCCCGTCGGCACCGCACCGGCCCCCGGCCTGCTGCTCGTCTCCGGACGGAGCCGGGAAGCACTCGTCGCCAACGCGGAAGCCCTCCGCGACCACGTGCGTGCCCACCCCGGGGCGGCCGTGGAGGACGTGGTCACCACCGCATCCGCCGGCCGCTCCCACGGACGCCACCGCCTCACGGTCCGCGGAACGGATCCGGCCGCGTTCGCCGACGCGCTGGACGCCTGGCTCGCGGAACCGGACGCGGCGACGGACACGGAACCGCCAGGGTCCACCAGCGGCACACCTGCACGGGCCGCTGTGGCCACGGAGGTTCCGGCCGGCACCGCGGCGGACATCGCCTTCCAGTTCTCCGGCCAGGGCAGCCCGTACCCCGGCATGGCCGTGGACCTGTACGAACGGTTCTCCCCGGTGCGGGACGCCCTCCGCCACTGCGACCGGCTTCACCGGGACCTGTACGGCACGTCGCTGCTCGACCCGCTGCTCGGCACCGTCCGGCCGGATCAGCGGCCGCTCGCCGACGGGCCGGGCGGGATCTGGGACACCGCGACCGTCCAGCCCGCGCTCTTCGCCCTCCAGTACGCCGTCGTCCGGCTGTGGCAGGCCGCCGGAGTGACGCCCGCCCTGGTGGCGGGGCACAGCGTCGGGGAGTACGCCGCCCTGTGCGCGGCCGGTGCCCTGCCGGTCGAGGACGGTCTGCGCCTGGCGGCCGAGCGCGGCCGGCTGATGCAGCGGCACTGCGCACCGGGCGGGATGGTCGCCGTGCTCGGAGACCGGGAGACGGCGCGGCTGTTCGCCGCCGAGGTACCGGGAATCTCCCTCGCCGTGGTCAACGGGGAGCGCAACCACGTGCTGGCCGGGGACGCCGACGCGGTCGACCGGCTGTGCAAACTGCTGGCCGACCGGGGGCAGCTCCATGAACGGCTGCCGGTGGAGCGGGCCTTCCACACCGCCCTGATGGAGCCCGTTCTCGAGCCGCTCCGGGCCGTCGCCGCGGGCATCGTTCTGCGGCCCACCACCGTGCCGTTCCTCAGTGGCGTGGACGGCCGGCTCCACCCGGCCGGCTGGACGCCGGACACGGAGTACATCCTCCGGCAGACCCGGGAGCCGGTGCGCTTCGACACCGTGCTCCGGGGGATCGGCCGGCACGGACCGGCCGCCGTACTCGAAATCGGCCCGCACACCACCCTGAGCGGGCTGGCGCGCCGTGCCGTCCCCGGCCTCGCCGCCGTACCGACGCTGCGCCGCGGGGCGGGACCGGACCCCCTGTGGAGCGCCGCGGCGGCCCTGCACGGGGCGGGCCGTGACATCGACTGGGAGACATTGCTGGAGGGCTGCGGGGGCCGGCGGATTCCGTTGCCCGGCTACCGGTTCCAGCACAGGACCTATTGGACGGGTCCGGAACCGGTACTCGACCGGGCCGGGGCAAGTGCAAGGGCAAGCGAGGGGAACGCAGTGGTACAGAACAAGGCATCCGTCGAGCGGGTGCTGCGGCACGTGATCGAACTGAGCGCACAGCATCTCGGGTACGAGCAGGACGCCATCTCGGCGACGACCTCCTTCTTCGATCTGGGTGCCGACTCGCTCCAGATGATTCAGGTGCTGCGCGAGCTGGAGGAGACCCACCGGGTCAAGGTCTCGATGCGCGAGCTCTTCGAGGAGGCGAGCACACCCGGCCTTCTCGCGGAGCTGATCTCCGACCGCGCCGGGGCCGGCGCCGCCCCGGACGGGGCCGGGCACCCGACCGCCCGGCCGTCCGCGGAAGCGGACGCGCTCTCCACAGCCTCGCCGGTGGCACCGGTGGCACCGCTGAACGGGGAGAGCACGGTGGTTCCGGCCCCCGCTCCGGAGCCCGTTGCTCCTGCCGTCCCGGCGTTCCCCTCCTCCGGAGCGTCCGCCGAGCCTGCCGTTCCCGTGGCCGCCGAGCCCGCCGCATCCGCCGAACCGGCGGCCGGTCCCGACGGATCCGCCGCGCCGGTGACCCGAGCCGAGCTGGAGAACCTCGCGCGTCAGCTCCAGCAGCTCACCGGCATCCAGCGCACCATGCTGGTGCAGATCTCCCAGCTGACGCAGCTCCTCGCCGAGCGGCAGCCCGCCGTTCAGCCGACCGGGGAGCTCACCGACGGCCGGGTGCAGCGGTGACCGGGCTCGGGCGGATCTCCGCAGCCATCGAGGACGACCTCGCGGCGATGGCCGAGCAGTTGTCGGCCGCCCTGCCGCAGCCCGCCACTCCCGCCTCGCAGCCCACCGCTTCGGCCTCGGGACCCGCCGCTTCGGCCTCGGGGCCCACCGCTTCGGCCTCGGGGCCCGCCGCTTCGGCCTCGGGGCCCACCACTTCGGCCTCGCGGCCCGGTTCCGCTGGGCCGGACCTCGGCGCCGCGGTGCCGCAACAACCCGCCACCGAGCCCGCCGCCCCCGCACGCGGGCAGGTCGGCCCCCGGATGACGGTCTCCCGTACCTCCGGCATGGCGACGGAGGGCGCCGGCGGATCCCGCCGGGCGCACGTCGACGACCTCGTCCGCCGCTACACGGCCAGGACCCCCACCTCGAAGAAGCTCGCGGACCGCTACCGGCGGGTCCTCGCCGACAGCCGGGCCGTGGTCGGATTCCGCAGCAGCACCAAGGAGATGCTCTACCCCATCGCGGGCCGGCGGTCCTCCGGTTCCTCGCTCGAGGACGTCGACGGCAACCGCTACGTGGACATCACCATGGGCTTCGGCACCCTGCTCTTCGGCCACGAGCCCCCGTTCGTGCGAGAGGCGGTCGGTGAACACCTCGGCCGCGGCATGCAGTTCGGTGCCCGTAACGCCGAGACCGGTGAGGCCGCCGAGCTGCTCGCCGGGCTGACCGGGATGGACCGGGTGGCGTTCGCCAACTCCGGTACGGAGGCCAATGCCGCCGCGATCCGGCTGGCCCGCGCCGCCACCGGCCGGGACAGGATCGTCACCTTCCACGGTGCGTACCACGGCCATGCGGACAACGTCCTGGGCCGTTCCTCGCCGACGGCCGACGGCCGCCTCACCGTCCCCGTCTCCACCGGCATCCCGCGCAGCGCGGTGGCCGACCTGATGGTGCTCGACTACGGCCGCGACAGCAGTCTGGAGGCGATCGAGCGGCATGCCGCCGACATCGCCGCGGTCGTCGTCGAGCCGGTGCAGAGCCGCAACCCCGCCCTGCGGCCGGTCGAATTCGTCCGCCGGCTGCGCGAGGTGACCAGCCGCCACGGCATCGTGCTGCTCTTCGACGAGATGCTCACCGGCTTCCGGCCGGCCCAGCGCGGCGCGCAGGAGCTCTACGGCGTCACCCCCGACCTCGCCACGTACGGCAAGCTGCTCGGCAGCGGTTTCCCGATCGGCGCCATCGCCGGCCGGCCGGACATCATGGACGGCATCGACGGCGGCTTCTGGCAGTACGGGGACGACAGCTACCCGGAGCGGGAGACGACCTTCTTCGGCGGCACCTACATCCAGCACCCGGTGTCCATGGTGGCCGCCACGGCAGTCCTCACCGAGCTCCAGCAGCAGGGCCCCGGCCTCCAGGAGCGGCTGAACGCCCGCACCGACGCCCTGGCCGCCTCCCTCAACGCGTTCTTCGAGGCCGAGGAGTTCCCGCTGCGGATGCGGCACTTCGGCTCGATGTTCCGCTTCGAGCACCAGGCCGACATGGAGCTGCTCTACCACCATCTGATGCTCCGCGGTGTCTTCGTCTGGGAGTGGCGCAACTTCTTCCTCTCGACGGCCCACTCGGACGAGGACGTCGCGTTCCTCGCGGACGCCGTCCGGGAGTCGCTGCGCGAGCTCCGCCGGGCCGGCTTCTTCACCGGCACGGGCCGGCGGACCGCCGCCTCGACGGGCGGCAGCACCCGGCGGCCGGTCACCGCACCCGGCGCCCCTGCCGGTGCGTCCCCTGTTGCCGCGTCCCCCGCCACCGTGATCCCGGCCGACGCCTCGGTGACCCGTTCCGAGGCGGCTCCGGCCGGGACAGCCGACGAGGCGACCGCCCCGGTGGGCACCGGAGCGTCGACGACTCCGGCCGCCCCGGCCCGCGAACGCGCTCGCACCGTCGCGCTCAACACCGCGGCCGTCCGCACAGCGGCCACGGCGACCGCCGCGACCGGGACCGCCGACTTCGGGACCGCCGCGACCGGAACCGCCGACGGGCGGACCGCAGACGGGGAGAGCGCCGTTCCCGGACGTTCGGCGTCCGGCGAAGCGCCCCCGCGCACCACCGACTTCAGCCTCTACTACTTCGGCGACTACCCGCAGGACCACGCCACCCGGCACGGCAGGTACGAGCACATCCTGCGCACCGCCCGCTACGCCGACGAGCACGGCTTCCATGCGCTGTGGATGCCCGAGCGCCACTTCCACGCCTTCGGCGGTCTCTTTCCCAACCCGGCCGTGCTCGCGTCCGCCCTCGCCCGCGAGACCAGCCGCATCCGGCTCAACGCCGGGTCCGTCGTCCTTCCGCTCCACGACCCGATCCGGGTCGCCGAGGAGTGGTCCATGGTCGACAACCTCTCCGGAGGCCGGATCGGCATCGGCTGCGCGAGCGGCTGGCACGCCAACGACTTCGTCTTCTTCCCCGACCGGTACGGGCGCCACAAGGAGACGATGTACGAACAGGCCGCCCAGGTACGCCGGTTGTGGCACGGCGACGCGGTGCGGCGCCGGACCGGCGACGGGGACCAGGACATACGGATCTTCCCCGCGCCCGTCCAGGACACGCCCCCGATGTTCACCGCCGTGGTCGGCAACCCGGACTCCTACCGGCTCGCCGCCCGGCACGACCTGGGCATCGTCACCAACCTCATGGCGCAGAGCGTCGAGCAGCTCGCGGAGAACATCGCGCTCTACCGCCGCACCCGCGCCGAGCACTCCCTCGACCCGGACGCGGGGAGGGTGGCGGTCCTGCTGCACACCTACCTGCACCCCGACCACACGACGGCCCGCACCGAGGCCTACGGCCCGCTGTCCCGCTACATGCGGTCGTCGCTGTCGCTCTTCGGCGGGTTCAGCAACAGCCTGGGCCACCGGGTCGATCTCGCCTCGCTCAGCGAGGACGATCTCGACACGCTGTTCCGGCGCGCCTACGGCCGCTACTGCGACCAGCGGGCCCTGATCGGCACCGCGGAGACCGCCGCTCCCGTCGTGGCGGCGGTGCGCGCCGCGGGAGCCGACGAGATCGCGTCGCTCATCGACTTCGGGGTGGCCCCCGGCGCGCTGTACTCGGGCCTGGCGGAGCTGAACACCCTCCGGAGCACCGTCCAGCAGCAAGAGCGGACGGAGCAGCAACCGGGCCGGACGGAGCGGCACCCGGAGCGGACGGAGCGGCAAGTGGACCGGAAGGAGACCGCGGCCCGGGAACAGGCGGTGACCGGCGGGCCGCGGCCGGCGCACCCCGCACCACAGCCCGGCACCGGCACCTCGCCGCAGTCCGGCACCCGCGCGGAGCCGGCTCCGGAGCCCGGCACCGACGCACGGCCGGCCCCGCCGCCCTGTGCCGGAACGGCCGAACAGCCCGGCATCCGCACCCCGCACCCCGCTGCCGACGCCGCCGCGCGGGCCGAAGCCGCCGCACGCGCCGACCTGGCCCATGAGGACGACGCACCGCTCTCCAGCGGCCAGCAGCGCATCTGGTTCCTGGAGCGCATGCTGCCGGGCCGGACGGCCTACAACGAGGTGGCCGCGATAGACCTCGACGGCCCGCTCGACCTCGACGCGCTGCGCACCGCGCTCGACCGCCTCGTGGCCCGGCACGCGAGCCTCCGCACCGTCTTCCGGGAGACCGGTGGCGAGCCGCGGCAGGTCGTCATGCCACCTGTCCCGGCCGACTTCGAGGTCCTCGACCGCCGGGGCGACGAGGCCGCGGTCCGCGCGGTGCTGACCGCCGAGAGCGCCCGCCGCTTCGACCTCGCACAGGGCCCGCTGTTCGTGGCCCGCCTGGTCACCACCGCCGAGGACCACCACGTCCTCGTCCTCTCCATGCACCACATCGTGGTGGACGCGGCCTCGGCGACCGTCCTCGCCCGGGACCTGTCGGCCTTCTACCGGGCCGCCACGACGGGGACGCCCGACGCCCTCCCCGTCCTCACCCGCCGGTACACCGACCACGTCCGCACCCGGCTGGCGGAGCAGGACACCCCCGACGTCCGGGCGGACCTCGCGTACTGGACCAAGACTCTGGGCGGCACACTGCCCGAGACACAGCTGCCGACCCGCGGGCCCCGGCCCGGAATGATGACCTCCAACGGCCGGGCCGTCTTCCGCACCCTCGACAGCGGCCTCTCCGAGCAGCTGCGCGCCCTGGGCCGCACCCATCGCAGCACCCTCTTCATGGTGCTGCTCGCCGGCTACGGGGCCATGCTGAGCCGGGTCACCGGACAGCGGGACATCATCATCGGCACACCCGTGTCGGACCGCCCCCGCGGCACGGAGGACCTGGTCGGCTTCTTCGTCAACACCCTCGCCCTGCGCCTCGACCTGAGCGGCGATCCGGACTTCGGCACCCTGCTGCGCCGGGTGCGCGGTGTCGCCCTCGACGCGTACGACCACGCCTCGGTGCCCTTCGAGGACGTGGTCCGGGCCCTCGGCCCCAGCCGGGGAACGGACCGCACCCCCGTGTTCCAGGTGATGGCGGAGTTCGAGAGCGACGAGCCCTTCCGGTTCGATCTGCCCGGGGTCCGCGCCACCGCCCTGGAGGCCGGCCCCGACAAGGCGCTCACCGACCTGACGGTGTACTTCACCGACCGGGCCGAGGGCATCCGCTGCCACATCGAGTACAACACCGACCTCTTCGACGCCGCGGCGGTCGACGGGTTCTTCGACTCTTTCCAAGGCGTCCTCGTAGCCGCCGTCGACGCCCCGGACACCCCGCTGTCCCGTCTCGCCGCCGACCTCCCGCGCCCCCGCCCCGTCCCGGACGTGGACGAGGGCCACGGCCGTGCCGTCGCCGCGCACGGGGACCGCACCCGCCCGGACTCCGGGAACGGGAACGTCTCCGCGGGGGACGCGGTCCCCGGAGCCTGGGAGAACGGCCCGGTCCATCCGGTCGACGCGACCACCGTCCACGAGCTGGTGCTCCGCCGCGCCGCGGAGAATCCGTCCCGCACGGCCGTCGTCTGCGGCGGGTCGGCCCTCAGCTACGGGCAGTTGGCGGACCGGTCGGCCCGGCTCGCCGCCGCCATCGGGGAAGCGGTGGGGGAGGCCGGGCCGGACGGCGTGGTCGCGCTGTGGCTGCCCCGCTCCCCGGATCTGATCGTCGCCATGCTCGCGGCGCTCCGGGCCGGATACGGCTATCTGGCACTGGACCCGGCGATCGGCCGGGCACGGGCCGAGTCCGTGCTCGCGGGGTCCGCGGTGCGGGCCGTGGTGAGCGACGCGACCCACACCGGCACCGCCCCGCCCGCACCACCGGCCGGCGCGGCGCTGCTCGACATCGCGGACCGGCCCCGCAGCGCCACCGCCACCGGCGCTCCGCTCTCCTCGACCGGTCCCGGCGCGGAGCCGGCGTCCGCAACGGCTTCCGGGCCGTCGGAAAACAGCGCCGACTCGCTCTGCTACGTCGTGCACACCTCCGGAACCACCGGACCGCCGAAGGGCGTTGCCGTCACCCACCACAGCGTCGTCAGCCTGTGCCAGTGGTACCGCCGCCGCTTCGGCCTCCGCCCCGGCGACCGCAGCGCGCTGGTGTGCAGCCAGAGCTTCGACGGCTCGGTCCTGGACATCTGGCCGGCCCTGACCACCGGCGCGTCGGTGGCCGTCGCCGACGACCGGACGCGTCTCGACCCGGTCGCCCTGGCCCGCTGGTACGGGACGTGGCAGGTCACCCACTCCTTCCTGCCGACCGCCCTGGGCGAGGCGGTGACCGGCCTCGGCCCGGACCGCCGGCCGATGAGCCTGCGTCACCTGCTGGTCGGCGGGGACGCCCTGCGCAACCGGCCGGCGGCCGGCACACCGTACGAGGTCGTCAACATCTACGGGCCGACCGAGACCACCGTGCTGTGCACCACCACGACCGTCGAGCCGGACGGGGCACAGGGCACGCCCATCCCGATCGGGCGGCCCGTCGACAATGTCCGGCTGAGCGTCCTCGGGGCCGCGGGGGAGCCCGTACCGGTGGGCACGGTCGGCGAGCTGTACGTCGGCGGGGCGGGCCTGGCACGCGGCTATCTCGGCCGCCCCGAGGAGACGGAGCGCCGCTTCGTCACCCTGCCGGGACCGGACGGCCGCTGGTACCGCACCGGCGACCTGGTGCGCTGGACCCCGGAGGGCGTCCTGGAGTTCCACGGGCGGACCGACGACCAGGTGAAGATCCGCGGCTTCCGGGTGGAGCCGGAAGAGGTCACGCGCATGCTCGCGGAGGCGGCGGACGTGCGGGAGGCCGCGGTGCTCGCCCGGCGGAACGCCGCGGGGGAGGCGTACCTCGCCGCGTTCGTGGTCCCGGCCGGCACCTCGCCGGAGACCGAGCACGAACAGCAGCGGTGCGCCGACCGGTTGGCGGACCTGCTCGCCGACCGGCTCCCCGAGTACCTGGTACCCCGCGCCTGGGCCGTACTGCCGTCGTTGCCGCTCACCGGCCACGGAAAGCTGGACCGCGCGGCCCTGCCCGCCACGCCACTGGTGACCGGGCGGCCCGGAGCGGCCCGCTCCGCGACTCCCGGGCCGGGCCGGCCCGGTACGGATGCCGCACCGGATCCCGGACCGGCAGGGGTTTCCGGACCGCCGGAGGCTTTCGGACCCGCATCGGATTCCGGGCCGTCGGCGGATTCCGGGCCGTCGGCGGATGATGAACCGGGAACGGCCTCCGGAGCGGCGGCGCGCCCCGAGCGGGCGGCACCGAACGAGCCGACGCCTCCGGCACCGGACTCCCTGGAGACCCGGCTGCGGGAGCTGTGGGCCGCCGAGTTCGATGTCGAGGTGGACACCATCGGCCCCGACACGTCGTTCTTCGACCTCGGAGGCCACTCGATCACCGCGATCCGCCTGCTCAACAGCGTGTGGGAGGCGCTGGGCACGGAGTACCCGATGGCCCGCTTCTACCAGGAGCCGACGGTACGGGCCATGGCGGTGGAGCTGGCCGGGCCGCAGGAAACCGGACGGCCTGCGGAGCCGGAAGCACGCGTCGGAGGCCTGCTGTGACGCCGAGCAGGACCTCGATCGCCATGGCGGAGAAGGAGACGAGCAGGCCGGCGGGTGCCGGCATGCCGGACGTCGGTCTGCCGGACAGGGCTGCGGCGGACACCGGCACGCCGGACCTCTGCACGCTGGAGGGGCTGTCCCCGGAGGACCTCCTCTCCCGGCTGGGAGCGCTGGGCGTGCGCCTCGGCGCCGAGGGCGACCGGCTGCGCTACGACGCGCCGGCCGCCCTGGCCGGTCCGGCACTCCTCGGGCTGCTCCGGCGCCACAAGCCGCACCTCCTGGCCCTGCTCACCGGTATCAGGCCCGGGGCAAGCACCTCCGGAGCAGCCGCTCCGGGGTCGGATGTGCTCGGAGGGCCCGCTTCCGGGGAGACCGTGCCCGAGATCGAGACGGTCGCCCCGGCCACCCTCCAGCAGACCGGCTTCATGACCGCGCACTACAGCCATCCGATGCCGCAGGTGCTGAACGTCGCCATGCGCCTCACCCTCACCGGCGCGCTGGACGTGACGGCGCTGCGCACCGCCCTCACCCGGCTGGTGGCCCGGCACGAGTCGCTCCGGCTCCGCTTCGCCCGCGGGAGCGAGGACGCCGATACGTGGCGTCAGATCGTCCTGAACCCCCGGCCCGTACCGCTCCCGGTCGAGGACCTCACCGCCCTGGACGAGCGGGCCCGCGCGGACGCGGTGGACCGGATCGGCACGGAGCTCGCGAGCACGCCCATCGACCCCGAAGCCGGAGTGGCGCCGGTGTTCCGGCTGCTCGGGCTGGGGGAGTCCCACTGGGTGCTGATGTTCTCCCTGCACCACTCGACCTGCGACGGCTGGGCCGTCAGCGTCCTGCTGCGGGACTTCGCCGCGCTGTACACGGAGGAGGCGACCGGTGTCCCGCACGGTCTCGACGACCCGGCCCCGCGCTCCACGGCGTACGTGCGATGGCAGCAGGAGCACTCCCGGCTGCGCGCCGACGAGCGCAAGAAGGCGTACTGGGCACGGCAGTTGGACGGGGCTTCCTTCCGCCTGGAGCTGCCCACCGACCGGCCCCGCCCGGAGCGGTTGAGCGGCCGGGGCGACACGGTCGTCTTCACCGTTCCCGCCGCTGTCCGTGCCGGTGTGGAGGCCCTGGCCCGCCGGCGCGGCACCACACCGTTCGCCGTGACCGCCGCCGCCCTGGGCACGCTGCTCTGCCGTCTCTCGGGCCGGCCGGACGTGCTGCTCAACGTCCCCTATGCCAACCGCGAGCGCCGGGAGTTCGAGACGCTCCTGGCCTGCACGGCGTCCTCGATCCCGCTGCGGATCCGTGCGGACGGCAGCCGGTCCTTCACCGAACTGGTGGAGGGGACCGGCCGGGACGCGATCGCGGCGATCGACCACCTGATGCCGATGTGGGAGGTCGCGAAGGCGGTGCGGGAGAGAACGACGTCCGACATGCCCGACCGCATCCCGGTGGGCTTCCACTACCAGAGCTCGCTGGAGCTGGAGATCGGACTGCCGGGGGTGGGCGTGGCGGTCGACGACCTCGCGGCCCCCGTGGCCCGCGGGGAGTTCGGCTTCGGCCTGATCCCCACCGGCGACGTGCTGATGGGCTACATCGGGTACTCGACCGACCTGTGGGACCACGCGCCCATGGAGCGGCTGGCCGAGTCCTACGTCCGCCTGCTCGCGGACTCCGTCCGGGGCGAGGACGAGCCCAGGGAGAGGACCGGGGACCGGGCCGCGGTGGCCGGCGCCCTCGGCGCGTCCTGACCGGGAACGTCGCGGCGACGAGCGGCCGCGCCCGCGGAGGCACACCTCGCGCGGACGCGGCCGGCCCGCCGGAAGGGGCCGCCGGAGCCGCCCCGAATCCGGCCGACCGCTCTCGGGCCGGAGAGGGCCGGGCAACTCCTCAGGGCCGACAGACCCGTCAGAGCAGCCCACAGCCCCCTCAGGGCCGCGGCTTCACGGCAACGGACCCTCCTCGACCCTTCGGGGCCGTCAGGCCTCCTCCGGGCGCCCGAACGGTTCGACACCCACGATGCGGCGCACCCGCAGCGGCTCGATGAACACGCTCACCCGCCGCTCCTCGGGGAGCAGCCACTCGTACGGCGTCCCGAGGTACTTGTCCGCCAGCCGGTCCATGTCCCGGTCCGCCTCCTCGCCTTCCACGAAGCGGGTGACGCGGCCATGGATCTGGACGCGGTCGAACGGGTTCTCATGGTCGGCGTGGGAGAGACACACACGCGGGTCGTGACGCAGGTTGCGCTCCTTCACCCGGCCCACCGAGGTGTTGAACCAGGGGGTGTCCCCGTCCAGCCCGACCCACATGGGGCTCACATGCGGCGACCCGTCCGGGTTCGTGGTCGCCACGAACCAGACCGCCGCCGAGGTGAGGCGCTCCCGAATGTCCTCCGTCAACTTCCGCACGTCGTACCTTTCATGATGGTGCTCAGTGGCCGTCACCGGCCGTCCGTACCCACCCTGCCAGGTCGCCCTGGAGTCGGTTGACGCGGGATCAGATTCCGGGGCCGTCCGCGGTGCCGCTGTGCTCCATGAGGAAGTTCAGGACGAGCGGACCGGCGACGGCCCGGAACTCGTCGAAGTACGCGTGCCGCGCTCCGGCGATCAGCTCCAGCCGGGCACCCGGGATGCGCTCCGCGAGCAGGGACGCGTTGGCGGTGGGATTGAGGAGGTCGTCGCTTCCGTGCACGACCAGCGTGGGGGCACCGATGCCGGGGAGCACGTCCCATGCGTCGTGGCCGTTGCTCGCGGCCAGATGCCGACGGCGGGCGTAGGCGGGCATGGTGGGGTCGCCGAGCGTGGTGCGGGGACCGGGGTGGGCGGCCGCCCAGGCCGGGGTGTACATCAGGGCGAGCAGGGCCTGCCGGGCCGCCGGCTCCGGCCGGGCCAGTGACGCGCGCACGTCCCGGTCGCGTTCGATGCCGTGCCGGCCGCCCGGTGAGGTGCAGCCGAGGACCAGTGCCCGGACCCGGTCCGGATGGTGGGCGGCGAGACACTGGGCGACCCGGCCGCCCATGGACGTGCCGTAGACGTGAGCCCGGTCGATCCCGAGGTCGTCGAGTACCGCGAGCGCGTCCCGGGCGAACCCCTCGGTGCTGTACGGCTCGTCGGGCTTGTCGCTGTCGCCGGTGCCGCGGTAGTCGAGGGTGACGGTGCGATGGGTTCCTTCGAAGTCCTCCCGGACACCGTCCCACCAGTGGTGGGAGTTGGCCTGGCCCGCCAGCAGAACGAGCGGGTCACCGGCCCCGCGGACCTGGTAGGCGATGCGGACCCCGTCCGCGCTCACGGCGTGCGGCACAACGTGTCTCCCAACAGTGCGAGTGCGGGCCCAAGTATCCCCGGCTTCCCCGGTATCCCCGATTCCGCGTTACCGTCGCCGGCCGGGTACGGCTCTCCGCTCCGACACCTGCGCGCGGGACTGCGGACCGCGCGCAGGTGTCGGCGGCTCGCCCTCGCCGGCCGGCCCCTGCTCCCGCGGACCTCCCGTGCGCCGGGGCGCCGCCGGTGTTCGGCGTGGCCTTGCGGTGGCGTAAGGTCCCTGGTCGTGACCGTGCTGCGTGGTGCCTCCGTCGTCCTCCGTCCCACCGCACCCGACGACGTTCCCGCGCTGGCCGCGATCAGGGCCACCCCCGAGGTCCGTGCCCGGTGGAGGGGCGAGGACGACCTCGGAGCGGACGTCGCGGCGGACCTTGAGGACCCCGACGTCCATCCCTTCACCGTCGAGCACCAGGGGCGCGTCGTCGGCATGATCCAGTGGTACGCGGAGGAGGAGCCCGACTACCGGCACGCGGGCATCGACATCTTCCTCGCCCCCACGGTGCACGGCAGAGGCCTCGGCTCCGACGCCGTCCGCACCCTGGCACGGCATCTCATCGACGACCACGGCCACCACCGGCTGGTCATCGACCCCGCCGCCGACAACACCGCCGCCATCCGCTGCTACGAGAAGGTCGGCTTCCGGCCGGTCGGGATCATGCGGCAGTACGAGCGCGGCGCGGACGGCACCTGGCACGACGGACTCCTGATGGACCTGCTGGCCGCCGAACTGGTGCGCTGACACCCTGCGCAGACCGCAGACCGCAGACCGCAGACCGCAGACCGCAGACCGCAGACCGCAGACCGCAGACCGCAGACCGCAGACCGCAGACCGGAGACCGGACCGCTCACCGCCCCCCGGGTCCGGAGCCGCACACGCCGACCCGAAGCTGCCGGGAGCGGGGCCTGAGCGGCGCCTGTCGGTTGCCCCGGGGCGCTGGGCTCGTGCCCCGGGAGCCGCCCGCCGGGACGCATGCTCCGGTCAGCAGCCCGTCCCCTTCCCGAGGGCCGCAGCGCACAGCGTGAGCTGCGCGCTCATTGGCATGTCTGCTTCACGATGTCGTCACACAACAGTCGCATCGTGTGCACTCGGTGAGGTCATGGCCATGGCAGGCTCCTGGCCGAATGACCGTCACTTCGTGCCATCGACCGTCCCGTTACGGCCGGTGGGTGGCGCGCCTGATCAGGAGAGGACACCCCCCACAGATGTCCGTCCCTCGCAAGAACCGCTGGAAGCCGCCGATGATCGCTGCGGTCGTGCTCGCCGGTATAGCCGTGCCGACCACCGCGATAGCCACCCAGCCCGCCACCACCGACGCCCCCGCGCGGGACACCGCGGCGGGGGCGCACGCGTACGACGACACGTACTACAAGGACGCGGAGGGCAAGACGGGCGCGGAGCTGAAGAAGGCCCTCCACACCATCATCAGCAAGCAGGACAAGCTCTCCTACGACGAGGTCTGGGACGCGCTGAAGGCCACGGACGAGGACCCGAAGAACTCCTCCAACGTGATCCTGCTCTACAGCGGCCGCTCACAGAGCAAGGAGAGCAACGGCCCCGGTGAGAACGAGTGGAACCGGGAGCACGTCTGGGCCAAGTCCCACGGTGACTTCGGCACCAGCACCGGCCCCGGCACCGACCTGCACCACCTGCGCCCGGAGGACTGCACGGTCAACAGCATCCGCGGCAACAAGGACTTCGACGCCGGCGGCGACGAGGTGCCGGAGGCGAAGGGCAACCGCACCGACGACGACTCCTTCGAGCCCCGTGACGAGGTCAAGGGCGACGTCGCCCGCATGATCCTCTACATGGCCGTCCGCTACGACGGCGAGGAGAGCTTCCCGGACCTCGAGCCCAACGACCAGGTGGACAACGGTTCCAAGCCGAACATCGGCCGCCTGTCCGTCCTGAAGCAGTGGAGCAAGCAGGACGCCCCGGACGCCTTCGAGAAGAAGCGCAACGAGGTCATCTACGACAAGTTCCAGCACAACCGCAACCCGTTCATCGACCACCCCGAGTGGGTCGACGACATCTGGAAGTGACCTTCCGGCCGACCGGCCGGTGACGGTCCCCGGGCCCGACGCGAGGCCCGGGGACCGTCACCGCATGCACCGGGACCCCTCGGTCCTGCCGTCAGCCGGGGGCGTCCGTACGGTGCGGCGTACCCGGGCGCCGTGCCAGGGTCAGGGTGCGGAGCAGCCACTCCACCGGCCCGTGCCGGAAGTGCCGCATCAGCCAGGCGCTCAGCAGGAGCTGGCCGGTGAACAGCACCAGGGCGCCCGCCGCGACGGCCGCCGGGCCGAGACGGTCGTACAGCGCGAGGCCGTACCCGGTGAAGACCAGGGCCATGCACAGGGACTGGCTCAGATAGTTGGTGAGGGCCATGCGGCCCGCGGGGGCGAGGAGAGCCGTCACCCGGTGCCCCCGGGCGGTCTCCAGGAACAGGAGCATCCCGCACACATAGGCGGCGGTGAGCGCCGGCGCCGTCACCATGCCCGCCATCTGCCCGGGCAGCACCCAGCGGTCACCGAACGCGCCGCCGTCCGCCAGCGCCATGAACAGGCTCCCGGGCAGCCCGACCAGTGTTCCGGTCAGGAGGATGCGCCGCATGCGGTCGCGGTGGAGCCCCGCGTCGTCGAGCAGGCGCCGCTTGCCGCAGTGGAGTCCCACCAGGAAGGCCGCCGTCACCAGGCCGCCCATCAGCAGGAGGGCGAGCAGGGAGTCGGGCAGCTGGCCGATGTTGGTGTGCACCACGGAGAGGGCGTCGCCCCGGTATCCGGCGATCAGTTCGCGGGACTCCGCGGCCAGTTCGGCGTCCCAAGCCGCACCCTCCCCGTCCGGCACGAGCAGCGAGACCGCTCCCAGGAACAGCAGAAGACCGCTCGCACAGCCGTAGACGATCTTCGCCGCGCGCAGGGCGCCCCCGGGAGAGCAGTGACGGGCGGCGATCAGGATGAGCATCAGCAGGCCGTACGTCACGAGAATGTCCCCGACGTAGAGGAACACGGCGTGCACGGCCCCGAGCGCGACGAGGCCCGCCGCACGGCGCAGCAGCCGCGGGACGGCACGGGCGCCGTCCCGTTCGGCCGAGGTCTGCTGGAGCGTGAAGCTGTACCCGAAGATGAACGAGAACAGCAGGTAGAACTTGCCGACGAAGACCACTTGGACGGCTGCTTCGACCCCCCGGTCGAGCGCCGACGCATCGGGCCTGCCGAAGCCCGCGGAGCCGTAGGGGCTCGCCATCACCGACGCGTTGACCAGCAGAATGCCCAGGAGCGCGATCCCGCGCAGAGCGTCGAGCTCCGAGATCCGGCGCTGCCGGGCCTGGCGTGTGTGCACAACGGTGGTTGCCACCGTTCCCCCCAGTGGTCGGAGCCGACGTTCCCCGTGGCTGTCGTGATCGTGCCAACAGACTCCCAGCCCCCACCACCGGAAAGATCACACCGCAGAATGAGCCCCGCTCAGACTTCAGAAGGAGGAACCGTCGGTGAGTTCCTCCGCCGCGCGCTTGCGAGGCTCGGCGACACATGGGCCCCTGCCGGGCGGCGACACCACCGGTCCGCCCGCACGCGCTGCCTGCCGCCCGGACGACGGGAAGCGAGTGCCGGTGGCCGGTGGCCTCGACGACGCCGGACCACAGCGGTGCGGCGACGGTGCAGCAGGGGCGGCAGGATTCGAACCTGCGACATGCGGGTTTGGAGTCCGCTGCTCTGCCCGGACTGAGCTACGCCCCTTCGGTGGTGATCAGCTTGGCACGGTGAACACCACGGGGCCAGGGAGTTTTCCGCGGGCCGCGCTCCGGATCCGGAGCCCCGTCCTCTGAGCCTCCCGGCCGTCCGCTTGGACACAAGGGCGGTCCGGCCGACCCGAACCCCGACGGCGCGGCAGCGGACCGGCTGCCGCCGCGGGCCCGTGTGATCGATGCATCGGTACGACAAGCCGGTCATCACGACTTCCGGGAAAGCGTTGACTCCCCCCGACCGCCCCGCGAGCATCGGAACTCCAGGAAATGTCTCGGAATTGATGACATGGGGGAATTCTCATGAAGCGAGCACTGGGCATCCTGCTGGCCGCCATCGCGCTCTCGGCCGGTGCCGCGGCTCCGGGTGCGGCGGAGCCGCGGACGGTCGCTGTCGACACCGCCGTCGCCTGCGGATCCGGCATGGTCTGCATCTACCCGAACACCAACTACCGCGGCGTTCCCTACGTCCGGCGCGCGGCCGACGGAGGCGCACGCTTCCACGACAAGCCCATCAACGACCACACCTACTCCGTCATCAACAACTCGGGCCGCACCGCGCGGATCTACCGGAACAGCCTGTACGGCGGCTCCCACACCTGCATCCGCCCCGGCGGCCGTATCGCCGATCTGCGGGGCTACTCCGTCGGCCGCTGGGGCTCGTCCATGCGCATCAACGACAACAACTGCGGCTAGACCCGGTCGCCCAGGGGCGGATCTCGGTCAGGGGCTTCGCACCGGACCGACTGCCATGAGCGCCACGCGGCCGAGTGCGGGACGGGCCGCCCGAGACGCGACAGGGCGGTGGCCACGAGATGCGACAAGCCCGCTGTCCGCCACGAGGTGACCGTGCGCGCCACGAGGTGACCGTGCCGGTCGCCGTCCTCCATGAGCGACGGTGACCGGCACTTCACACGTTCCCTGACCGTCCTCTTTCCCGGCCGTTGCCCAGTCGGGCGCTCGCGCCCCCAGGCGGCCAACGGCTGGAGAGCATCGTTGAGGCGGGTGCCCTCCTCGGTCAGCGAGTTCTCGACGCGGGGCGGCACCTCGTCGTAGGAGACGCGGTGCACGACACCGTCCGCTTCCATCTCGCGCAGGTGGGAGGCGAGCATCTTCTCGGTGATTCCCGGAAGCAATCGGCGCAGCTCGCCCAGGAGGATCTGACGGGCGTGATCGACCTGCTGGTGCACTGACCGGCGCTCGCCCCACAGGCGGCGTGCCAGTCGCAACCGTCGATGAAGTGCAGCGACGGGGCGTCCCCAACACGCTCCGGATCCACGCCTCTTGAGTGCGGGGGCGATGTGCGGGTCCTCGGCCGCACCTCGTAGAGTCGGGGCATGGCATTCACGAGCGTTCTGCACTACTGCTTCCTGTGATTCGGGAGGCCTGGAGGGCGGTGCCGGACGGCATCGCCCTCCTCGGTGTGCCTGCCGTGTGAACCCCGCCCCGGTCCCGTCCATGTCGCGGACCGGGCGCCGCCCCGCCCCCTCCCGGACGGGGCCTGCCGGGCGCGTGTGCAGGCACGGTCCTCCCTTCACCGTTGTCAGGAGTGCTGATCGCCCGTGTTGCTTCCCCCCGCCGTCGAACCCTTCCTCGCCCTGCTGCGCTGTCCTACGTGCGCCGCCCGCCTCCGCCCCGGCCCCGGCGCGCTGCGCTGCCCTGCGGGTCACACCTTCAACATCGCCCGCCACGGCTATGTGAGCCTGCTGACGGGCACCCGCGCCACCAGCGGCGACGACGCGGCCATGGCCCGAGCCCGGGACCGGTTCCTGGCCACCGGCAGGTACGGGCCCATCCGCCGGGTCGTGGCGCGCCTGGCCGCCGACGCCGTGCCCGGGCAGGGCACGGTCGTGGACGTCGGGTGCGGCACGGGCTACTACCTGGCCGACGTGCTCGACCGGCTGCCCGGCGCCCGCGGTCTGGGGCTGGACGCCTCGGTGCGCGCCCTGCGCACGGCGGCCCGGGCCCACCCCCGAGCAGCCGCGGCGACCTGGGACGTCTTCCGCCCCTTCCCGCTGGCCGACGGGGCGGCCGATGTCGTGCTGGACGTGTTCGCCCCGCGCAACCCGTCCGAGTTCCACCGGGTGCTGCGTTCGGGCGGCAGGCTGGTCGTGGTGCGTCCCACCGGGCGGCACCTGACCGAACTCCGCAGGTGGATGCCGGGAATGGTCGCGATCGACCCGGCCAAGGAACAGCGACTGCACCACGCGCTGGCCCCGTTCTTCGACCCCGCCCGTACCGAACACGTCGAGTACGTCATGTCCTTGACGGCGCCGGAGGCCCTCGATCTGGTGGGAATGACGCCGAGCGCACGCCATCCGACCCGGGCGGACCCGGTCGACGACGGTCTCCTTCCCGACCGGGTGACGGTCTCCGTACTGGCCACCGCCTACCGGCCCAAGGGGCGGGACCAGGCTCCCACCGGAGGCCACCACCCAGCATTCGGAGCGTCGGCAGAGCCCTCTCGCTGAGCGGAACGCAAGGCCCCGCCCCTCGTTCGGCGGGCCGGGGCTCCGGTCGCTCGCCGCAGGAGCCCCGGCCTGCGATGTGACGGTGCCGCGCGGACCAGCCGATCGACAGCGGGCCGATACCGTGGAGGAGAGGTTCGGCGGACGGCCGGGAAGCGCTCGGGAGGCGGGCGTCGGCGAACAGGGACGGGCCCCGGTGCCGGCTGTCGCACCTGCGGCCGGCCGAGCTCCTGGACGAACTCCGGGCCGGTCCGGCCGTCGCGGGCGGCGCCCGCGACGGCCGAGGGACATGCCGGGTGCCACGGCCCCGATGGGGGACCTGATCGCCGCGCGCAGTGGCCGGCTCAGGGGTGGTAGCGCCGGGACCACTGAGGTTCGAACGCCTCCCACTCGTGCTCCCACCGGGCGTACCGGCTGCGGTCGAGGAGCCGGCGCAGCGCCGCCCGGGCGCCGAACCCCCAGGCGGTCACCAGCCCCGCCGTGAGGAAGCCCGCCGCCCAACCGGTGGCCACCGCCGCCTTTTCGGGCATGGGCGCTGTGGTGACCGATCCGGTGCGGTCGACCCAGATCCGCACGGTGGAGCCCTTGGCCGTGCCGGGCGCGACGCCGGCCGTCCCGGACCGCTGTGCCCCGTTCCCCTCGGTCCAGCGCACCGGGGCCCGGCTGGTTCCGTCGGTGTCGGTCTGCGCCATGACCTCCGCGTCCGCGGTCAGCCTGGCCTGCACCCGGTGCCGCTCCGCCGCCTGCGCCCGCACGGTGTGCATCTCGGATGCGTACGCGACCCGCCCGACCGCCAAGGAGGCGGTCGGCACGCCCGCGAAGAGCAGGGCGACCAGCGCGGCGGCGCACCAGGACTCGACCCGGTCGGCCCTGCGCACCAGGGGATTCCTGCCGTTCGCGGGCCGGGAGCGGTACGGGTCGCTTCCGCCGTCCGCGTCTCGCACCGCCATGGCCGGCCCTCCCTGCCGTGCGGCCGAGTCCGTGCGGTCCCGGCCTCGGTACCAGGATCCGACGGTGGCCCGCACCCGGTCATGGGGCCGAAGGTCCCGGTCCGCCGCCGGGCGGCACCCGGTGGTCCGGCGTTCGGGCCGCGTCGGCCTGCGTGGCGATGACCGCGGCCTGGACCCGCCGCTCCACCCCGAGCTTCGCCAGCAGGCGGGAGATGCGGTTCTTGACCGTCTTCTCCGCCAGGAAGAGCCGCTCACCGATCTGCCGGTTGGTGAGCCCCTCGCCGATGAGGGCGAGAATCTCGCGCTCGCGCCGCGTCAGGCCCGTCAGCACCTCCGGCTCCCGGGGCGCAGGTTCCCGCAGCCGCGCCAGGAGACGGGCCGCCGCGCCGGGATCGAGCATCGACCGGCCGGAGGCGACGGTCCGGACCGCGGAGACCAGGTCGGAGCCCTCGATCCGCTTGAGCACATATCCGGCCGCACCCGCCATGACCGAGTCGAGGAGGGCCTCGTCGTCGTCGAAGGAGGTGAGCATCAGACAGGCCAGGTCCGGCAGGCGCGAGCGCAGTTCCCGGCAGACGCTCACGCCGTCCCCGTCCGGGAGCCGGACGTCCAGCACGGCGACGGACGGGCGCAGCGCCGGGACGCGCACCAGGGCCCGCTCGGCGGTCGGTGCCTCGCCCACGACACGGATGTCCGGTTCGTCGTCGAGCAGGTCCTGCAGCCCGCGCCGTACGACCTCATGGTCGTCGAGCAGGAACACCGTGATCGGGGTGTCCGAGCCGGTACGCGGGGTCCGTGTCATCCGCCGCTCCTTGTCGTCTGCGTATTCCGGGGTGCGGAATTCCGGGACGCGATGTTCCGGGGCCGGCGCCCACCGGGGGTGCGCGAACGGGCGCGCCAGCCGCTCGTGCACCCGGAGCGGCCCCGACCTCCTCAGGGTGCCACCGCACGGGCCCGTTCACCGGCCGGCGGCGCCGCGGCGGGCCGGGAGACGCCTCCGGTACTCCGGCCGTGCAGGCTTCACCGCCGGGCCCGTGGCGGCTGACGGCTCTCGCATGGCGGAGCGAGGACAGCGGTGGTGTCCTGGAATCACCGGCCCGGCACGCCGGGAGAAGGACACGGGCGGTGACCGGCTCCGACCCCCGGATGCCGGGGCGGGCCACCCGAGCGGTGGCCGGTGCGAGCGGTGGCCCGGGGACGGCCGAGAGAGAGGCGAGCGCGGTGGTAGACCCGGTGGTCGTGGGGGTCGACGGCTCCGACCCCGGTTGGCGGGCCGCGGACTGGGCCGCGGACGAAGCAGCCCGGCACGGACTCCCGCTGAGGGTCGTTCACGCCTCCTGGTGGGAGCGGTACGACACCTTCATCCCCTCCACCAGCGTCGACCGGGCGGAGGCCCGGATCGCCGCGGCCGATCTCGTGGCATCGGCCGAGCAGCGACTGACGCTCCGGCAGCCGGGCCTGACGGTGTCCGGCGCGGTCCTGGCCATGGACCCGGTCAAAGCCCTGGTCGAGGAGGGCCGGTCCGCTCACGCGGTGGTCGTCGGCAACCGCGGACTCGGCACCCTGGCCGAGATGCTGCTGGGGTCGGTCGGCCTCGGGCTGGCCGGCCAGGCCACCTGTCCCGTCCTGGTGGTACGGGGCCGGGAGGAGAACGAGACCGGCCGGTTCCGCCGCGTCGTCCTGGGCGTGAGCCGGGGCAACGTGGACTCCCACGCCGTCGGGTTCGCCTTCCAAGAGGCGGCGGCCCGGGGCGCGGAGCTGGTGGCGGTGCACGCCTGGCGGCGCTCGGAGGAGCGCTCGGGCGCCGCGGCCACGGGGGAGTCGGGCGCGGAGACGCTGCTCGACTCGGCGCTGAGCCGTGCGGCGCCCGGGCACGAACAGGTGCCGGTGGTGCGGGAGTCCGCGGAGGGCTCGCCCCGTCACGTCCTGCTGAAGGCAGCCGAATCCGCCGACCTGCTCGTGGTGGGCGCGCGCAGACGCCACGGCCTGTTCGGCCTGGAACTCGGCCTGGTCAACCATGCCGTGCTGCACCACGCGGTGTGCCCCGTCGCGCTCGTGCCCCGGAACGACGAACCGCACGTCCGGCCCACGGAGTAGTACCTTCCGGAACTCCGGGGTCTCTCGGGAAGCCGCCCGGGCGATCGGCTGAAACGCGTATTGCTGCGGCATCCACGGTGGCGCAGGCTGGAGTTGTCGATCACTTCACAACGGGGGAGAGCCGCGTGCCGGACGTCGCGTCGGTGAACATGCCGTTCGTCGGCCGGAATCGGCCCTCATACGACCTGGGCCGTCCACCCCGGTGAGCGGGAGAGCTCCCGCACAGGCTGCACGCCCGCTCCGGTCCGACCGCAACTTCACCGTCTTCTGGGCCGTCCAGGCCCTCTCCGAACTGGGCAACGCCTTCTCCCTGGTCGCCCTCCCCCTGCTGGTGCTACACGCCACCGGCTCCGCGGCCCGGATGGGACTGCTCACCGCCATCGCCGGCGTCGGCCTGATCCTCACCGGGCTGGTGGGCGGCACGCTGGTCGACCGGTTCGACCGGCGGCGGATGCTGATGCTCTGTGACGCGGCCCGCTTCCTCCTCTACGGCCTGATCCCCGTCGTCTGGGCCGTGGACCCGCAGATCTGGCTGCTGTACGTGGTGATGGGGTTCGCCTCCGTCTTCGAGATGCTCTTCAAGATCACGTATGTCACGGCGGTCGCCAACCTCGTCGACCGGGACCGGATCGTGCAGGCCAACAGCCGTCTGGAGGCCACCAACGCGGTGGCGAACATCGCCGGCCCCGCTCTGGCCGGGGCCGTGGCGGGGCTGTTCGGCCCCACCGCCGCCATCGCCATCAACGCCGGAAGCTTCGGCATCTCGCTGCTCGGCCTGGCCTTCATCCGGCTCCGCCCGGCAGCCGGGCACCTCGGCCAGCCCGCGGAAGGAGAGGCCACCCGTCGCGCCGCCCTGCACGATCTGCGCATCGGCTTCCGCACCGGCGTGGTGTTCCTGTGGCGCACCCCGGTCCTGCGGTCCCTGACCGTACTGCTGACGGTCACCACCTTCCTCGTCCTCGGCATGACCGATGTCTTCATCTACCACCTGCGCCACGGCCTGGGGCAGGACGACGAGGTCGTCGGCTATGTGCTGGCCCTTGCCGGACTCGGCACCTTCCTGGCTGCCGCGGCCAGCTCCTTCCTCCGCCGCACCCTGGGGTTCGGCGCCTGCTGGACGGGGGCCTTCGCGCTGGCCGCCTGCGCCGTCCTGGTGCTCGGGCTCGTCGACAACGTCCCCGTGGCCGCCGCGACGGTCTTCCTCTACTCCGCCGGGATCACCCTCGCCGGGGTGTGCTCCATGTCGCTGCGGCAGCAGATCACCCCGGACCAGCTGCTCGGCCGTGTCACCTCAGCCTTCTGGACCGTCCACAGCAGCCTCGCCCCCCTCGGAGCGGCCCTGCTGACCGCCCTGGTCGGCCGGTACGGAGCGCGCGGGCCGCTCATCGGGGTGGCGGCGACGTTCCTGACCGTCGCCCTGACCGCGCTGTTCACCCCCATCCGCCGGCGCCACCCGGAGCGGACATCCGGCCCACCCGTCCCCGGCGAGGCGTACCACGACGTACCCGAAGTCCGCCGGTGACGAGGAGCGTTGTGGCCCGGTACCGCGGCCGGCCGTCACATGCGCACGTACTGCTCGATGTCCTCGCCGAATTCGGTCAGCGCCGCATCGGTGAGCGTGGGCCGGGTCTCCGCGATGGCGGCCAGGAAGTCCTCGGTGCCGGCGGGCGCCCCCGCCCGGTCGAGGAATTCGCGTTCGAACGCCGCGTGAGCGCCCTTCCTCGCGGCGAACTCGATGTCGGCGGGCGTGAACATCTCGCTGGCCTCGACCAGCCGGTGCAGATCGACGCCGTCCGCCGCGGTCCCCAGATAGCGCCGCCAGATCGCCGCCCGCGCCACGGGGTCCGGGGGACCGACGGGGATGACGTAGTCGAACCGGCCGGGGCGCAGGAACGCAGGATCCAGCGAGCGCACGGAGTTGGTGGCGCAGATCAGCAGCCGGTCGTCGTGCTCCCGGAATCCCGGGATCAGCTTCAGCAGTTCATTGGTGACCCCGTGGCCGGGGTCGACGGCCAGGCCGGACCGGACGCCCGCGATCTCCTCCACCTCGTCGATGAAGAGCAGGACGGTCTCCAGTTCGGCGAGGTCGGCGAACGCGTCCCGGAGCGAGGCGGCCAGCCCTCCCGCGGTGCCCGAGGCGAGCCGGGAGGGAAAGAGCTCCACGAACGGCCATGCCAGCCGGGAGGCGACCGCCTTCGCGAAGCTGGTCTTCCCGGTGCCCGGCGGACCGAAGAGGATGACCGCCTTCGGGGGCCGCACCCCGTACCGGTCGGCCAGCGCGGGTTCCGCCAGCGGCAGCACGATCCGCCGCTCGATGGCCTCCTTCTCCCGCTCCATGCCGGCGAGCGCGTCCCACAGCCCGGGGAGCAGCACCCGGCCGCCGAGCTCCGCGAGGAGCCCGGCGTCGCTGGTGCCGAGATGCTCGACCTTCTCGTAGAGCACGAGTCCGGGGCGGGGCCGGTAGCCGGAGTTCTCCAGGGCCGCGGTCCCGGTGACACCCGGCTCCAGCAGCGCGCCGATCCGGCGCACGCCCTGGGCCCGCAGCCGCCGCTCGAGCTCGGCGATCAGGGAGCTGCCGATCCCGCGGTTGCGCCACATACCGGCCAGTGCCACCAGCGTGATCCAGGCCCGCTCACCGTGGGCCTGGGCCACGGCCATGCCCACCACCTCGTCGCCCACCACGGCGACCACGGCGGGCGCCCCCGACCGGGCGGCGATCATGACCTCGGAGACCGGGAAGACGGGAGCAGCGTCGTCCGCCTGCCGGTCCTGGTCCCAGATCTGGATGGCACGGTCCAGATCGTCGTCGCGGAAGTCCCGCAGTCGCCACGTCGGCATGATCACCCCTGGCCGAGGCCGCCGTCGCCCCGGCTGCCGCATGCCGCCCCTCGGGCACCGCATGCCGCGCCCCGCCGAGGCGCACCTGCCCTGCCCATTCTCCGTGCCGGACGGCCCGCCGTCGAACCGGCGGGCGGCCGCGCGGGTGCTACGGCCGGGCCCGGCAGGTCGCGTCCCGGGCGGGGAGCCGCCCTGCGGCCAGGTAGGCGCTTATGCGCACAGCAGAAACGTCCCATCCACGGCGAAGAGTCGAACAGCTCCAGGCGGCGGGACCCTCCGCACATGCTTCCGTACGTGCCTTCCGGACGCTGCCCGTCCGTCCCGTTCCCCGTACTCCCGGAGGGCCGTGCCGCACGGCCGGCTCCCCGGCCCGCCGACAGGTACCGCGCCGGCCTCCGGGCGGTGCGGCGCGGACGTCCGGTCAACCCCCACGGCTCCGCTCGCGTCTGAGGGCTCGAGAAACCAGCCGGCCGCACCATGGAGGAGCGCCCCGGCCGGTCACCGTCCCGTAGCCGGTGTGCACCGGGCCGGGCCGGCAGACCGGCGGACCGGCGACCCGTCCACTCAGACCCCGGAGGAAGTACCGCACGAATGATCACGACACTGGCCGTCGAGAACTACCGCTCGCTGCGCAAACTGATCGTCCCCCTCGGCAGGCTCACCGTGGTGACCGGCGCCAACGGCACCGGCAAGTCCAGCCTCTACCGCTCCCTGCGCCTGCTGGCCGACTCCGCCCGCGGCGGAGCCGTCGCCGCCCTGGCCCGCGAGGGCGGCCTGCCCTCCACCCTGTGGGCGGGACCCGAGAGCACCAGCCGGGCGGTGCGCGCGGGCGAGGCACCCCTGACGGGCACGCTCCGCACCGAGCCCGTCAGCCTCCGCCTGGGCTTCGCGGGGGACGAGTTCGGCTACGCCGTCGACTTCGGTCACCCCATTCCCTCCGCCGGGACCCCCAAGGTGCCGTCGCTGTTCAACCTCGACCCGGAGATCAAACGCGAGGCCACCTGGGCCGGCCCGGTGCTGCGCCCCGCCGCGCTCCTGTCGGACCGGTCCGGGCCCGCGGTGAAGACCCGTACGGCCGACGGGAGCTGGCACCGCAGCACCGGGGTGCTGCGCCCCCACGACTCGATGCTCAGCGAACTCGCCGATCCGCAGCTGGCACCGGACCTCCTCACCCTGCGCGAGCACATCCGCTCCTGGCGCTTCTACGACCATGTGCGCACCGACGCCGACGCACCGGCCCGCTCCACCCGCATCGGCACCCGCACCCCCGTGCTCTCGGCCGACGGTTCCGACCTGCCGGCGGCACTCCAGACGATTCGGGAGACCGGCGACGAGGAGGCCCTGGCCGAGGCCGTCGACGCGGCCTTCCCGGGCAGCCGGATCGAGATCGCCCCGAGTGACGGCCGCTTCGGCCTCCAGCTGCACCAGCCCGGCCTGCTGCGACCGCTGGGTGCCGCGGAACTCTCCGACGGCACCCTGCGCTACCTGCTGTGGGCCGCGGCGCTGCTCACGCCCCGCCCGCCCGCGCTGATGGTGCTCAACGAGCCGGAGACCAGCCTGCACCCGGACCTCCTCGAGCCCCTGGCCGACCTGATCCTCACGGCGAGCCGGGACACCCAGACGGTCGTGGTGACCCACGCCGGACCGCTGGCGACGGCCCTGACCGCCGGGGCCGCCCGGCACCGGGTGGAGCTGCAGAACATCGAACTCGTCAAGGAGTTCGGCCGCACCGAGGTCGCGGGCCGCGAGAGCATGCTCGACGAACCGCTGTGGTACTGGCCGAAACGCTGACGAACGCCGGCCGGGCCCGCGGCTGAGCTGCGGGCCCGGCCTGCTCCCCGCCCCGGATCCGGCGCTGTTGGGCCGCCGGTTCAGGGCTCCCGCGGGAGACCTCGGTGCGGCATCGCGAGTTCCGGTGCGGCGGCCCGGCGGGGAGGCCGGACCTCCCAGGGCTCGGCCACGGTGCCGTCCGGCTCCCACCCGTAGCGGAGCAGCCGGCGCGCGTCGGCGGACCGGCCCGCGTCCCGCAGCAGGGCGACGGCCTGTTTCAGGGCATAGCCGTAGCCGTCGCCGCGGTCCGCGTACTGCTGCCAGGCGGTGAGCGCGTCGTCGGTGCGGTGCGCCGCCGTGTACAGGCGGGCGATCAGGGCGGAGTGATCGACGTCCCGGCACGTGCGCAGATACGCGACGGCGTCGTCGGTCCGCCGGGTCCTCCCGAGCAGTTCCGTCAGATGCTCCTGCGCATACCAGCCCCCTTCACCGACGACCTTCAGCAGCTCCCGCTCCAACGCGTCGGTGCGGCCCGTCCTGTCCAGCAGGGCGGTCATCTCGTTCCAGGCCTGGCGATATCCCTGCTCGTCGAGTCGGGCGTACCAGGTGAGCGCTTCGTCGCTCCAGCCGGCTTCCGCGGCCGGACCCGCGGTGCGGAACACCGTCGACGGGTCGTCGGATTCCCCCCGCTCCCGGAGCCACTGGCCCACCTGGCGCACATCCTCGGCGTCGCCGCAGTGCACGGCTCGCGGACCGCTGTTTCCACGGTCGGTCAGACATCGCCGGAGGTCTTCATAGCGGTCGGCGACGTCGATGACCAACGCCGCCCTCAGCAAGGCGCTCGCATCGCCCGATGCCGCGGCCTCGTCCCAGCCGCGCAGCAGATCGCGCAGTGCGGTGCCCGACCCCGGCATCCCGGCGCCGAAGAGACCGGCCATCCCACCGAGCAGGCCGATGCACTCGCGCACCATCAGCAGGGCCACCCCGGCGTACCCCTGTGCCTGCAACAGCCCGGCCATCCGGCGCAGGGAACGGGCGCCGCCCGGTGGTTGCACGGATCCGGCCGACGGCGACGCCAGCCAGGTGAGCGCCTCGTCACCGCGTCCCCTGCCGTGCAGCATGCTCACGGCGCGGTCCAGCGCGGCGCAGTCACCGTCGTCCGCCCGCTCCTTCAGCCAGGCGAGGGCCTCCTCCACGCGCCCGTCGGCCTCCAGCAGTTCGGCGACCTCGACAGCCGTGGTGTCGTTCACGGCCCGGTGGCGGAGCGCGTACGCCTTCAGCCACTCCACGGCCTCGTCGGCGGGCCGCAGGGCGACCCATCGCCGGACCGTCTCCGGCAGGGCCATGGTGTCGCCCCGCTCGGCAAGGCCGCGCAGCCAGCCGATCGCCTCGTCGGCCCGCCCGGCGTCGATCAGCAGTTCCGCCGTCGTGCGCAGCCAGGCCTCGCGGGCCGGTGCCTCCCAGTCGTAGCCCTCGACGAGGCGCTGCCACACGCGGATTGCTTCCTCCGTACGCCCCTGCTCCTGCAACAGTCCTGCCAGACCGCACACTTCCGAGATGCCGCCGCCCGTGTGCCGGTCCCGCAGCCAGGCGAGGGCTTCGTCGCTGCGTCCCTCGCGCACCAGCACGTCCAGGATCCGGCGGGAGGTGTAGCCGTGGGTCATCTGCTCGGCCCGCTCCCACCAGATGCGGGCCTCCTCCCGGCCGGAGCTCCGCAGGAAGTGGGCGGCCCGGACCGGGGCCTCGGAGTCGCCCGCGGCTGTGGCGGCCTCCCACCAGCTCAGTGCCTCGTCCGCGCGGCCCTCCCGGGCGGCCACGGCGCCGACGAGCGCCATGGCCCGGGGATCTCCCGCGTCGGCCGCACACCGCCACCACGGCACCGCCTCGTCCCGGCGGTCGGCCCGCTCCAGCAGACGTGCCAGTTGCACCATCGCGTCGCGGTCACCGGCCTCGGCGGCACGGTGCAGGAGCACGGCCGAGCACCGGTACCGGCCCCGCTGCTCGGCCGCCTCGGCGAGGGCACGGAGATCGCTGACGGCGGTGAGATGATCGGCGGCGGCATCCCAGAAGGCGGCAGGCGGGCACTCGGCGGCGCGGGTGCGCTCGCCGTGCTGCCGGAGGTAGTCGGCCGGCCGCACCACACCGGGGATCGCGCCCATGCCGGAAGCGGGCGCCACGTCCTGCAGCGCACTGGTCACGTCCCTGATCACCGTGCGGGCGTGGCCGAGACCGCGGGTGAACCAGTGGTCGGGGCTGTCCTCGCAGGTGACGGCGGCGGTGCGCCGGCGTTCGGTCAGATAGCCGAAGGCAGCGGCTTCGAGGAAGGCGTACGGCAGCGGGGCGGCCGCCCCCAGGCGTGAGGCGTCCAGAGCCACCGTGATCAGGGCCTTGCCGTAGACGCCGGCGGCGTCGGACGGACTCTCGTAGTGCTCCACCAGCTGCGCGGCGGCGGTGAGTTCCTGCGTCACCTCGGAGCTGCCGCCCCGCAGGGCCGCCGCCAGCGCCGGGTCGTGCCCGGCTGCCGCCCGGACCGCGTCCAGACCGTCGGCGAACGTGTCGGGAACGTGGGTGTTGTACGCCTGCTCCAGCAGGATCCGGGCGTGCCGGTGCGGGTCGCTCGGATCTCCCTGCCGGGGGGCCGCGGTGAGGTCCCGGTGCCGGTCCGGCCACAGGGTGGCGATCACGATGAGCGGACCGTCACCGTCCAGCCGGCGCAGCAGTCCGGCGGCGACGGCCTCCCCGGCCGGACCTGCCAGACAGCCCTGTGCCTCGTCCAGCCACACCACGGTCCCCGGATCCACGGCGTCGGCGGCCAGCGCCGCCAGCAGCCCGTCCCCGTCGGCGGGACACAGCATCACGAAGTCCTCCGGCACCGCGGCCCGGAGCGCCTCGAACGCGGTCCGGGTCTTGCCCGTACAGGATCCGCCGCGCACCACCACCAGCAGCGGTGGCGCCCCGTCCGCGGCGGCCCGCGTCAGCCGTTCGCGCAGGCGCAGATCGTGGGGGCGGGACACATAGTGCGGCAGCACGAATTCGGACGTGGCATCCGTGCCGGAGAGCCCGGTGATCGCCCGGTGCACCCCCAGCCGCTGCGCGCCCCACGACCGCAGCGGACGCGGCCGGTCGGGCAACGCGGCCCGGACTGCCTGCCGTTGCTCGCATTCGGCGGCCTGGCGAGCCCGCCGTTCCTCCCGCTCGGCGGCCGCGAGCGCCTGCCCCCGCACCGCGGCATCCGGGGACGCCGGCGCCGTCCTGCGGCCCTGCTCGGCCTGCCAGCCGGTCTCCCAGCGCTCAACGGCCAGCAACTCGGCGACTGTCTCGTCCGAGGGCCCGTCCGGATCCACTTTCGTGCCGAGGACGCCCTGTCGGCGGGCCTCCTCGCGGATCTCCCCGATGACGGTGAGCAGCGCGCTCACGGACGTCGGGCAATGCTCACCGCGCAGCCATGACCCCACCGTGTTCCTGCTCTTGACGCCGGTGAGCAGACGGCCCAGTGCGCTGTCCGTCGGCCGACGCCCCAACCGGGTGCGCTTCAGGGTGCCGACGCGCCGTAAGTCCTCGAAAATGTCAGGCGTTCTGCCCACCTGCCGCCCCCAGCGTGCCCGGATGATGTCCTGCTGTCCGGACCGGACACGGCCGGACACGGCGAGCGTAGGCCGTCCACCGGGCGCCGGGCACGACAAGTGCCCAATCCGTTGCGGACTGTTGCAGGACGGGGTGCCGGACGACGAGCCTCGCCGCAGTCGGCCCCGCTCGGGGCCCGTCCGAGGAGGACCCGTGACCGGTCTTCACCTGCTGGCCCTGCTGCTGGCGTTCTCCGTCGCCGTGCACATCGGCTCCGTCGCCGCCTTCGTCGCCTGGCGCGGCGGCGCCTCACCGGCCGGCGCGTTCGCGGTCGGCGGCAGCACTGTCGGCGGCGCGTTCGCGCTGTACCTCGCGGCCGTCGGTGCCTATCACTAGGGCGCGGATCGGGCCGTGACCAGTGGGCGGTTGAGCCCCGCCGGATCACCGGGCCGCGGTGTCCGGCACCGCGCCTCGCCGCGTTGTCGTCGGTCGCCGTGGCTCCGCCATGACTCCCTCCGACACCTGCACCTGCCCGCCACCTGCTGACCAAGGGGTCGGCTCCGGAAGTCCTTCCGGGTTGACGTGATGGTTGGTGGCGTGGCCCGAGGTGCTCGGATGGGCAGACCGCTGACCGGGCGCGATCACTACGGTCTCAGTGGGGCAGGCTCAGCTCGCCCGCACGCAGCCCTGCCTGGAAGCGGGAGTCGGCCTCGAGCTCGGCCATCAGGTCGGCTACACGCCGCCGGTAGGTGCGTAGCGAGATGCCGAGCCGGTTGGCCGCGGTTGCGTCGGTGAGTCCCGAAGCGAGGGCCCGGAGGATCACGCGGCCGGCGGCATCGAGGCGGGGGACGTTGCTGCGCAGGTAGGTGTCGAGATCGGCGGCGGTGTCCCAGATCGCCCGGAACAGCGAGTGGACGCCGTCGACCAGGATCTGCGACGTCGTCACGGTGTACTCCCGGCCGGTGGGGGTGTGCCGGCCGGCGAGGATCACCACCCGCCGGTCGATGAGGATGGTCTCGTGCGGCAGCTGCGAGGAGCTGATCCGAACCAGTGCCCCTTTGCTCTGCACCAGCCGCAGGTGCGCGCGGGCATCCTCGTCGACGAGCGCCACCGGGCTCAGCAGCTTGCGTGAGGTGAAGTCAGAGGAATCCGTAGCCCGCATTCGGTTCCTGATCGCGGCCCTGGCCTGCGGCTGTGACCAGGTCTTGAGGTCCCGGGCGGCACACAGGAACTCGGTCTGCGCGGACTCGAGGAGATGACCGGCACGCGCGAATAACTCCGCGTCCCCTTGCACTGAAAAGACCTGTTCGTTCCGCATCCCTCCAGTCTGGCAGCAAGCTGCCACGAGCTCGCTGGGCGTCGCGGCGGCGGACACCATGAGCGTCATGACGAGCAAGACTTTCTCCCTCGGCGCAGACCTGACCGTCAACCGGCTCGGCTTCGGCGCAATGCGCCTGGCCATGGGCACCTTCGACGGCCCGCCGCGAGCCCCGCAGAGCGGCATCGCGGTGCTCCGGCGCGCTGTCGAACTGGGCGTGAACCACATCGACACGGCCGGCTTCTACGGCAGGGGAGCGGTTCGGGCCAACGAGCTGATCCGTACGGCACTGGCCCCCTACCGTGACGACCTGATGATCGCGACGAAGGTCGGGCCGCTGCGCGGACCGAACGGTGTGCCGAGCGAGCAGGCGACACCTGATCAGCTGCGCGGCCTGGTCGAGGCGGAACTGCGCTCCCTCGCGCTGGACCGGCTCGATCTGGTCTATCTGCGGGTCGGCGGGATGACCGGACCGGGCGGCGAGTCGATCGCCGAACGGTTCGCGGTGCTCGCCGGGCTCCGCGCGGAGGGGCTGATCCGGCACCTGGGCGTCAGCAACGTCGACACCGCCCAGTTCGCCGAGGCCCGGGCGATCGCGCCCGTCGCGGCGGTGCAGAACCGGCACACCGGTGACCCGGGGCTGCTGGCGGAATGCGAGGAAGCGGGCGCCGCGTACGTGCCGTACTTCCCGCTCGGCGGTGGCCGCGGCCCGCTCGACGCCGAACGGCTCGGCAAGGTCGCGGCACGCCGGGGCGCGACCACCGCGCAGGTCGCGATCGCCCTGCTGCTGGCGACCTCGCCGTCGGTGCTGGCGATTCCGGGGACCGGTTCTCTGGACCATCTGGAGGAGAACCTCGCGGCGAACGATGTCGGTCTCAGCGACGAGGACCTGTCCGACCTGCGAGGCGAGCCGGGCGGCTGCTGATCCACTTCTCCTGATCAGCTTGCCTGCCACGCCCGTTGCGGCCGCCCGCCCGACAGCCCCGAGCGACACCGGTCGAAGAAGGCCTGGGGCCACGAGACCGAGCACCGGCTGCGGGCGTGCGCGGATTGTGCTGCCGGCTGCCCGCGGGCTCCCGAACGCACCGCGTCGCCGGGCGGGTCGGCGTGCACGTGGACACCGTGCGCACCTCGCGGAACCGCTTCGCCGAGCCGGGTATGGAGGCTCGACCGGCACACCGCCGGTCACCAGGAGGAATCCCCCGTCGTGCCGGCAGCATCAGCAACTCCCGGAGGACTTCCGGAGCCGGCCACTAAGGTATGGCCATGGGCGAGAAGACGATTCCGATCCTGCCGTGCCAGGCACTCCAGCCCGTTCTCACCTTCTACTCGGCTCTCGGGTTCGAGGTGACCTTCCAGCAGAAGAGCCCCAATCCCTACGCCGTCGTGCAGCGCGGCGACATCGAACTCCAGTTCTTCGGGCTGAAGCAGTACGACCCGGCCGCGTCGGTCAGCACCTGCTACGTCATGACCGACGATGTCGACGGGCTGTACCAGGTGTTCCGTGCCGGACTCAAGGACACATACGGGAGGATCCCCACCCGGGGACTCCCGCGCATCGGACCGCTCAAGGACATGTCGTACGGCGTGCGGCAGTTCCTGATCACGGATCCAGGGGGCAACTGCCTCCGCATCGGACAGCCGACCGACGAGGACCAGCACCACCGGCCCGCCCCTCAGGAGACGTTCGCCCGGGCGCTGCACCATGCGTCCCTGCTCGCCGACTCGAAGGGCGACCCGGCAGGCGCGGCGAAGGTCGTCGACCGTGTGCTCCGCCTGGAGGACGAACGGCCGACGCCCCTGCAACTGCTGCGACTTCTGGTCCTCCGGGCGGATGTCGCCGGGCGGTTGGGGGACGAGGAGACCGCGTCGACCGCCTGCGCCGACGCCGCGGAGGTCCGGCTCACCGCCGAGGAACGGGGTTCGGCCCGTGCCGACCTGGCGCGGTTGGCGGACCTGCGGACCGGCGGCGGATCGTGAGAGTGCGGTGTCCGTCCTCAGCCCCGGCCCCACTCGACCTGGTCCATTGCGGGCGAGGCGCAGGGCGCCGCGCTGTCGGCCCTGAGGGAGGAGGACGATCGGCACACGGCTCTCGGGCCCGCACCCGGAGAGCTCGCAGTCACCAGTAGGGCTGCGGGGGCACTCTGCCCTCGGCGGTGCCGTGGCGCGCCGGCACCCCCAGGGCGGCGGTCAAGTGGTCTGGTCCACCGCGGGCACGCGAGCCCAGTGGGTGGCGCCCTGCCGGTGACGGCGGGTGCCGTGCGCGGTGGCGAGCGTGTCGACGATGGCCAGGCCGCGGCCGTGTTCGTCCTGGGCACAGGATGCCGCCCAGGCTCCCTGCCGCGCGGCCGGGCCGCCGTCGGTGATGCCGACCCACACCCGCCGCCCCGTGTATTCGAGCAGCACATTCAGGGCCAGCGGCGGCTGCGCGTGCTCGACGGCGTTGGTCACCAGCTCGGACACCACCAGCAGGACCGAGGCGGCCGCGTCCTCGGCGACCTGCCAGCGGCGCAGCACGGATCCGACGATCTGGCGAGCGTGCCGGACCGCCTCCGGACGGTGTGCGAGCCGACACGACGTGTGGTGGTCGGTGAGCGGCAGGCCTGCCGGGCTGCTGGGCGGGCCTGGCTGCTCCCGGCACGGCGGGCGGCGGTGCCGGGCGTCGGTCGCCGGAGCGGATACGAGCGCTGAGTGGGTGCTCTTCATGGTCGTCTGCCGGAGGTGAGGGCGTCAGGGAACGAACAACACCTCCACCCTGCACAGCGCCCGCGCCGGGCAAAGCCCGGAACATACCCGAACCACTACCCGGGTACGCACTACCTGCTTTCCGCTCCCCACGTCCCCCGCCGGTCCGCCGCCGGGGCCGTCGGCAGGTGATCCGGGCGGCGGCGCAGCGGTGGAAACGCGGCGGAGGACCGGTGGAACGCGCGGCGGTCAACGCCTGAGGGAGCACGGAGCCCCGCAGCGCCATCGGCCCCGCACGCCCCTGCCCCCTGCCCCGCGGACCTCGCCTGCCGGGACTCCACCGTCGGCCTCCGCCCCGGTGCACCGGCGGTCCCGACCGGCATGCGCGCCGGTCACCGGCCCCGGACGGACCTCCGCACCGGCCCCGGCCCCGGCCCTGTACGGGCATCCGACCGGGCCCCGACACGGGCCATCGGGAACCCCATGGGTATCGCGCGCCCAGGTATCCCTCCGGGTGGTTCTCCCCTCACAGGATCCGGGGCCTGCGCACATGATCGGTCACATCGTCCTGCGCGCCCGAGCCCGCGCGCCACTGACAGCCCCCGGCGCCTCGCGCACCGAAGGCGAGGACCTCAGCCGCACCCGGCCCTCCCGCGCCGCCCGACCACCCACGGAGATCCCATCAACACGCTCGCTTCGCACGACGGTTCCGGTCCGCACTACCGGGCGGCCCGGATCCTGCACGACCAGGACGGCCCCCTGGAGGAGGTCGCCGGGCATCTGCTCGCGACCGAGCCCGCAGGCAGGGCGTGGGTCGCTGGCGCGCTCCGGGCCGCGGCACGCCTGGCCGCGGCACGCGGCGACGCCGAGGCCGCCGTCACGTACCTGCGGCGCGCGCTGGAGGAACTGCCCACGGCGGGGCGGGGCGTGCTCCTCGCCGAACTCGGCCGCGCCGAGGCACCGGCTCATCCGGCGGCGGCGGTCCGTCACCTGTGTGCCGCGCTGGACGAGCTCACCACCCCGGTGGCCCGGCTGGACGTGGTGCCCGTCCTGGCCGACGCCCTGGCGCGGGGGCAGCGCGGCTGCCAGGCGGGTGAGCTCCTCGAACGCGAGGCCCGGCTGCTGGCCACCACCGGTCCCTCGTGCGACGACGCCTCGTTCGGCCTGCGTCTGCAGCGTGTGCTCATCGAACTGGAGGACCTGGAGAAGCGGCCATGGATGACCGACCGGCTGGCCGAGCTGACGGCCGACGCGGACCGCGATCCCGGCCACCGACGGGCGGTCCGGGCGGTCCGCGCGGCACTGGCGGTCGGCCGCCCCGCCGACGCGGCGGCCGTGGCCGAGGACGCCCGTGACGCGCTGGACCCGTCGCCGCCCCGGGACGACACCTTCGCCGCCGCGACCGGACTGGCCGTCCTCGCCCTCGTCTGGTGCGACCGGCCGGCGGAGACGACGGATTTCCTCGACCGCCTGGCGGAACGGACCCAGTGGCACGACTGCGCTCCGGCGCGGACGCTGCTGGCGATGGGCCGCTGCGAGGTGGCCTACCGGACCGGCCGCCTCCGGCCCGCCCTCGACGCGGGACGCCACTGGCTCGACCTGACCTCGGCCGCCCGCGGCAACGCCATGGTGCCCCTGGCGGCCGCCGGGGTCCTGCGGGTGCTGGTGGAGACGGGACGGCGGGAGGAGGCCGCGGCGCTGCTGCTCGACGCCGATCCCGAGCGGTACGGCACCTCCTGGCAGTGGGCGCACCTGCTGGAGGCCCGGGCGCGGCTGCGCCTGGCGCACGGCGACCTCCCCGGGGCCCTGGAGGATCTGCTGGAGTGCGGCCGCCGTCAGATCGCCTGGCAGCGCGACAACCCCGCGGTGCTGGCGTGGCGGTCGCTCGCCGCCGTCACCCACCTCGCGCTGGGCAGCCCCGGGCAGGCCGCGCGCCTGGCGCACCAGGAACACGAGCAGGCCCGGGACTGGGGCACCCCTCGCACCCTCGGCGTCAGCCTGCGCGCCGTCGGTATGACCGCCCGCGGCCGTCAGGGCCTGAAACCCCTGGCGGACTCCGTCGGGCTGCTCGAGGAAGCCGGTGCCACCCTCGAACTGGCGCGGTCGCTGGTCGAGTACGCCACGTTGCGCTGCGAGGCCGGGCACGCCCGGCTGGCCCGTGAACTGGCCCTGCGCGGACTGGTCCTCGCCCGGCAGTGCGGGGCCGTAGACCTCGCGGCCCTGGCCCGCGAGCGGCTGCGGACCTTCGGCGCCCGGCCCCGCAGGGCACATGAGGCCGGGGTGCAGGCGCTGACCGACAGCGAACGCCGTGTCGCGCTGCTCGCCGCCCGCGGGCTCACCAACCGGGAGATCGCCGACAGCCTGTTCATCACCCGGCGGACCGTCGAGAACCATCTGACCAGCGGCTTCCGTAAACTCGGCATCAGCGGCAGACGCGAGTTGGCGCCGCTGCTCGACGCGGCGGCCCCGCTCGGGGACGGGCCCGGTACCGAGGGGGCGTGACCCGGCACCCGTGACGGGACGTCGAGCCAGGGAGCACGTCAACGACCTCTTACGACGAGGTGTGCTCCGCTTACGACGAGGTGTGCTCCGCCCGGGCGAAGGTCGCGAGCCGTTCGGCAAAGGCCTCGACCAGGCCGCGGAGCTCATCCGGGCCTTCGATGACGAAGGGGCGGTCCAGCGAGGCCAGTACGGCAGGCAGCCAGTCGAGCCGGTCCACCCGCAGTTCGACACGACGCCAGCCCTCGGCCCCCGGGTCCGCCCTGCCCGGGGACGGCAGTTCCGTCACGATCGCGACGCCGGGGGGCAGCCGGGTGTGGATCTGCTCGGCCGTTCCCTGGATGCGCAGGGCCACCTCGTGCCGGTACGGAACCGTGGCGAGCCCCGTCAGGACGCGCTCGGCCGGATCGATCCCGGCGGGTGGTTCGAACGAGCCGGGCAGGACCCTCACACCGGTGATGCGGTCGAGTCTGAAGGTCCGGTCCTCACCTGCCGAGAGATCCGCAGCCGTGACGTACCACCTGCCCGAGTGGGCGACGACGCCGTACGGGTGCAGGGTGCGCTCGCTGCGCCGGCCGTCGCCGGCGGTGTACCGAATCGAGATCGGCCGGTGATGGTGCACCGCATCGGCCATCGGGAGGAGGACCGCAGGTTCCGGGGCCGCCGCTGCCCTGCCGGGCGGATCCGTGAAGGCGAGCGAGCCGAGCACGGCGTCGAGCCTGCGGCGCAGATGCGCGGGCAGCACGCGCCGGATCTTGGCCGCCGCCGTCTCACTCGCCGTCACCGTGGTCGCCGCCAGGCCCGATCGCCGACCCGCGACCAGGCCGAGCAGCACAGCGAGCGCTTCGTCGTCGCTCAGCATGAGCGGGGGCATGCGGTAGCCGGGGGCGAGCCGGTAGCCACCGTAGCGGCCGCGCACCGACTCGACGGGCACGTCGAGGTCGACGAGTTGCTGTGCGTAGCGCCGCACGGTGCGTTCGTCGACGTTCAGCCGGTCGGCGAGTTCGGACACGGTCCGGATGCCTCCCGACTGCAGAAGCTCCAGCAGAGTGAGGACGCGAGCAAGGGGGCGGGGCATACCCGGAAGTCTCCCGCACATACCGGGCGGGTTCCGCCCGGTATTGGTCGTAGCGTGCGGTCACCAGCACCGACCGGCCAGGGAGAAAACCCATGAACTTCGTCTCCGTCCGCATCATCACCGGCGACGTCGCCCGCCTCGTCGACTTCTACGAGCGCGCCACCAAGGTGTCCGCCACCTGGGCCAACGAGGACTTCGCCGAGCTCAGGACCACCTCGGCCACCCTTGCGATCGGCAGCACCCGCACGGTCCCGCTGTTCGCGCCCGGCTCGGCCCGCCCGGCCGACAATCGCAGTGTCATCCTCGAATTCCTCGTCGACGACGTCGACAGCGTGTACAAGAACCTGAGCGGCTTCGTGGAGGACTTCGTCAACGAACCCACCACGATGCCCTGGGGAAACCGCGCGCTCCTGTTCCGCGACCCCGACGGCAACCTCGTCAATTTCTTCACCCCGGTCACGCCGGCCGCCATCGAGAAGTTCGCCCCCTGAGGACAGCACGGCCGCCGGGCACGGCTTCGCCACCGGCGCAGGCCTGCCCGGAGGCCGAGCGGGGGACCACGGGTGCTGCCCCGTCCGGCACCGAGCGGGGCCGCGGATGCTGCCCGCCCGGCACCGGACGCGTCAACACCCGTGGCACCACCGCCCGTCGGGACGTGTCGGGCGCTATCCGGCCCGCTTCAGCCCCACGTACTGCATCGCCCCGAACACCACCACGGCGATGCCGATGAAGCCGACATAGGCGTTGCCGAGCAGGGTGATGGGGAACCACGCCGGTCCGGCCGCGATGATCGCCGCGCAGCCCACCGCCCACACGGCGTTGAGGAGGACGGCGCTGACGGCGACCGGCCGGAGGACGTCCGGGCGGGTGCCCGCGTACCAGAGCCCGGCGGCGTAGACCGTCAGGAAGGCGCCCTGGGCCCAGTGCAGCCACGTGGGCAGTCCGAGCAGCGGGTCCAGCATCCCGGCGCCCAGCAGGCTGAGCGCCGCGACGAGACCGGACACCGTGCCGTCCAGCTTCAGGGAGAACCGCAGCAGTCCGTCGTCGCCGCTCTGCCGAACGTGCCGGTACGGGGCGGCGGTTGATTCGTGCACCATGTGACTGTTCCTTTCAGGCCGTGCCGACCGCGGCACGAATGATGAGCTCGGCGACGTTCCCGGGCCGGGACAGCGGCGCGGAGTGACTGGACGGCACCGACGCGACGGCCGCCCCCATGCGTGCGGCCATGAAGCGCTGGGCCGCCGGCGGCAGGGCCCGGTCCTCCTCCGCGACCAGGTACCAGGAGCGGATCGCGCGCCACGCCGGCTCACCCGAGGGGGACTCCAGACAGCTCAGGGCGGACGGCTTCTGGACCGCCGCCAGCACGTTCGCGCGCACCGCCGGCACATCGGCGGCGAACACCTCCCGGAAGCGGCTCCGGTCCACCTCGGACAGCCCGTCGTCGTACGGCCGGACCACCTCGCCCACCGTCGCCCCGAACCCCTGCAGGATCTGGAAGCCGCTCTCGCCCTTCTCCGGGGCGAACGCCGCCACATACACCAGGGCGGAGACGTTCGCCGCATCCACCACCGCATTGGTGATCACTGTTCCGCCGTAGGACCAGCCCACCAGGATCACGGGACCCGGCAGTCCGTCGAGCACCCGCCGGGTGGCGGCCACGTCGTCCTCCAGAGAGGTCAGCGGCAACTGCACCGCGGTCACCCGGTGCCCGGCGTCGTGCAGGAACGGGATGACCTCGCTCCAGCCGGATCCGTCGGACCACAACCCATGCACCAGAACCACATCCGACACGGACATCGACTCCTCATGTCTCCGAACGGCGCCCCGCTCTCCCCGCCCTCGACGCCCGCTCGCGGGATGCCGGGGTGCTCGCCGCCGTGCCGGGGGAGCACGGCGGCGAGCCGGGAGAGGAGGCCCTCCTTACGAGGAACCAGACTGCCGAGCCGGCGGGCGGCGGGAATCACGGAGACTCCGTGATATTTGGCCCCGCCCCCGCCGGCTGGGAGACAACCCCTCACCCGGCCCGGCGGGGGAGACCTCCTGCGGTTGCCCGTCGCGGCGGCTCCGTGGGGGCGGCAGACCGTCCGGCTCTCCGCCGCAGCAGGAACCGCCGCGCATCCGGGCCCGCCCCCGGTCTCCACGGTCTCCACCAAGGCACGGCGCCCGGAGGAGTCGATTGCCCGGCCCCGGGCAGACCTCTACGGTGTGGGCATGGGCGGCTATGTCCGGGGAGCCGGCACGCTGCCGGCAGAGATGACGCGCTTCATCGGGCGTCGGCACGAGCTGTCCCAGGCCAGGGCGCTGCTCTCGCGCGGGCGGCTGGTGACGCTGACCGGGCCGGGCGGGATCGGGAAGACCCGGCTGGCGCTGCGGGTCGCCGCCGAGGCACAGCGCTCCTTCCCGGGCGGGGTGTGGCTGGTGGAACTGGCCGCACTGGACGACGGCAGCCGGCTGGCCCAGACCGTCGCGTCCCACCTGCGGCTCGGCAACGAGGCCATCGGTGATCCGCTGACCCGGCTCGTGGAGCACGTGGCCGGTGAACGGATGCTGCTGGTGCTGGACAACTGCGAGCATGTGCTCGATGCCGGCGCCGCCCTGACCGCGACCCTGCTGAAGGCGGCCCCGGAGCTCCAGGTGCTGGCGACGAGCCGTCAGATGCTGGGGGTGTCCGGGGAGCACGTGTTCCCGGTGCCGTCGATGGTGCTGTCCGAGGACGCACTGTCCCCCGAACTCTGCGACGCGGTGGCGCTGTTCGCCGACCGGGCGGCCGCGATGCGGCCCGACTTCCTCCTCACCGCGGAGAACGCCGCGGTGATCCACGAGATCTGCCACCGGCTCGACGGCGTCCCCCTGGCCATCGAGTTGGCCGCGGCCCGGCTGAGGGCCCTGTCCGTGTCCGACATCCTGCTGCGCCTCGACGACCGGTTCACCCTGCTCACCACCGGCTCCCGGGCCGCACTGCCGCGTCAGCGGACGCTGCGCGCTGCGATCGACTGGAGCCACGACCTGTGCACGGACGAGGAGCGCCTCATGTGGGCGCGGCTGTCGGTGTTCCCGGACGGCTTCGACCTGCGGGCGGCCGAACAGGTCTGTGCCGGGGACGGCATCGCCCCGGACACCGTCCTCGACCTCGTCGTCGGTCTGGTGGACAAGTCCGTCCTCGCCCACGAGGAACGCGGCGCCCGGATGCGGTACTGGCTGCCGGACACCCTGCGCCGGTACGGGCGCGAGCGGCTGGCCGCGTCCGGCGAGGAGCACATGCTGCGCGAACGGCACCGCGACCACTACCGGACGATCGCCGAGGAGGCCGAGGCCACCTGGTTCGGCCCCGGCCAGCTCGCCTGGTTCACCCGGCTGCGGGCCGAACACCCCAACTTCCGGGCCGCCCTGGAATTCAGCCTCGGCGAACCCGGTGGAGCCCCGGCGGCGCTCGGCCTCGCCGCCTCCCTGTGGATCCACCGGCTCGGCTTCGGCTCCTTCCACGAGGGCCGCCAGTGGCTGGATCGGGCCCTCGCCGCCGGCCCCGAGCCGGGCCCGGAGCGCGCCAAGGCACTCTTCGTCGACGGGCTGCTGGCCGTCCTGCAGGGAGACATCGACGCGGCCGACGCCCGGGTGGCGGAGTGCCGCTCCCTCGGCGCCCCCCTGGGCGAGGACCCGGACCTGGTCCGCGCCACGGTGAACCTCGACGGCCTCGTGGCCCTCTTCCGGGGCGACTTCCCCCGCGCCGAACGGCTGCTGGAGGACGCCCTCGAACGCCACCGGGCGGCCGACGACGCCGGCAACGCCGCGGTCACCCGCTTCATGCTCACCACCGTCTGCGCCAACACCGACGACCCCGCCGGCACCGCCCACGCCGAGGAGTGCCTGGCGCTGTGCGAGGCCCACGAGGCGCAGTGGTCGCGGACCCATGCGCTGTGGGCCCTGGGACTGGACCACTACCGGCGCGGCAGTCACCAGCGGGCCGGGACCCTGGTCCGGCACGCGCTGCGGGACAAGCCGCTCTCCCACGACCAGTGGGGCGTGGCCCAGTGCCTGGAGGTCCTGGGCTGGTGCGCGGCCGCGGCGGGTCAGGGCGAACGGGCCGCGACGCTGCTGGGCGCGGCCGACGCGACCTGGCGGGTCGCCGGGTCCGCGCTCACCGGTCTCGGCCATCTGCAGGCCGGCCACCAGCAGTGCGAGGCGGCCCTGCGCGCCGAGCTGGGCGACGCGGCGTACACCGCCGCCGTCCGGGCCGGCGAGCGGCTCACCCTGGAACAGTCCGTCTCCTACGCCCTGGAGGAGTCCCCGGCCCCCGCTCCACCGCCCGCGAGCGCGGCGTCGGCGCCGCTGACCCGCCGGGAGCACCAGGTCGCGGGCCTGGTCGCGGAGGGCATGACCAACAAGGGGATCGCCGCCGAGCTGACGATCTCCCGGCGCACCGCCGAGGGCCACGTCGAGCACATCCTCACCAAGCTCGGCTTCACCTCGCGCGCCCAGATCGCCGCCTGGGCGGCCAGGAACCACGACGCCGGAGCCCGGGAGGGCACCCCGGCCTGACCTCCCGTTGCGCAGGCGCCCTGTGACCGCGGCCCGTCACCGCCCCGCGCCGGTCGCCCCTTCGGCCACCGACCGTGTCCGGCGACCCCGTCTCCGTTCATGGCCCCGGCCCAGGACCCGCGGTTACACTCCGGCCGTGACCAGCGCAGACGGGCCCGCTCCCGGGAGCCGTGCGGCGGACCGGACCCCGGCGCCCGCCGCTCCGGCCCCGGCCGGGCCCGTGCGGCCGGCCGGAGCCGGGTCGTACCGCGGGCCCGGCCGCCGCACCGTGCTGGGGGCCGGCGCCGGCGGCCTCGCCGCCGTCCTGGCCGGGTGCTCGTCGGAGTCCGGACCCGTACGGCGGCTGCGGATGGCCACCGGGCCGAAGGGCGGGCCGTACCACGCCTTCGGGCAGGCGCTGGCCGAAGCCCTCTCCGCGAGCGGGCAGCGGCTGGAGGTCGTCCCCGTGGGCACCGCGGCGAGCGTCGACAACCTGCGCCGGCTGGACCGGGGCTCGGTGGAGCTGGCGCTGGCCATGGCGGATGTGGCCGCCGACGCGGTGCACGGTGAGGCGGAGTTCTCCCGGCCGGTCCCGGTCCGGGCGCTGGCCCGGGTGTACGTGAACTACACGCACCTCGTCGTCCCGGCCCGCGGGCCCGTCCGCACCGTCCAGGACCTCGCCGGGCGGCCGGTCGCCGCCGGAGCGCCGGGCTCCGGCGTCCAGGTCCTGGCGCGGCGGCTGCTGCGGATGACCGGGCTGACCGGGGACCGGGCGGTGCGGACGCGGCCGCTCGGCCTCGCCGAGTCCGTGCGGGCGCTGCGCGAGGGCACGGTCGACGCGCTGATCTGGTCCGGCGGTGTGCCGACACCTGCGCTGTCGGAGCTCGCCCGCACCCTGCCGCTGCGCTTCCTGCCGCTGGACGGCTTCGTCCGCCCGCTGCGCGAGCGCCACGGCGCCGTCTACTCGGCCGTCACCCTCCCGGCCGGGGCGTACGGGATGCAGGCGCCCGTGGGCACCATCGGCGTCGGCAACTACCTGCTGGCCCGGGCCGATGTGCCGGAACGCGCCGCGCGCGACCTGCTCCGGCTGGTCTTCGACCGGCGGCGCGACCTGCTGCGCGAGGTGACGGCGGGCGCCCGGCTGGAGCCCCGCTTCGCCGTGTCCACCGGCGACGTGCCCCTCCACCCGGGCGCGGTCGCCCACTACCGGGCCGCCTACGGCTGACCTGCGGAGTGCTACGGCGGCCGGAACGCGGTGATCAGCTCGGCGCGCCCGCCGGCAGCGACAACTCCACGGCGAGACCCCGCGGCGTGTTGTGGCCGACGGAGAGCCGCCCGCCGCTGAGCGTCGCGATCTCGTCGGCGATGGCCAGCCCCAGCCCGCTGCCGGGCGTGTTCTGGTGCTGGGCGCCCCGGACGAAACGCCGCAGCAGAGTGGGCAGCTGCTCCTCGGACACTCCCGGACCGTCGTCGGCGACCCGCACGACGACCTCGCCGTCCCGGAGCGCGGCCGCCACCTCGACGCGGCCGCCGGACGGGACGAACTTGGCGGCGTTGTCCAGCAGCGCGTCCAGGACCCGGCCCACCGCGTCGGGCAGGGCCCGCCCCCGCAGCCCGTCGCCGACGTCGGCGGCCAGTTCGATGCCGGACGTGCGGAACACCGGACCCCACGCGGTCACACGTTCCCGCACCGCGGACGACAGGTCCTGCTCGGTGAGTTCGGCGGTGCCGGACTCCACCCGGGCCAGCGCGAGCAGCCCGTCCAGCAGGTCCCCCAGCCGTTCCGCCTCGTCGAGGGCGCGCGAGAACTCGGCCGGGCCCGGCCCGGGCCGCAGGTGCGGCTCGATGTTCTCCAACTGGAGCACCAGGGTGGCCAGGGGGTTGCGCAGCTGGTGGGAGGCGTCGGCGACGAAGTCCCGCTGCCGGCCGATGGACTCGGCCACCGCCTCCGCCATGCCGTTGAAGTGCTCCCGCAGCCGGCGCAGTTCCGGCGGTCCGGTGTCGGAGGCGGCCCGCGCCTGCAGGCTGCCGGCGGCCAGCCCCTCCACGGCCCGGTCCAGATCGCGCACCGGGCGCAGCAGCCACCGGGTGATGCCCGCAGCGACCAGGGCAGCCGTGGTGAACGCGGTGATCGCACCGACCCCGATGAGCGCCGAGCGGACGGTCACGTCCCGGCGCGCGGCGTCGGTGGGGACGGCCAGCACCACGGCGCCGCTCACCCGTTCGTCGTGGCCCACCGGCTCGGCCAGCACCACGGTGGCCGGCCCCCAGGGCCGGACCGTGGGCAGCTGAGCCGTCGGGCGGCCGGTCAGGGCCTGCCGCCGGACGTCCACCGCCGAGGCCGCGAGAGCCGCCGCGGTGCCCGCCCCGGCCCGTGCCAAGGGGTTGCCCGCCGAGTCCACGACCAGCACCCCGGCGCCGTACAGCTCGGCGTACCGGTCGATCTCGGCGGACAGCTCGGACCGGTCGGCCCGGGTGCGCGCCCGGTCGGCGAGATCGGCGAACCGTGCCGCGTCGGCCCGCCGCTGGAGCAGCAGATGCTCGGTCCGGCTCCGCGCGAGGGTGTCCGCCAGCGGCACCGACAGCAGCAGCACCGCCGCTCCCATGAGCACGATCAGCACGGCGAGCAGCCGGCGCCTCATGGGCCGCCGTCCGTGCCCACGGAGCCGAGCTGGTAGCCGAACCCGCGGACCGTGCGGATCAGCTCCGACCGGCCCGTCTTGGCGCGGATCCCCGCCACGTGCACGTCCAGGGAGCGCGAGGCGGTCAGGAACACATCGCCCCAGATGCGGTCCAGGATCTCCTCCCGGGAGTGCACCTCGCCCGGCCGGGCGGCCAGGAACGCCAGCACGTCGTACTCCCGGCGGGTCAGCCGCACCTCCGCCCCCGCCACCGTGACGGTGCGGGCCGCCGGGTCGATCTCGACGTCCCCCGTGCGGACCCGCCCCGCGCTCTCCGCACCGCCGACCGCGGGGAGGTCCGTGCGGCGGCGTACGGCGTCGATGCGGGCCATGAGCTCGGCCGTCCGGAAGGGCTTCACCACATAGTCGTCCGCGCCGGCGCGCAGCCCCTGCACGATGTCGCGCTCCTCGCACCGTGCGGTGACCACGATGACGGGCGCGTCGCAGACGGTGCGCATCCGCCGCAGCAGTTCCAGCCCGTCCAGGTCCGGCAGCCCCAGATCGAGCAGCACGAACTCGGCCTCGTGCGCGTGCTGGAGCGCGTCCGAGGCACGGCCGACCCTGCGGACGGAGTGGCCGCGCTGAGCGAGGGCCGTGCCGAGGGCGTGGGCCATGCGGTCGTCGTCCTCGACCAGCAGTGCGTGCATCCGGGCTTACCTCTGTGACCTGGGACAGTGTGCCTTCTGGCATATCCCATCGGCCGGGTTTGCGGAAGAGGCGACCGGCAGGCCGGGGCACGGACGGCACCGTGCCCACCCGGCCTGCCGGTCGCGGCTGTGGGGAGGGTCAGACCTTGGCTTCCACCGCCGGGCCCGGCCGGTCGGCCGGCCCGGCCCCCTCGGCCGGGGCGGCCCCGGCCTCGGCCCGGCTGAGCGTGGCGTGGCGGGTCTCCGGCATCAGCACATAGGTGACCAGGGAGACCAGCGCGCACCCGGAGACGTACCAGAAGAACATCGTCTCCATGCCCGCGTCCTTGAACCACAGCGCCACGTACTCCGCCGTGCCGCCGAAGAGCGCGTTGGCGATCGAGTAGGGCAGTGCCACGCCCAGGGCGCGCACCCCGGTGGGGAACAGTTCCGCCTTCACGGCGGCGTTGATCGACGTGTATCCGGTGACGATCACCAGGGCGATCAGCGACAGCCCCAGCGCCGACCAGTACGACGACGCCGACCGCAGGGCGGTCATGATCGGGTAGGTGCCGACGGTGCAGCCGACGGCGAAGGTGATCAGCAGCGGGCGCCGGCCGATCCGGTCCGACAGCGCTCCCGCGAAGGGCTGCAGCACGGCGAAGACCGTCAGCGAGGTGAAGCTCACCAGCGTCGCGGTGGACTTCTCCATGCCCGCGCTGCCGATCAGGTACTTGGTGAGGTACGTGGTGTACGTGTAGTAGGCCACCGTGCCACCGAGAGTGAGCGCCATGACCAGGAACGCCTGGCGCCGGTGCTGCCACAGGACCTTCAGCGAGCCGCGTTCGCGGGCGTCGCTCCCCTCCCCGGACGCCTCGGTGAACGCCTCGGTCTCCTGCAGGCGGCGCCGCAGCCAGAAGACCACCACGGCGAAGAGCGCCCCCAGCACGAACGGGATCCGCCAGCCCCAGCCCTCCAGCTCGTCCTTGGTGAGGGTGTGCTGCATGGTGATCAGGATGCCCAGGCCGAGCAGCTGGCCGGTGGTCATCGACACGTACTGCATGGACGAGCCCAGCCCCCGGCGGCCGCGGCCCGACGCCTCGGTCAGGTAGGTGGCGCTCGCGGCGTACTCGCCGCCGATGCTCATGCCCTGCAGGAGCCGCGCCAGCAGCAGGACCAGCGCGCCGAAGTAGCCCGCCTGGTCGTAGGTGGGGGCGACGGCGATGAGCAGGGCGGCCGCCGACATCATGGCGACCGTGAGGGTGAGCGCGCTCTTCCGGCCGTGGCGGTCCGCGGCCCGCCCGAGGATCCAGCCTCCGACCGGCCGCATCAGGAAGCCGACCGCGAAGATCCCCGCGGTGTTCATCAGTTGGGTGGTGGGGTTGTCACCGGGGAAGAACGAGTCGGCGAAGTAGATCGCGAAGGTGGCGTAGACGAACCAGTCGTACCACTCGACGAGGTTGCCGAGCGATCCGCCGATCAGGGCGAGTCGTCGCTTCGCGCGCTCGCCGCCGGGCGGTGTTCTGGGCACGTTGGCGGACGGTGACATGGCGGCTCCCGGTGAGAAGACCCCTGGTCGACGGGGTGATGATGTGCCCAGAGCATGCGCGCGCCACCGTGCCGGGACAAGGTTCGGCCGCCAGATCTAACATGCCGCTAAGAATGCGGACGGCCCGCCGCGGCCCCTCCTGCGGGCACCCGCCGTGGACCTGTCTGTCCTCCGGACGTCCTGCACGGCGCTCCCGCTGCCGCCACGACAGGTCCGCGGTGCCTCCTCCCACCGTGAATCCCGGAGCAGGGAATCCGGCATCGGCTCCGGCCTGGCCGGGCAGCCGCACCGCACCAACGGGCCGATATATGAGGTGACATGACGCGGGACCCACTGCGAGGATCGCGGCATGAACGCCAACCGAAAGGCTGATGCCGCGTAACCGGCCGGGGCAGGTGCGCGCCCGACAGCGCCCACGGAGCCGGCTCACCCGCCGGCCCGTCATCGCCGGCCTCTCCTCGCCGGCGCTCGCCGAGATCGCCAGGGTCGAGAACAGCCGGAACCACCTCTGGGCCGGCGTCACGGCCGACGCACTCGCGATGTGGGGCGCGTTCGTGCGGCACCCGTACCACAGGCTCTGGACCCCGTACGAGGACGGCGCCTGCGGCATCTGGGAGTGCTGCGGAAACCCTTACGAGGCACGCGAGTTCCTGGAATCCGTCATCCTCGGAATGTCCCGGCGCCGGGCTCGCGAACTGCGGGCCGTCGTCGACCGGCTCGACGCCTTGTACTGAGCGCCCGGAACGGGACCGCTGTACCGACCGCCGTTGAGTCCGTGCTCGTTCGCTCGCCCTGACGCGTAGTCGGCAACGGCCCGACGGGCACGGCGGAGCGGGCCGCCGTACCCCTCGCCCGGCCCGGTCAGCGTTCCTGCACGGCCGTCTCCCGCTCGTGCTCCTCCGCGGCGAGCGGCAGCCGCACGGTGACCGTGGTGCCCTCGCCCTCCCGCGAGTCGATGCTGAGGTCGCCCCCGTGGTTGGCGACGATCGTCCGCACGATCGTCAGACCCAGCCCGGTCCCCGGGACCGCGAGGCCCGACGCGTTGGACGCCCGGAAGAACCGGGTGAACAGGTGCTTCTGCTCCGACTCCGGGATCCCGATGCCCGTGTCCTGGACGATCAGGTCCACATCCGGCCCCGTCCGGACCGCCCGGATCGTCACCGTGCCGCCGCGCGGCGTGAACTTCACCGCGTTGGACATCAGGTTCATCAGCATGCGGTCCAGCTGGTCCGGGTCGGCGTTCGCGGTCAGCGGCTCCAGCGCACAGGCGGACCGCAGTTCGACGTCCTTGTCCTGCGCCTGGGGGCGCATCGCGTCGGTGACGGCCTCGACGATGCCGCACACATCCACCACCTGCTTGATCCCCTTGTAGCTGCCCGCCTCGATGCGGGAGAGGGTCAGCAGGTCCTCGATCATCGTCCGCAGCCTCACGGTGTTGCGCTCCACCACATCCAGCGCCCGGCGCTGCGGCGCGGCCAGCTCTCCGGTGTCCTCGTCCAGCAACAGCTCCACATACCCGGCGATGCTGGTCAGCGGCGTGCGGAGCTCATGGGAGACGGTCGACAGGAAGTCGGACTTGGCCTTGTCCAGCGCCCGCAGCTCCTCCACGAGGCGGCCCTCCTGGGCGTACAGCCGGGCGTGCTGCAGGGCCCGGCCCAGGTCGGTGGCCACCGACTCCAGGGTGTCGATCTCGACGTCGCCCCAGCCGGCGTCCGGACCGCTGCGCAGCAGGATCAGACACCCCGTCACTTCCGAGCCCGAACGGAACGGCGACACGGCGACCGAACGGGCACCGAGCTCGGTCATGGCGCCGCGGACCTCGGCGGGGAAGCCGTGCGTGCCGTAGACGCCCGGAGCGCCCGGCACCGGTTGCCGCTCGGCGAGGTAGGGCCGGACGTCGTCGATCCGGAACGTCGCGCCGCTGCCGGTGGACGGCGGGATGGCGTCGTGCGGGACGCGCGGCAGCCGGCGCAGTTCCTCCTCCGGCACGAGACCGTGCTCGGCGCTCCACCCCTGGACCACCGGAACGTCCTCGGTGTCGTCCTCGGCGAGGAGCAGCAGGACGTGCTCGGCCCGCATGCCCGGGCCGAGGGCGCTGACCCCCTCGCGGAGCACGGCCCCGGCCTCGAGGTGGGAACGGACGCGCCGCCCGGCGTCCCGCGCCACATCGGCCAGCCGCGCGCGCTCCGCCTCCAGGCCGCGCAGCCGGTCGCCCTCGTCGGCCAGCGCGTTCACCGAATGCGCCAGATCCCGGATCTCGGCGGGCCGCGACACCGGTGCGCGGGCGTCGTGCTGCCCCGCCGTGAGCCGGGCCAGCGTCGCCCGCACCCGCTCCAGGGGATGGGTGAGCCAGCGGGTGGTGCGCACCGCTGCGACCAGGGCGAGGACCACCGTCGCGGCGACGAGGCCCCCGGTGGCGGCGGCGGTGACCCGGACGGTGCTCCGCGTGCGGTTCCGCAGCACGGCGAGCTCGTGCAGCAGCCGGTCGTCGAGTTCGCCGTTCGTCTCCCGGAAGACCCAGAACGAGGTGCCCAGCCGGCCCGCCAGGTCCAGGGCCTGCGGGCTGCCCGGCCGCAGCCGCTCACCCGGCGCGGCCTGCCGCAGGTACCGGTCGGCCTGCTGCTCCTGCAGGTCGAGAAGGCGCTCGGTGTCCGGCACGTCGTACCGCCGGGCCTCCCGGAACACCCCCGGCAGGGCCGCCCGTTGCTGCCGGTAGGACCGGAGCTCGGTGGGATTCCCCACCAGGAGGTAGTTGCGCAGGGAGCGTTGGGTGTCGCCCAGGGTGGTGCGCAGCTGGACGTTGGCGTTCTGCAGTGGCCCGACGTGCTGGGTGAGGTCGACGACCGTACGGTCCTGGTACCAGGCCGTGAACAGCGAGCCGGCACCGACCACCACCAGCAGAAAGATCACCAGCCCGAAGGCTCCGCCCAGCCGGCGGGCCACGGTCACCGGCCGCTCCCGCCGCGGATCCCTGTCGTCGTCGGACCGTGTCACCGCGCGTCCTCCTTCCGTGCGGGCGCCGAGGCGAACCCCTGCCGCGGCATGGAGCCCCAGACCTGACGCGTACCGCGCAGCGCGTCCCAGATACCCCGCAGCTGGGCGACCGCGAGGAACTGGCGGTAGCCCAGGTTCTCGGCGACGGCCGCGACGAGCAGCTGGCCGACGTCCCGCCAGCCCGCGAAGCGGTGGAAGGCGTACTCCTCCGCCGCCACCGCGACCAGACTGACCAGCACGGCGTAGGCGTAGGTCAGCAGCAGGAACCGCCACAGGAACGACGGGTCGACCGCCCCGAAGGCCACACTGAGCGGAACCAGGACGAGACCGAGCACCTCGACCACCGGCGCGAGCAGTTCGAACAGGACGTAGAACGGCAGCGCCAGCAGCCCGACGCGCCCGTAGCGGGGGTTGCCGATCATGCGCCGGTGCTTGAGCAGGATCTCGGTCAGCCCCCGGTGCCAGCGCCGCCGCTGACGCGCCAGCACCCGGGCGGTCGACGGGGCCTCGCTCCACGACACGGGCTCGCTGACGAAGACGATGCGGTAGTCCCGGCGCTGTTCCCGCATCCGCCGGTGCAGCCTGACGACCACTTCGGCGTCCTCGCCGATGCAGTCCGGGTCCATGCCCCCGACGCCGACGACGGCCTCCCGCCGGAACACACCGAAGGCACCGGCGATGACGAGCAGCCCGCCCACCTTCGACCAGCCGGTACGGCCCAGCAGGAAGGCCCGCAGGTACTCCACCGTCTGGATCCGGACCAGCCGCTCCCGGGGCATCCGGACCTCCACGACCCGCCCGGCCATGACGCTGCAGCCGTTGGCGATCCCGACCACGCCCCCGCAGGCCACCACCCGCAGCGGATCGTCGAGCAGCGGCTTGGCGGCGGACAGCAGCGCCTCGGCGTCCAGCACCGAGTCCGCGTCGACCATGCACACCAGCGGGTGACGGGCCACATTGAGGCCGACGTTCAGGGCGTCGGCCTTGCCGCCGTTCTTCTTCCGCACCACGACCAGCGGATGCGGGCTGACCCGCGGGACCCAGACCGACTCCACCGGGCCGCGCATCGGCACGTCCTCCGGCACCACCCGCGGGACCTCCGCGAGATCGAACGCCTCCCGCAGCGCGTCGAGGGTGCCGTCGGCGGAGCCGTCGTCGACCACCACGATCTCCAGCCGCGGATAGCGCAGCAGCAGCATCGCCCGCACCGCCTCGCTGATGCCGGCCTCCTCGTTGTAGGCGGGCACGATCAGCGAGACCGGGGTGGTGAAGCGGCTGGTCGCGATCTCGTCGTGGCCGGCGACGGGGGCCCGCCGCAGCAGCCGGGCGAAGTCCACGGAGGCCAGCAGAATGAGCAGCAGATAGGCGCTGTTGACGATGAAGAAGTACCAGAGGATCCCGGTGTCGGTGACCGACAGCACCCCGCCCAGCGGGCCCGGCACCCCGGCCGCCGGGCCGGCGCTCACCACGCCGTCCCCGCGGTGTCCGACGCGGACTGCGCGGCGGGCAGGGCCGCTTCGGCCAGGACGGCGACGGCGTGCGCGGCGGCCCGCGGCCCGTCGCCGCCCCGGGCGGCCACCTCCAGCTCCTGGTGGCCGGCGGACCCGAGCCGGTCCAGGGCCGCGGCCGCGGCGGCGGCCACCCGGTGGGCCGGATCCGCGAGGAGGGCGCGCAGCCGGGGCGCGGTGCCGACGGCGCCCATGCTGCCCAGCGCCTCGGAGGCGGCAGCCCGCAGGACCGTCGGACGCGCGGGGTCCACCGCATCGAGGAGCGGTTCGAGGCCCCCGGGCGCGCCGATCGTGCCCAGCGCCCGCGCGGCACGGACCCTGACCTCCGGCGAGGGGTCGCCGGTGAGGACGGCGGCGAGGGCGTCGGTCTGCGCCGGCGAGCCGGTGGCCGCCAGCGCCTCGACGGCCACCGCCCGGGCCAGGGCGTCGGAGTGCCGCAGGCCGGCGGCGATCGCGCCCTCGGCCCCCGGGCCCAGTCCGACCAGGGCCTCGGTGACCACGGGCGGCGGCACCCGGCGCCGGCCGCTCAGACAGTCCAGCAGGGCGGGCACCGCGCCCGCGTCGCCGAGCCGGCCCAGGGCGCGGGCGGCGGTGGCCCGCAGGTCCGGATCGCGGCTGTGCAACAGGGGGATCAGCGCCGGCGCCGCCTCCCGGTGACCGAGGCTGCCGAGCAGTTCGGCGGCCCGGGCCCGGCCGACCGAACCGTGGCGCCGCAGCCGGGCGCGGGCCTGCTCCACCGCGCCGTGCCGCTCGAACACCCCGACCAGCGCGGTGCGCGCCCGCCCGGTCACCTTCCCCAGCAGAGCCGACGCCATCGGTTCGAGCGCCGCCCACCGGCGCCGGTCCAGCCCGGCCAACTGCCGCGCGGCAGCCGTCTCCTCCGCTTCGTCCTCGCAGGTCAACTCGATGAGGAGGATGCGCAGCGGCGCCGTGAGCCGCGCCCGGCGGCGCTCCCGGACCAGCCGGAGGAGCCGTACTCCGACGATGAACAGCCCGAGCCCCGCCACCACCGCCAGCATGGCCGCCAGAAAGACCGCCCCGGTGAGGACGGCCGTCATCTGCCGGCTCGGGCGAGCAGCGCCGAGACCCGGCTCGCCAGCTCCCGGGGACTGAACGGCTTCACGATGTAGTCGTCGGCCCCGGCGGCGAACCCGGTCTCCACATCGCCCTCCTGGGAGCGCGCGGTGAGCAGGATGATCGGCAGGGACGACGTCTCCGGCGCGGACCGCAGCTCCCGGCAGACGTCCAGCCCGGACATGCCGGGCATCCGGATGTCGAGGAGCGCGATGCTCACACCGTCCTCCCGGGCCGCGGCCAGTGCCGACGGCCCGTCCTCCACGGAGACCACCGCATGGCCGGACTGCGTGAGCTTGAACGTCACGAGGTCGCGGATATCGGCGTCGTCGTCCGCCACCAGGACATTCGCCACGAGTCCTCCTTCACACGGCTCCCAGCAGCAAACGGCATCCCGGGCCGCGGACCGTCGGGCGACACGGCCGCGGGCCCGGGTGTGGTCCGTACGGAGCACCGGCGGGGGAGGGGCGTCCGAGCCCCGCCGGTGGCCAGGGCACCCCTCGGCCGAGGCCTGGCGGGGCGGAGCGCACCGGGACGGTCGGGCGCCCTCGCGGGTTCGTGAGGCCGTCGTCTTGGCGGGCTTCGAGGCCGCGGCCCCGGAGCGGCGGACCCGTCCGGCCCCGGGAGACCGACACCGCCCCCCCCGGGACCGGCCCCGTGCCTGGTGGTGACAGCACCAGCGGCAACACACCCTCCGCACCGGCCGCCCTGCGCTGACAGGGTGAGCGGCATGACCCGACGAACGTTCCTCATCACCGGTGCGACCCAGGGCCTGGGCCGTGGCATCGCCCTCGACCTCGCCGCCCGGGGCGAGACGGTGCTGCTGCACGGCCGCGACCGCACCCGGCTCCACGCCCTCGCGGCCGACGTGCGCTCCGCCGCCCGGGGCGGGGCCGTTCGCACCACACTCGCCGACCTGTCCGACCTGGACCAGGTCCAGGCGATGGCCGCCCGCATACTCGCCGACGAGCCCAGGCTCGACGGGCTGGTCAACAACGCCGTGGCCGGCGGCGGTGCCGAGCCGCTGCGCCGCGAGCTGAGCCGCCAGGGGCACGAGCTGCGCTTCGCCGTGAACCACCTCGCCCCCTGCGCCCTCACCCGCGCTCTGGTGCCGCTGCTCATTGCCTCGGCCCCCGCCCGAGTGGTCAACGTGGCCTCTATCGGGCAGGAGGCCGTCGACTTCGACGACGTCATGCTGGACCGGGACTACGAGGGACTGCGCGCCTACTGCCGCAGCAAACTCGCCATGATCATGGCCACCTTCGAGCTGGCCGCCGAACTCGACGGAACCGGTGTCACGGTGAACGCGCTCCACCCCGCGCACCTGATGGACACCGAGGGGGTGCGCGCGTACGGGCTGACGCCGGCCACCACCGTCGACGAAGGGGTGCGGCCCACGGTGCGGCTGCTGCTCGATCCCGGCCTCGCCTCCACCACGGGCCGCTACTTCGACCGGTTCACCGACGCCCGGGCGCACGACCAGGCCTACGACCCCGAGGCCCGCCGACGGCTGATGGAGCTGACCGGCGCCGCCATCCGGCAACGGCACGGTGAGGCATCCGCAGCGCAGGCGCCGGAGCGGGGACCACGGCCCCGGAACGACGCCGGAGGCGGCGAGAACGCCCACGCCGGCGCCCTCGGCGCACCCGCGGGTTCCGTCACCTGATAGCCGCCCGGAAGCAACCTCCGGGCCCGGACCGATGTCTCAGGGGCTGACCCGTACGCGGCCCGGACCGGCAGTGGCCGCGCTGTCATCGGAGGGGAAGACGAGTGATCGGAGCGGCAGTGGACCGGACCGGACGTCCGAGGGAAGTGGCCGGGGCCTTCCGGCTCTCGCTCCTGGCGATCGCCGTGAACTGGGTGGTCTGGGTGCTGGGCGCCTTCGTCGTACGCCCCACCGGCTTCGACGAGATGCGGCAGGAAGTGGGACGGCAGGACGCCCTCGTGCAACTGGCCCTCTCCGCGGGGGCCTTGCTCGTGATCAGCGGAGTGTGGCTGTTCTGCCTGCTCAGGATGCGCGCGGGACGGAACTGGGCCCGGATCGTGCTGGCCGGCCTCGCCGCGCTCAGCGTGCTCTTCGTCCTCAACAGCCTGAGCATGAACGGCTTCGACCGGCTGACCGGCACCTGGCTGATCCATGACGTGCTGCTCTCCGACCTGCCCTCGGACCTGTTGTTGGCCGCCGCCGCAGCGCTGTTGTTCCTTCCCTCCTCCAACGCCTACTTCGCCGCTGCCCGCGGCGTGTGAAGGCGCTGTTGCGGAGGGAACCGCGACGCGTGCATGCGCCGCGCGGAAGGAGCCGCGGCACGGCCACGGCGACGGCCGCACACCCTGGCCCGTCCCGGGGCCGTGAATGACGGACCGGCACCGCTGCCGACCGCCCGTCCGGTACACCGAGGGCAGCGGTGCCGGCCGTGCGCAGGCACTCCGTTCGACCTCTTGGCCGCCCCCCGCCTCGGCGAGTCGTCGGCGGCCTTATCGTTCCGCTTCAACCTGTTGCACGGGCGGAACTGATGAGGCCGTCCGGCAGCACTCGCCCGCCCCGGACCCCCGCTCGTCCGGCTCCGCGGACTCTTGCCCGTCCGGCTCCGCGGACTCTTGCCCGTCCGGCTCCGCGGCCTGCCACGCGTCCCGCGCCGCCCCCGCGGCCGGAAACGACGGGCGGGACCGGCTGCCGGGCAGCCGCGCCTGCGCCGCCCGCAGCGCCCGCGCGAGCAGCTGCGCCCGGCCGGCGAACACCGGACCGAGGACGGCCAGCACGAGGACGTACCCGGCGATGAACGGGGAGAGCCGGCCGTCGAGCCCCGCACCGGCCGCCATCGCCGCGAGGATCAGCGCGAACTCGCCGCGCGCGAGCAGAGTGGTCGCGATGTCCGCGGCGGTCCGGGGCCCGTAGCGGTAGAGCCGGGCGACCAGCAGCCCCGCCGTCACGTTCATCAGCACCGTCAGCCCGACGGCGGCGGCGACCGGTCCGGCCACCGAGACGACGTCCCCGGGGTCGATGGCCAGCCCGAACGCGAAGAAGAAGATCGCCGCGAAGGCGTCGCGCAGCGGGTGCACGAGCTCCCGGACCCGCGGCCCGGAGGAGGTACCGGCGAGGATCAGGCCGACCATGAAGGCGCCGATGGCATCGGCGACCCCGAGCACCTCGGAGACACCGGCGATCAGCACCGCGGCGCCGAGGAAGCTGATGACCAGCAGTTCGTTGTCGCGCACCGCGATCAGCCGGCCGATCAGCCGGGTGCCGAACCGGGCCGCCGCGGCCAGCACCAGCAGGAATCCGAACGCCTTCGACGCCTGCAGCACCGTCTCTCCGGGGCCCTGGGCACCGCTGATGACCGGCTGGAGAGCGGCCAGATACAGGGCGAGGAAGATGTCCTCCACGACGATCACGCCCAGGATCAGCCGCGTGTCCGGGCGTCCGAGCCGGCCCAGATCGATGAGGATCTTGGTGACGATCGCGGACGAGGATATGCCCAGCACTCCGGCGAGGACCAGGGCCTCCCGCGTCCCCCAGCCCAGGGCCAGTCCGAAGCCCAGGCCCGTCCCCACGTTCAGCAGCAGATAGATGCCGCCCGCGCTCAGCAGGCGCCGGCCGCCGCTGCGGAGGTCGTCGAGGTGGAACTCCAGCCCGAGGTAGAAGAGCAGCAGGACCAGGCCGAGCGCGGAGAGCATCTCGAAGTCGTGCGCGTCCTCGACCAGCACGAGCCCCGGAGTATGGGGGCCGAGCAGAATGCCCCCGAGCATGAACAGCGGGATGGTCGGCAGGCCGATCCGGCTGCCGAGGCGGGCGAGTACGGCGGCAGCCAGGAAGGCACCGCCCATGGCGAGCAGCGTGTCAGCATGTCCCACGGGTCACCACCTTCCGTGGCACGGGTCGCGCCGGGGTACGGCTGACGGGTCGGATACGTCCTCCCTGGGTCGAGGCGCCGGCACCGGCCGGAGCACGTCATTGCGCCGGCGGATCCGGTCCGCCGTCCCGGCCGGTGGGCCCGGGCATGAACAGGTGCGCCGCCGCCCCCGCCGTGGCCAGTCCGGCGGCCAGCAGCAGGGCCTGAGGCAGCAGCAGCCCGGTGACCACCAGGGCGACGGCGACGGCCGGCAGCCCCAGGGCCGTCAGCCGTCGGCGCTGCTTCCGCGCCGGGCGCGGACGCCCCGCGGGAAGACCGGAGCGCCCCGCGGCCCGCTCATGGACCCGGCGCGGATCGTTCCGCCCCGTCGACCGGCCCCCGCGATCGGCCGGCAGCTCCTCGCGACCGCTCAGCGGCCGGGCGTCGACGGGTGCCATCGCTCCTCCCGAGGACGGGGTCAGCGGGTTGCCACCACCGTCACACGCCGTGTGCGCCCGCCACCATCGGTGCCGGCACCCATTTTCCCGGGGTCCGGGCCCCATGTCCGCGCCCCGCATGGGGGCCGGTACCGATGGACGGCCGCCCGGCCGCCCACCAGGCTGGACCCGACGGCCCGGGCATGCCCGGTGGCAGCCGGGGACGGGCGACCATGGACCTGCGGACCGCCGAGGAAACGGAAGGAGCACCGGTGCCCTTGTTCTGGCGGATCTTCCTGCTCAACGCCGTCGTGCTGACCATCGCGGCGGTCCTGCTGCTGCTCGGGCCGGTCACCGTCTCCACGCCCGTCCTGCTCACCGAGGCCGCCATCCTCACCGTGGGCCTGGCCGCCATGCTCGTCGCCAACGGGGTGCTGCTCCGCATCGCCCTCGCCCCGCTCCAGCGCCTCACCCGCGCCATGACCACCACCGACCTGCTGCGCCCCGGGAACCGCGCGGTGGCCGGCGGCCGCGGCGAGATCGCGGAGCTGATCACCACGTTCAACACCATGCTCGACCGGCTGGAGGCCGAACGCACCGCCAGCGCCGCCGCGGCCCTGTCGGCCCAGGAGGCCGAGCGCCACCGCATCGCGCAGGAGCTGCACGACGAGATCGGCCAGACCCTCACGGCGGTCCTGCTCGAACTCAAGCGCGTCGGCGGCCACGCACCCCCCGCCGTACGGGAGGAACTGCGCCAGGTCCAGGAGACCACCCGCACCAGCCTGGACGAGATCCGCCGCATCGCCCGCCGGCTGCGCCCCGGTGTCCTGGAGGAACTCGGCCTGGCCAAGGCCCTGAAGGCCCTGGCGAACGAATTCACCAGCCCCCTTCCGGCAGTGCGCGCCCGGATCGGCGCCGACCTGCCCGCCCTGGGCCACGACGCCGAACTCGTCGTCTACCGCGTGGCCCAGGAGGGTCTGACGAACGCCGCCCGGCACTCCGGTGCCCGCCGCGTCGACCTCACGCTCGGACACACCCCCGCAGGTGTCGAGCTGCGGGTGCGGGACGACGGCCGCGGCCTCGACGGCGCCGCCGAGGGAACCGGCATCCAGGGCATGCGCGAGCGCGCCCTCCTCGTCGGCGCCCGCCTCTCCCTCGGCCCCGGCCCCGGCGGCGGAACCGAGCTGCGCCTGACCGTCCCCGTCCCCACGTCCCACCGGAGCGACTGACCATGCGCGAGGCGCCCGCCACCCGCATCCTGCTCGCCGACGACCACGCCCTGGTCCGTCGCGGAGTCCGTCTCATCCTCGACAGCGAACCCGACCTGACCGTCGTCGCCGAGGCCGGTGACGGGGCCGAAGCCCTGGAAGCGGCCCGCACCCACCGGCCCGACCTGGCCATCCTCGACATCGCGATGCCGCGCCTGACGGGCCTGCAGGCCGCACGCGAACTGTCCCGCACTCAGCCGGGCGTCCGCATCCTCATCCTGACCATGTACGACAACGAGCAGTACTTCTTCGAGGCCCTGGCCGTCGGGGCCTCCGGCTACGTCCTGAAGTCCGTCGCCGACCGCGACCTCGTCGAGGCCTGCCGCGCCACCATGCGCGGCGAACCGTTCCTCTACCCGGGCGCCGTCAACGCGCTCATCCGCAACTACCTGGAGAGCGCTCGGGATGGTGGGGGCCCGCCCGCCAAGGCCATCACCGCCCGGGAGGAGGAGATCCTCAAGCTCGTCGCCGAGGGCCACACCTCCCAGCAGATCGCCGACATGCTCGTCATCAGCGTGAAGACCGTCGAGCGGCACCGGGCCAACCTGCTGGAGAAACTCGCGCTGAAGGACCGGCTGGAGCTCGCCCGGTACGCGATCCGCGTCGGACTGGTCGAACCCCGACCCGCCGGCCACGTGCCCGGCACTGCCCCGACGCCCCTCCGGAGCCGCCACCGGAACCACCCGGCGGCGGACGGACAGAGTGCTCAGCCATCACGACCGAGCCATCACGACCCAACCATCAGCAGTGAGCCATCAGGAGGGAGCCATCAGTGCTCAGCGCCCAGGTGCGGGGAAGGCAACGGGACGGTACGGCTGTCCCCGGAGCCGGAGCCGGAGCCGGAGCCGGAGCCGGAGCCGGAGCCGGAGCCGGAGCTGGAGCCGGAGCTCTTGGTGCCGGTGCCGGTGCCGGTGCCTGGGCCCGGCAGCACCTGTCCGCCGACGTTCCGCGGGTAGAACTGCCGGGCCCAGTGCCGGAAGGGCCCGATGGGGCCGTCGCCCGGGGCGAGCCGTGGGGGCGAGGTGTACTCCTTGGTGTTCCAGATGGGGAAGTCGGCGGCCGTGAAGTCGCAGCTCCACCGGAACATCGGACGGGCCAGCAGACACGAGAGCGTGCCGCTGAGCAGGCGCGCCGCCCGGGGTGACCACCGGGCGGGCGCCGCCACCGCGAACCGGCTCGCCTGCCGGAACTGCATCCGCCCGGGCGCGATCATGGTTGCCGTCACCAGCGTGCACATCTCCAGACCGAGCCCCGGTGTACGGACATCCGTGTGGAGAGCGCCGAGCCCGTGTCCGTCGACCTCGATCTCCACCCGGTGCTCGCCCAGCAGCGGGAACCTCTCGGTGACGCGCATCGACACATGGAACCGCACACCCTCGAAGACGACCGGAGAGGCCAGTTCGGCGTTGGCCCAGCCATGGAGCGCGGCGAAGTGCCCCAGATCCACGGCGTTCTCCATGACCTCCTGGGCATGGCCGGCCATTTCCCAGGTGGCGTGCCGTGCGGGCGGACGACCGACCGTGTGCCAGGCCGGGATGTCCCACAGCGGCCGGTCGGCGTCATGATGGCGCCAGACGAAGACGGCATCGTTGACCTCACATACCGGCAGGTGAACCAGCGAGGCCTTCGGCGGCGAGGAACCGTACGCGGTCCGCACGCACGATCCGTCCGGGCCGAACGCGAAGCGGTGGAAGGGGCACACCAGGTCGTCCCCCTCGACGTCGCCCAGGCCGAGATGTGCGCCCAGATGCGGACAGTAGGGCCGTACCGCGCGGATTCCACCGGAGCGCAGCCGGTAGAGAACCACGTCCTCGCCCATGAGCGGCCGGGTGAGTACCACCCCGGGTTCCAGTTCCTCGGAGAAGGCCATCGCGGACCAGCCGCCGGGGTACGGCAGGCGAGGTGTGGACAGCACATCAGCGGGTGTCGGGCCTTCGGTGATTCCCCGCCGGAACTTACGAGATAATCCCATCGATTCTCCAGCTCTCCAGTGCTCCAGAGTGGAGCCCCAGATTATCCATGCAGGTCAGGGGAGTGGCCGGTGGCGAGAATTCCGGTCGAATTCCGGCGCGGAAGTGAGCGAGCCGACAAGGGAAATGAATGCGGATGAGCGATTACAGGGGCGTCGGTTGGCGTAAAGCGCATGAATGCCCAGAGATATTTCAGCCCACAACCAATGTCCCCCTGGTGCAGCGCGCAGGCCGTCACAACCGGCCCGGACATCACCCGGAACGCGTGGCCCCGGTGCCGGCACCGACCTGATGCGCTCTCGCCCAGAGCCCGCACTGCGGAGGTTGGCCCGGTCGGCTGAACGGTGCGCTGTCGCACGGGGCCCCGTGGCGCCGGGCCCGGTGGCTGTGATCCCCTGACCGCGATCCCCGTGAGCTCCCGGCCCGTACGAACCCGCGGTCCACGAACCCGGAACCGGAGGAAGCCGCTGTGCAGTTCGGTATCTCCACCTTCATCACCGACCAGGGCATCGGGCCCACCGCGCTCGGGCGCGCCGTCGAGGACCGAGGATTCGACTCCTTGCTCATCGCCGAGCACACCCACATCCCCGTGGAGCGCCGCACCCCCTACCCGGGCGGCGGCGAGCTGCCGGAGATCTACTACCGCACCCTCGACCCGTTCGTCGCGCTGGCCGCCGCGGCCGCGGTGACCGAACGGATCCTGCTCGGGACCGGCGTCGCGCTCGTGGCACAGCGGGACCCCATCATCACGGCCAAGGAAGTCGCCTCGCTGGACCTGGTGTCCGGTGGGCGGGCCGTCTTCGGGGTCGGTGTCGGCTGGAACAGGGAGGAGATGGAGAACCACGGCACGGACCCGGCCACCCGGGGCCGTCTCGTGGACGAGCGGCTCCGGGCCGTGCGCGAGCTGTGGACGCGGGAGCGGGCCGAGTTCCACGGGGACTTCGTCGACTTCGCTCCGGTCCATTCCTGGCCGAAGCCGGTGCAGCGCCCCCATCCGCCGATCTATGTGGGCGGGGGAGAGGGGGCCTTCCCCCGGGTGGCCGCTCTCGGCGACGCCTGGCTGGCCAACAGCGTGCCGCCCCGGGACCTGGGGCCGCTGATCGACCGGATGCGCAGCATCGCCGACCGGAACGTACCGGTGACCGTCTACGCGGTGCCGGAGGATCCCGGCACCGTCGAGCAGTACACCCGGCTCGATGTGGAGCGGCTGCTGTTCTACCTGCCGACGCGGCCGGAGGCCGAGACCCTGGCGACCCTGGACCGGCTCGCCGAGGTCGCGGCCCGTTTCCGGTGAGCCGGCCGCTCGCCGCGGCCTGCCCCGCCCCTGCCCCCGGCCCCGGCGGACCGGGGCGGGCGGGCAGGGTTCAGGCGGCGCGACCTGCGAGGGGCAGCAGGCTGCCGAGCGCCGCGACGGCGGCGGCGATGCCGAACGCCGTGGTGAAGCCGGCGGACGTGGCCGGCCCGGTCCCGGGGACCAGCAGCGCCGCGTCACGGCCCGGATCGGACGCCCGCGGGCGCGGCCCCGCCGGACGTGGCCCGGAAGGTGCGCCGGTACGCCGTGGGGGAGACGCCGAGAGCTGCCTGAAGGTGCTGTCGCAGCGACGCGGCCGTACCGAATCCGCAGTCGCGCGCAATACGGTCGACCGGCAGGTCCGTGTCCTCCAGCAGACCCCGCGCCCGCTCCACCCGCTGCTGCACCAGCCACTGGCCCGGACTCAGCCCGACCTCCTCCCGGAAGCGGCGCGTGAAGGTGCGCAGACTCATGGACTCCCGCTCGGCCAGTTCGCGCAGCGGAATCGGGCGCTCCAATCGCTCCAGGGCCCACGCCCGGGCCGAGGCGGTGGTCGCCACCTGCGGCTCCGCCACCGGGCGCCGGACGAACTGGGCCTGGCCGCCCTCCCGGTGGGGCGGCACCACACTGCGCCGCGCGACATCGTGGGCCACGGACACGCCGTGATCACGCCGGACGATGTGCAGACACAGGTCGATGCCGGACGCGACACCCGCGGAGGTGAGCACGTCCCCGTCGTCGACGAAGAGGACGTCCGGGTCGACTGCGACCTTCGGGAAGAGGCGCTGGAAGTGATCGGTGCTGCTCCAGTGCGTGGTGGCGGGCCGCCCGTCGAGGAAGCCGGCGGCGGCCAGCACATAGGAGCCGGTGCAGATGGACACCATGCGCGTGCCGGGCCGTACCCGGGCGAAGGCGGCCGCCAGTGGTTCGGGCAGCCTGCCTTCCTCGAAGACCGGGCCCAGTTCATAGGAGGCCGGAATCACCACCGAGTCGGCCTCGGCCAGCACCTCCGGTCCGTGCTCGACATGAATCGCGAAGTCGGCATCCGTACGGACGGGTCCCGGCTCCGGGGAGCAGGTCACCACGTCGTAGAGGGCTTCGCCCTCGGAGGTACGGGCCTTGCCGAAGATCCGGTAGGGGATGCCGAGTTCGAACGGGATCACCCCACTGATCGCCAGGACCACGACCCGGTGGGGGCGCGGTGGGCGTTCCGTGCGCTGCGCTTCCGGCATCGTGGCCCCTCTCCTCATCCGTGGCCCGATCCTAGCGAAGCATGACCTCCGGGCCACTCGCTGTGCCTCCCCGCCGGCCCGGATGCTGGCTCCGTGACACAGATGCCCCCTCCCCACACGGCCGATGAACAGCCACCTCCCGCCGTGGCGACCGAAACGCCCCGGGCCCCCGTGGCCGACGAGCAGCAGCCACCCGCCCCCGCCGAGCGCCGCGCGCGTATCCACCGCGCCTGGTGGGTCGCCGCTGTGGCGTTCATCGCGCTGGTCGGCGCGGCGGCTTTCAGAGCGGCTCCCAGCGTGCTGATCGATCCCCTGCACGCGGAGTTCGGCTGGCCGCGGAGCACGATTTCGGCGGCGGTCTCGGTCAACCTCGTCCTCTACGGGCTGACGGCGCCGTTCGCCGCAGCCCTCATGGAGCGGTTCGGCATGCGCAGGGTGGTCGCCTCCGCCCTGCTCCTGGTGGCCGCGGGGAGCGGACTGACGGTCGCCATGGACGAGAGCTGGCAGCTCGTCCTGTGCTGGGGCGTCCTGGTCGGACTCGGCACCGGCTCCATGGCGCTGGCGTTCGTCGCCACGGTGGTCAACCGCTGGTTCGTGGCCCGCCGCGGCCTCGTCACCGGCGTGCTCACCGCCGGTGGTGCCGCCGGGCAGCTCGTCTTCCTGCCGCTCGTCGCCTGGCTCACCGAGCACCACGGCTGGCGAACGGCGACCCTGGCCGTCACCTTCGCCGCGCTGTCCGTCGTCCCCCTGGTCGTCTGGCTGTTGCGGGACCACCCCCGGGACGTCGGCACCACCCGCTACGGTGCCGGGCCCGAGGAGCGCGCCGGCCACGCGTCGCCGCCGTCCGCGCCGTCCCCGGAGAACGGCGGCGCGGCGGGACGCGCCCTGGGCGCGCTGCGCTCCGCCGTCCGCACCCCTGCCTTCTGGCTGCTGGCCGGTACCTTCGCCATCTGCGGAGCCAGCACGAACGGTCTGATCGGGACGCACTTCGTGCCCGCCGCACACGAGCACGGCATGCCCGTGACCACCGCAGCCGGCCTGCTCGCCGTCATCGGTGTCTTCGACCTCGCCGGCACGATCGCCTCCGGCTGGTTCACCGACCGCTGCGACGCCCGGCGGCTGCTCGCCGTGTACTACGGCCTGCGCGGCGTCTCCCTGATGTTCCTGCCCTTGCTGCTGGCCGGCACGGTGCGCCCACCGATGCTGTTCTTCATCGTCTTCTACGGCCTGGACTGGGTGGCGACGGTCCCGCCCACCGTGGCCCTGTGCCGCGAGCACTTCGGCGAGGACGGAGCGATCGTCTTCGGCTGGGTGCTGGCCGCCCATCAGCTGGGCGCCGGGCTGGTGGCCTTCCTGACGGGCCTGGTACGCGATGTGACGGGTTCCTATGACACGGCCTGGTACACCGCGGGCGCGCTGTGCGGGGCCGCGTGCCTCATGGCGGTGGTCATCCGCCGGAGACCGGACGGTGCCCGCCCGTCGCCGAACGCACCAGCGCTTCGATCCGCTTCGGGCTGAGGACCTCGGGCCCGGGGCGCGATCCGTGGCGGATCGGCGAGCCTCGGCGGCCCCGTGTGTCCCCGTTCGGTCCGCCCTCCGCCCTCCGCCTCGCGCCCGCCCCGTTCGCGGTCGCGAGGCGAATGGACCGACCGGCCCGGTGCATTGTGGCTCTGTCCACCGGACCGTGGCGGAGACAGGGTTGAAGGGACGTCGAACCGTGCGGAGGCACCGTTGAGTACTGCGTTCCTGCTGACCACCCTGGTCGTGGTGGTCACCCCCGGCACCGGTGTGATGTACACCCTCGCCACCGGGCTGGCCCACGGCCGCCGAGCGAGCGTGCTGGCGGCCCTCGGCTGCACCCTCGGCATCGTGCCGCATCTGACGGCGACCATCACCGGGCTCGCTGCGCTGCTGCACACCAGCGTCATCGCCTTCGAGACGGTGAAGTACCTCGGTGTCGGCTACCTGCTGTTCATGGCGTGGGCGATGCTGCGAGACAAGGAGGCGCCGTCGGTCGTCGGAGAGCAGCCGAGGCCGGCGGCGCGCGTGATCGCCTCCGGCGTCCTGAGCAACCTGCTCAACCCGAAGCTCACGATGTTCTTCGTCGCGTTTCTGCCGCAGTTCGTGTCCGTCGGTGCTCCGGGCGCCCTCGGCGTCATGCTCCGGCTCAGCGCCGTGTTCATGGCGCTGACCTTCGTCGTCTTCGCCGCCTACGGATGCTGCGCCGCCGCCGTACGCGACCGGGTGCTCGCCCGGCCGGGCGTGATGACCGGCATCCGCCGGGTGTTCGCCGTCTGCTTCGTCGGCCTGAGCGCGCGGCTGGCGCTCGCCTGAGCGGGCACTCCCGGCACGCGGACGCCATCCGGTTCCGGCCACCCCGGACACGCCGCCGGTGCGGGCCGGGCCACCGGAGGTGTGGCGCACCTGACACGGCCCGCGGCGCCCTGTACAGAACGGAGGACGCAGGTGCATGTCACGATGGCCCCGGTGAACGAGGGCGTACCAACAGCGGGCGGCAGGGCCGCCGCACACATCACAGCAGTCACGTCGGCAGACGGCCCTTCGCCGGCCCGCGGCTCCGACTTCCTCCAACTCGACGTCGCCGAGGCGCCCGTGGGCGGCAAGGCGGACTGGCTGACCCGGCGGCTGCGGCAGGCCATAGCGGACGGCCGGCTGACGGTGGGCAGCAGGCTGCCGGCCACCCGGGTGCTCGCGGCCGAACTCCGTGTCTCCCGCGGGGTGGTCACCGAGGCGTACCGGCGGCTGACCGAGGACGGCCAGGTCGAGGGCCGCCGGCGCAGTGGAACCGTGGTGGTCGCCGCCCCCGCCGTCGCTGCCGGGAGCGTGCCGTCACGGGGCCCGGCCGTGCGCCAACGGCCGGCACCGGGCGGGCTGTTCGCCGGTGAGCCCGGTGCCGATGTTTTCGACGCGCTGCGGACCGCGCCCGCCCGCGTCGACTTCACCCCCGGACAGCCCGACCTCGCCGCGTTCCCCCGCGCGGCGTGGCTGCGCGCCGAACGGTCCGTGCTCGCCGAGCTGTCCCACGAGCACCTCGGCTACGGCGATCCCCGGGGCGCCATGCCGCTGCGCCGCGCCGTCGCTCGTTGGCTGGCGCACAGCCGCGGCATCCTGGTGCAGCCGGCGGAGGTGCTGATCGTCGCCGGCACGGCTCAGGCGCTCACCCTGCTGCCTCCCGTGCTGCGGGCGGACGGCATCGACCGTGTCGCCGTGGAGGACCCCGGCTCGCTCGGCACGCGATGGCATCTGCGGAACGGAGCCCTGGCCACCCCACCGGTCCCGGTGGACGAGGCCGGCGTGCGGGTGGACGCACTGCGGGCCACCGGCGCCCGGGCGGTACTGCTCACCCCGGCCCACCAGTTCCCCACCGGCGTGGTGACGCGTGGTGAGCGCCGTCGCGAACTGCTGCGCTGGACAGCGGACGGGGGACTGATCCTGGAGGACGACTACGACGCGGAGCACCGCTACGACCGGCCGCCGACGCCCGCACTGCGTGCGCTGGTCGCCGACCGGGTCTGCTACCTGGGCAGTGTGTCCAAGCTGCTCGCCCCCGCCCTGCGGATCGGCTGGATGGTGCCGCCGCCCCGCTACCGCGACGCGCTGATCGATGCGAAACGCTTCACCGACCTGGGCAACGCCGCGTTGCCCCAACTGGTCCTCGCCCGCCTGATGGAAACCGGTGAGCTGGAGCGGCACCTGAGGATGCTGCGCGGCCGCCACCGACGGCGCCGCGACGCGATGCTGGGCGCCGTCGCCGAGCACCTGCCGGGTGCGGTCGTGCACGGAGCGGCTGCCGGGCTGCACCTGACGGTCACGTATGGCGTGGACGTACCCGACACGGAGCTCGCCGCAGCCGCGCTCGACCGGGGCGTGAAGTGCCAGCCGCTGTCCTGGCACCGCCTGCGCCCCGGCCGTCCCGGTCTCGTCCTCGGCTACGCGGCCACCCCGCCCGGTGTCATCGCCGACGGGCTGACGACGATCGGTGAGGCACTCCGCGAGCTGGCCTGACCGCGGGCCCCCGCGAGGCGAGGGAGAGGAGCCCGGACCTCCGGTTCCGGGCTCGTGCTCAGGCCGTCGACACCGGCCGGCTCTCGTTGAGCCGGCTGTAGATCAGCTCCGGCGACAGCGGGAGAGTGCGGTACCGGATGCCCGTGGCGTCGTGGAGCGCGTTCGCCAGCGCGGGGGCCACCGGATTGATGCAGCACTCCGCCATCCCCTTCGACCGCAGCGGACCGACGGAGTCCGAGGAGTCGACCAGGAGCAGCTCGGTGCGGGGGACATCGGCGAAGGTGGGGATGCGGTAGTTGCGGAGGTTGGGATTGACCATCACGCCGTCCGCGTCGACCTGGTAGTTCTCGGTCAGCGCGAAGCCGATTCCCTGGGCGACACCGCCCTCCACCTGCCCCCGGACCTGCGCGGGGTTGATGACGGCGCCCGCGTCGGCCGCCTGGACGCTGTGGAGGATGCGGATCTCACCCGTCACCGGGTGGACGGCGATCCGGAATCCGTGCGCATTGAAGGTGACGCTCCGGGGTGATCCGTAGGCCTTGCGGGCGGCGGTGAACCGGATTCCACGCGCACGGCCCAGCGCCACGAGCTCGGCCAGCGACAGGCGCTGGTCGCCGCAGACGACACCCTCGTCGTCCATCGAGCACATCACCGGATGGACACCCGTGTGCGCGGCGGCGAATTCCAGGATGCGGTCACGCACGGCATTGGCCGCGCGCAATACCGCGTTGCCCGAGACGAACAGCCCCGCGCTCGCGAAGGCGCCCGTGTCGAATCCCGTGCGGTCGGTGTCGGACTGCACCAGCCGTATGCGCGACGGCGTCGTGCCCAGCTGCTGTGCGGCGATCTGGACATGCGCGGTCGACGTCCCCTCGCCGAATTCGACGGTTCCGACCGCCACCTCGTAGATGAGATCGTCGCCCAGGGTGACCCAGGCCTCGGAGAGGTGGTCGGTCGGGGGCGCGGTCTCGTGCAAGGAGCTCGCCACCCCGGCCCCGACCAGCCACCCGGGTCCGGGCGGCGGCTCGTCCGCCGAACGCGTCAGGGCGCCCTCCACCAGATCGATGCACCGCGCGAGCCCGTTCTCGGTGAACGTCACGTCGTCGGGGCCGTCATGCAGGGCGACGAGCGGATCACCCGGTCGCACGAGATTCCGGCGTCGCAGCGCGAGCGGATCGAGATGCAGGGCGAGCGCCAGTTCGGTCATCGCCGATTCCACGGCGAACGCCGGCTGCGTCATCCCGTACCCGCGCAGTGCCCCGCTCGGAACGGTGTTCGTATACACGGAGAACGCGTCGTACTTCTTGTTGGGGCAGCGGTAGATCATGACGGCGGCGCCACCCGCGTACAGGGTTTCGCCGCCATGATTGCCGTAGGCGCCGGTGTTCGACACATTGCGGACCTGGAAAGCCGTCAGCGTCCCGTCCGCCTTCGCGCCGAGCCTGACCGTCAAGGCCATCGGATGCCGTGGCGAAGCGGTGGTGAACTCCTCCTCGCGGGTGAACTCGAGACAGACCGGCCGCCCGGTGTCCAGGGTGGCGAGCGCGACCAGGTCCTCCGAGATCACTTCCTGTTTGCCGCCGAAGCCGCCACCGACACGCTTGCAGAAGACCCGCAGCTGGTCCGGGCGCAGTGCGAAGAGATGGGCCAGCTTGCCCTTCGCGATCGACGGGGACTGCGAACTGGTGCGGACGTGCAGCCGGCCGTTGTCCATCCAGGCGATCGAGCCATGGGTTTCGAGATGCGCGTGCTGCACCCGAGGCGAGGTGTAGGTCCCTTCGTGGACCACGTCGGCCTCGGCGAAGCCGGCGTCCACATCGCCGATGTGCCCATGGATCTCCAGCAGGATGTTGTGGGCCGGGTCGCGGACGAAGGGATCCTCCGAGCCGTGCAGTTGCGGCGCCCCCTCGGCCATGGCCTCGTCGGGGGTGAACACGGCCGGCAGTTCCTCGTACTCCACGACGACTTTGCGGCAGCCCTCCTCGGCGGCCCCGACGGTGTCCGCAAGGACCGCGACGACGCGCTGGCCGACGAAGCGGACCGTGTCGTCGAGGATGCGGGTGTCGTCCGGATCGACGAGGTGGTCGGTGTGGATGGCCGTGGTGTAGCGCTTCCGAGGCACGTCCTCCCAGGTGTAGACCCGGTGCACGCCCGGGACCGCCAGGGCGGCCCGCTTGTCGATCGAGACGATCCGGGCGTGCGCGTGCGGGGAGTGCAGCACCTTGAGGTGCAACATGCCGTCGAGGTGGGTGTCCATCGTGAATTCGGCGCGTCCGGTCACCACGTCATTGGCCGCCGGCGCGCTCACACTCGTCCCGACGGCCTTGCCCGGCGCCGCCGCCTCCACACCGGCGGTGCCCTGCACGGCGTCCTCGATCCCCCGATAGCCGGTGCAGCGGCAGAGATTGCCCTTCAGGGCCCGGGGCAGATCCTCCTTCTGCGCCTCGGTGAACGTCGCCGACGTCATGATCATCCCCGCGGTGCAGAAACCGCACTGGAACCCCGGGGCGTCCCGGAACCGTCGCTGCACGGGATGCAGGTTGCCCGGTGACCCGATGCCCTCGATCGTCGTCACCTCACGGCCGTCCGCGCGGAACGCAGGGGTGATGCAGCTGTGCACCGGATCCCCGTCCAGCCACACCGTGCACGCGCCGCAGTCCCCCGCGTCGCACCCCTTTTTGACGCCGAAGTGGCCGAGCGAGCGGAGGAAGGTGCGCAGACACTGGCCGGGGTCCGGTTCCTCGGCGAATTGCCTGCCGTTCACGGTATAGGTCACGCCATGCCCCCAGCGCTGAGTTCCTGACGTATCTCTTCGGAGAAATGCTCGGTCAGACGGCGCCGGTGGCCGGGCGTCCCGTTGGGATCGGCGAACCAGACGTCGGCGGGAATGGCGTCGATGCTCTCCCGCAGTGTCCGGGCATCGGGCATGCTGCCGAAAGCCATGCGCACGGGCCGTGTGGTGCCGGCGGTGACGGTGAGCAACAGGTCGTTCGTCCCCGGCGTTTGCGTTCCGATGAGAAACACCGTGGAACGGCCGAGGCGGGTCAGCGTGAACCGGCGGTGCGCGGTGCGTTTCCGCAGCGCGTGCGCCGGAATGTCGATGCGCCGCAGGATTTCCCCGGGAGCGAGAACATTCCGATGGTCGCCGGTCACGAAGTCGAGGGCATCGACGGTGCGCACGGACCCGTCGGGAGCCCACACCTCGTACGTCGCCTCGAGGGCGACCGTGAGCGTGATCATCGGGCCGGCGGGCAGGGACATGCAGATATTGCCGCCGACGGTCGCCGAGTTCCAGACCTTGAACGAGGACAGGAACGCCTCGCAGCTCCTGGCGAAAAGAGGGCCCGCAACCCAGTCGTCCCGCGGCACCAAGGCGTACAGATCCCGGACGGTGCACGTCGCGCCGATGCCGAGACCCCCGTCGCTCGGGACGAGGGGCTCCCAGCGCAGCGCGGAAAGGTCGATCAGACGGCGCAGATCCGGCTGCTCCACGGAGAACAGCCACGTTCCCCCGGCGAGCCAGGCGTCGCCCTCGCACCAGTCCGCACCCGGCTGGTCCGACGGTCGCCGGACGACTTCGGTGATGGTGCTGAGGTCCATGGGAACCGATCTCCCTCACGACGACCATCGCGTAGGACCGTCCACCGGACTCGTTCAACCGGTACGTGGTGGCTGCTCGTGTTCTGTCTTCGACTGCGGCCGTCCGGCTCATCGGACGCGTCGCGTCGATCCATGCGCCGCATACCGACAGGCGCGGTCCGCGCCGGGACCGACGCACGCCGACCGCGTCGACATACGCCACTGCCGCATCGCATACGGCCGCTGCGGCCGGACTCTTCGAGGAACGACCTGCGGACGCAGAGATCCTTCTCCAGCGTATCGCAGCATGCGGTCCGGTTCTCGTCGGCGTATCCGGACCGAGGATAGGCCGCCACGTACAGAGCCTTGGTCGGCCGACTGCATTTCCGTCGCCCGGGGGTCTCGTACGGGCCTTCAGGAGGCACCGATGTGAACCGGAATCCGTGGCATGCCGGCTCAGCGAAGTCAGTAGGGGGCCGGGCCGGCACAGCTCTCCACTCGGCCATTCGGAGACACGGCCGTCTCGGCCGGCCCCACGGCTGGGTCAGCCCGGCTTGACCGCCAGCGTCGCAAAATAGTTCGACATGTATGGAGCGGATGCGTTGGATTGGTGCGGCGCTTCCGCGAAGCCGGTGAGGACGAACCCCGCGGCGAGTTGCCCGCCGATCTGGTCGGTGAGGGTGTGGCTGTATTCAAGAGGGGCATCCGCGCCGAACTTCGTGGCGCGTTCCTCGGCGGAGTACTGCGTGACATCGCTGTAGGGCAGCTTGTGCACGACGATCAGCTCGCCGCGCTCGTCGAGCGCCTCGTGGTCGAACAAGTACGCATCAGGGTTGAGGAAGCCCGCGAGCAGAGTTCCGCCCGGCCGCAGGGCGCGGAAGCACTCACGCCACATCGCTGCCAACTCTGGTACGAAGAGGTTGGAGACCGGCTGGAATACGACGTCGAATGTTGCGTCGCCGAAGGCACTGAGGTCGCGCATGTCGCCCAGGACGGTGCGCAGTTCGAGCCCGTCGCGCGCCGCCACCATCCGGTCCTGGCCGAGCTGGCGGGGTGAGTTGTCGAATACGGTGACCCGCGCCCCCGCGGCGGCGAGGATCGGACCCTGCTGGCCACCGCCGGAGGCCAGGCACAACACGTCCTTGCCGGTCAGGTCCGTCGGCAGCCAGGAGCGGTCGACCGGCTCACGCCCGATGAGAACAATCGACCAGTCGCCCATGCGGGCGCGCTCGACATCCTCGGCACTCACCGGCCTCGACCACTCGTTGCCCTCTTGGACACACTTGTCCCAGGCTGCCCGATTGTGGGCAACCGGGTCGACACCAATGTCCTGCACGTTCAACTCCCTGCTACAGCCAAGCGGACACCTGCGGTACTGACAGTTCGGTGCCGCTAGCCGACACGATTGCGGCATGCCGCCGCTGCCCGAGGAGTCTGCCGTCGCACAGCGGACGGCACAGAAAAGGAAAGGAGGGTTACCCGCTCCTTTCCACTGTCAACGTATAGCGCACTGGGGGGCTTGCGGCAAGGCCCCCGTCGTGCCGCAGAATCTCCGGCCGAAGCCCGGGAGTTGACGCCGGGAACCACAGAAATGGGGGGGGCGCGACATGCGCGTGTTGTTGTCGACGTACGGATCGCGGGGAGACGTCGAACCACTGGTGGCACTCGCGTTGAGGCTGCGGGGGCTCGGCGCGGAGGTGCGGGTCTGCGCGCCGCCGGACGAGGACTTCGCGCAGCGGCTGGCCGGTGCCGGCGTGCCGCTGGTGCCGGTCGGCCGGTCGGCGCGAGCTCTGACGAAGGCGGCGCCGCCGCCGTCGTCCCTGCCGCGATACGCGGCCGAGTTGATTGCCGGGCAATTCGCCGCGGTCACCGCGGCGGCCGAGGGATGTGACGTGCTGGTGGCGACCGGCATGCTGCCGGCCGCGGCCGGCGCGCTGTCGGTCGCCGAGAAACTCGGCATCCGCTCCGTGTCCGTGACCTTCCAGCAGCTGACCCTGCCGTCGCCGCACCGCCGGCCGCTGGCCTATCCGGGCCGGCCGCTCCCACCGGACGTGACCGACAACCGGGTGCTGTGGGAGCTGGATGCCGAGAGCGTCGACGTGCTGTTCGGCGCGGCGCTCAACACGAACCGGGCGTCGTTCGGCCTGCCACCGGTGGACCGCGTCCGCGACTACGTCATCGGTGACCGGCCGTGGCTCGCGACCGACCCCACCCTGGATCCGTTGCTTGCGACGCCGGGCTTCGACGTCGTCCGGACCGGTGCGTGGATCCTGCCCGACGAACGTCCGCTCCCGGCTGCGTTGACCGCGTTCCTCGACGCCGGAACCCCACCGGTGTACGTGGGCTTCGGCAGCATGCCCATGCACGCCTCGGCTGACGTCGCCCAGGTGGCCATCGAGGCGGTCCGGAAGCAGGGCCGCCGCGCACTCGTCGCGAGCGGCTGGGCAGGCCTGGACTCGATCGACGACCGGGACGACTGCTTCGTCGTCGGCGAGGTCAACCAGCAGGAGCTGTTCCGTCGAGTGGCCGCCGTCGTACACCACGGCGGCGCGGGCACCACGACGACGGCCGCCCGGGCCGGCGCGCCGCAGGTCGTGGTACCCCAGGCGACGGACCAGCCGTACTGGGCCGGCCGGGTGGCCGGCCTGGGCATCGGCGCGGCACACGACGGTCCGACTCCGACCGTCGAGTCCCTGACGGCCGCACTCACGACGGCCCTCACCCCCGGTACCCGCGCACGGGCGACTGCCGTGGCCGCCACGGTCCGCACCGACGGTGCGGAGGTGGCCGCGGACCTGCTGCTCGGCATGGCCGGCCGGGAAGGGCCCCCGGCCCCCGCGTAACCCACCCGGCTCGGGGGCCCGTGCACCCCGCGCGGGCCCCCGAGACGGGGCACACCAGATGTCGAAGCCGCCGCAGGCCGCGCTTCCGCACCGGAATGCCGCACGCTCCGGGCCGACCATGCCCGGCCAGGTCGACTGCCCGACGGCGGCGAGGGGTGGGCACTATCGCAGAGGAAACCACTATCCCCAGGAAACTAACGTGGTGGGTGTGCCGAGAACAGCGGCGCCCCGGGCTGTCCGGGGCGCCGCCGAGAACCGGGCCGCGCCACACCTCCGCGCGTCGCGGCCCCTGATGTGAAGGAGGCGTCGTCATGACGTTCCCCGCTCTCCCCGAGCGCGCCGGAGACCGGCCCGAGACCGGGCCCGAGGTGCCCCACCTGCAGCTCACCCAGACCAGCCCGCCCGAGATCCGGGAGGAGCTGCGCCGGTGGACGGCGGCCGCGCTGCCCGGTGTCACCACGGGCCGCAGCGAGATCTCCGCTCCCGGCAGCTGGGCTGTCTTCCTCGCCGGTGCCGCGCCCGCCGAGGGCGCCCGCCTGATGCCGCCGCGCTGGGACGCCGAATTCGCCCACCTCCACGCCGACGGCAGCCTGCACCTGGCGCTGGACCCGGCCGATCACGCCACGTTCCTGTCCTCCGGCTGGGGCGAGAAGCACCCCCTCTACGACCGCGGCATCAACGTCGTGATGCTCTACGCACCCCGCACCGCGGCCGAAGCGGAGGTGGCCAAGAAGGTCATCGCCGCTTCCTACGCCTACGCGACGGGTCATGTGCCGGCCACCGGCGCTACGGCGGCCTGATCTGCTCCAGGCCCCGCGCCTGCCCTCCCACCTGCATGTCCCGGTCGCGTTCCGGGCCCGGACGCCCGTCCTCGGTCGTCCGGATGAGAACCACGGACAAGAACCACCGGATCAGCACGACCGGATGAAAACGAAAGGCCATTTCTGATGCGTACTCCCCTGTCCTCCGCAGCGATCCCGGATGGGGCGCTCGACCGGCCGACGGCCGGGCCCCGGGCGGTGACCGGCAAGGCGATGCTGACGCTGGTCGCTCTCTTCACCGCGGTGTCGCCGTATGTCGCGGACTGGAACGACACGCACGTACTGAATCCGGAGTGGACCGCGCACGCCAGGTTCCACAACGGCCAGACCATGGCCATGGGCACTCTGCTCGGCCTGGCGACCCTGTACTTCGTCCGGCGCCGCCGCGGTGACGCCGGCTCCAACCTGCGGGCCGCCGTCGGCTTCGCCGGTCTGTACTGGGTCAGCCAGGCGGTGGCGATCCTCTACCCGGGCGCCGCCTACTTCGACCCGCAGTTCGACACCCCGGACATGTACGTCGTCGGCATCCCGGTGCAGGGAGTCATCGAGATCGTCGTTCTCGGACTGGTCGCGGGCGCCGCCCTGCTCAGCCGCCCGGCGCCGGATTCCGGCCCATCCGGAACCGCCCATTGATCAAGCCCGGCCGGGGCGCGGCCGACCACCGGCGGTGGGGGAGTCGCGGGACGCTACCGGCGAGGGCGTACCGCCCGGGTGCGGCGGGGCACGGCGGGACGGACCAGGCCGTAGCCGTCCGCACCCGGGCGCCGGCTGTCCCGCTCAGCCCTGTGCCCAGGCTTCTTCTTCCTCGCGCGCGGTGTCGTAGGCCCGACGTGCGTCCTCGACCTGGGGCAGGTGCTCGGTGGACCATCCCGCGAGCGTGTCGAAGACCGGGACCAGGGTGCGGCCGAGGTCGCTGACCTCGTACTCCACCCGCGGCGGGATCTCGGCGTGGTAGGTGCGCACCACCAGGCCGTCGCGTTCCAGTTGGCGCAGTCGCTGCGTGAGGACCTTGGGCGTGATGGCGGGCACCAGCCGCTGCAACTCGTTGAAGCGGAGCCGTCCGTGATGCTCCAGTGCCCACAGGATCGGAGTGGTCCACCGGCTGAACACCAGGTCGATCACCGGGTTGATGGGACACACCTGGTCGGGCGACTCGGTCACGGTCCGTCCTCGTTCATCTCCACAGCCGCACATCGGCGGCTTGCTCCTGGATCACCACTATGCCAAAGAGGGCGGAGCGGCCTCCCCCGGCGCCCGCCCGAGGCACCCCCAGGCGGACGGGCGGAGGAGGGGCGACGGAGGGCCGACGGGCCGGAGGCGTGATCGTCCGGGTACCGGGTGTGAACGTGCGGCCGGTTCGTGTTCCGGAACGTGGTGCACGATCCGAACGGGCAGCGGCCCCGTTCCTGCGGGAGCCGCCGGCCGCCAGTGGTCAGCCCTGGCCTCGCCCGGCTGTTGCACCCAGGTACACGCAGGCCGCCCACGGCCGATCTCGCCTCGGGCCCCCGCCCCACGCTCGGGTCACCACCCGACAGGAAGTTCGGCGAGGCCCCGGTTGCGGAACGAACGCCGCCACCGCAGCTCCGCCGGTGCCACGGCGAGACGGAGGGTGGGGTACCGCCGCAGCAGGGCGGTGATGGCGACCTCGCCTTCCAGCTGGGCGAGCGGGGCCCCCAGGCAGTAGTGGATGCCGTGTCCGAAGTCCAGGTGCGTCCCACCCCGCGCCGGGTCGAAGGAGTCGGGCTCCTCGAACCGTGCCTCATCACGGTTGGCCGAGGCCAGCGACAGCCAGATCCGTTCTCCGGCCCGGATGGTGACACCGCCGATCGTGAGGTCCTCCAGCGGGAACCGCCGCGACGCGAGCAGGGACGGGGACTCCCAGCGGAGGGTCTCCCTCAGGACGTCCTGCACGGATATCCGTCCCTGGAGCAGCCGCTCCCGCTGTTCCTCGTGCGTGAGCAGGGCGAGGGCGGTGTTGCCGATCAGGTTGACCGCGTTGTCGTAGCCGGCGAACAGGATGAGAAACGTGAGGGCCAGCAGTTCGGGCTCGGTGAGCCTGTCGTGGTCGTCGCGGGCGCCGATCATCGCGGACACCAGGTCGTCCCCGGGGCGTGCACGCTTCTCGGCGATCAGACCGGTCAGGTACCCGTGCATCCGCCCCATCGCCTCACGTGAGTCGAGGGCGGAGTCCGGCTCGGGGGAGCGCAGCGTGTTGGTCCACGTCCGGAAGTCCGGGCGGGCCTCCTGGGGGACGCCGAGGAGTTCACAGATGACGGCCATGGGGAGGGGGAGGGCCAGGCCCGCCATGAGGTCGGCCCCCGTGCCGCCGAAGCCGTCGAGAAGTTCCTCGGTGACCGCTCCCACCCGGGATCGCAGACCTTCGACACGGCGCGGTGTGAAGGCCCGGGAGACCAGGCGCCGCAGGCGTGTGTGGTCCGGCGGGTCCAGGTTCAGCAGGTGGGCGTCGAGCTCCGGTGGCATGGACGGGCCGTGGGAGCCCACGCTGAGCGCGTTGCCCTTGTTCAGCGACAGACGCGGGTCGACGAGGGCCGCCTGCACGTCGTCGAAGCGCGTCACCAGCCACACGTCGGCGCCGTCCGGTGTCGTGGTGCGGTGGACCGGACCGGCGGCCCGCAGGCGCGCGTATCCGGCGTGCGGGTCGGTGAGCAGGGCCTCGTCGAAGAGCGAGGGCCCGTCGGTGGCCGGCGGGGAGGGTCGGGTCATGAGGCGTTCACCGTGGGGGATGCGAGTCGGGAGGGCTGTCCACTGGTCATGCCGGTACGGCCCCGTTCCTCGGGGGCTCCTTGCCCGCGGCGGACGCCATGCCGTCGAGGTCGTCGTAGCGGCGGAAGGCTTCGGCGACCCGGATCAGCCAGTCGCGTTCGCCGCCCATGTCACCGGCCGCCGGATCGTGCGGGACGGTCACGGCGTACTGCCCGCTCCGTCCGTGCTCCATGGCCCGGAGCGCGGACTTGATCTGGGCTGCTTCGGCGATCGCCTCGGTGTGATCGGCGGACAGTCCGCGCGCGGCGCCGAACGAGCGCGCGGTGCGCGAGACCTCGGGATCGACGTAGGGGCGCAGGGCCAGCTGGGCGTCGCGGATCTCGATGACCTGACGGCTCACCAGGAACGCGAGGTCGTCGTCGCGGAGCGCCCGCCGGGGGTTCTCCGGATAGAGGTCGGGGAAGAGGATCACCTCCGGAAAGGCCCGTGTCAGAGCGGACCACAGTGGCTGCAGCCGACGGTAGGCGCGGTACTGGCTCACCCGCTCGCGCGCCCGGTCCAGGCCCACCCCCCAGGCGGGCATGGTGAATCCGGCCGCGAACAGCCAGGCGGAAACGCTGGCGCTCATGGGGGCGACCACGTTGTTCACCTCGTCCAGGGGAGAGGTTCCCACCAGGTCCCAGACCAGAGTGACGATCTTGATCGGGCCGTATCCCAGGCCCGCGATGGCCCCGGCGGCGATGGTCTTCAGCCCGCGCCGCAGCCACACCCGGTCGACCACGGCCGCGTACCGTCGGCACATCCGGGCCAGGCCCACCATGCCGACCGTGTAGAGCAGTTGGTGAGCGAGGAGGAACTCCGTGATGTACGGCGTCTCGGCGTAGTACGTGTCGAAGTCCACATGATGCTCGCCGTCGCTGACGTCACCGAGGAAGAACAAGGTGATCATCGCGGCCACGGTGATCACCGCGTACGACACGATCAGGCGGTGCCACATCGTGACCCGGTCCTGCGCCGACGACCAGCTCACCAGCAGGGACAGAAAGGAGACGATGCTGACGGCGACGGAGCAGTAGACGATCAGCGTGGCGATGTTGGGTATGCCCAGCAGCCGGTCCACCCGTACGTAGACCCACGGCGAGGCGACGACGAACGGTGTGGCGAACGAAGCGATTGCTAAGCAGACGAGCCGGAGCTCGCCGTTCCGCCAGTCGCGGACCAGATGACGCACCTTGTAGAAGAAGGCGCTCCAGGAGATCAGGGCCAGAGCGCCGTAGACGAGGTTGAAAAGCAGCATTGAGCCAGTCTCACCCACCCGTACCGCGCTCCAGCGAGCGCTCCAGGTGTTTTATGAGACTGGCCACGCCCTGCGAGACAGCAGGCGCGGCCCGCCGCTCCGCCGCGGTGGCCTGCAACGGGAGCAGCGAGGCGACCAGCTCCGCCGCGCGTTCCTCCTCGCTCGAGTACTGGGTGCGCCCGAGCACACTGCGCACCAGATCCGGTGAGAGCGTCGGCATCAGGAGCTGTGCCACTTCGTTCGGCATCACGGGAGCGGCCTCGTGGTCGCACACCATGTGTCCGAGCTCGTGCGAGATGATGTGCTGCTGGTGGGCCTGGGTGGTGTACTGCTGGTAACAGATGTAGTCGGCGTCGTCGGCCGCCACCCAGAGGCCGCACGGCTTTCCGGGACCGGTGGGCATCGGAACCTCGACGAGGGAGATGGGCCGCCCTCGTCGTTCCTCCAACCGGTCGCACAGCGCGTTGACATCGGTCCGCTCGGGGATGTCCAGTGACTTCACGACGTCGACGCAGTACTGACGGAGTTCTGTGTTGTTCATCCGCTCACCGTGTGCATGGCTGCTGGGCCATCTCCATGTAGCGACAATCATCGAGGCCGTTGCCCGCCCCTCGTGGGGTCCCCCGCCGAAGTGCCGGTTCCCGGCGTCATGAGGCGGGCGGTGTGTCCGTCGGCGCCCCGGGTGCCCGGCCGGTGCGTGGTCTCATGCGCCCGCGCGTTCCGTGCGCGTTGCCGAGGTGCTTGAGCACCGGGACGAGCGCGTCCAGAGCGTCCTCGTCCAGGGAAGCCACCGTGCGCAGGGCCACCTGGCGGGCTCCGACTCCCTTGAGGGCGTGCAGCAGGGCGAGGTCCTCCCGGACGCGCTCCCCGTCGCCGTCGTCGAAGAAGTACCTGACCGGCACACCGAAGAACTCGGCGAGCGATTCGAGATGACGCTTCGTGGGGTTGTCGCGCTTCCCCTTGCGCAGGTAACCGATGTAGGTCTCGGAGATCTCGCCGCTCTTGTCGCCCTTTTCGCGCGCCTTCTCGTTGATGATCCGCGCCACCTCGGCGTTGGTGTACGGCCCCCGGTCCGCGGGGTGGCACGTCTCGAACAGGCGGTTGAGTCTGTGTGCCAGGGTCTCAACGGCGTTCGGCACTTCAGCAGGAGAGGGATCAACCTCTCTCATGCTGCCCTCCCTCGTTCACGTGTCGACTGGCAGTGGAGGCAGGGGCACATGTACCCCCGTGGTACATGTGCCCCCGGTCGCGCTGACTCCGCGCGACGTTCCGCATCCCCGGGCTCAACTCTTGTGGATTGTCTGCCATTTGACAACCCCACATCAGTTGACTCGGATCGTTACTGACAGGCACAGTGGGTTCACCCCGAGCGTTCACCCGGTCTCGACATGCGGCAGAGATGACGCGTGGCGTCCCGAAGCAGCAGAGGAGCCGTTACCCGTGCCGTTACTCCACACCGGACATGACACCGCACTGCGCCGGACGAGAGCGCCCTCGGTGCTCCTGCCGCGCGTTCGGCGGTGTTGACATGACTCCCCGCCGGGGCGTGGAGAGCTGCGACGACGACGGTCCGCGCTGAACTCCGACACGCGCGAGCGACGGTCCGGACCGAAGGGGAGCTGCCTCCCTGCGCCTTGAGGGCCCCCTCCGCCGACGACGTGACCCGACACGGCCCGGGGAGGGGCTGTGGAGCATGCGTGGCCCGACGTGGAGTGCGGCCGCTGCGCGGGGCGACAAGCAGGGGGCAGGACAGGGCGCCGCGTGCCCGACGTGCGGAGTGTGGGCGGTCAGCCGGGGCCGTGAGTCCGCCCGGGCGACCGCACGGCCGTGAGATCTCCGGCCGGCACTCCGGGTTCCATGACCTGTGGCCCAGGTGGCGCGAGCACCCCCGCAGCACTGTTCCTCCACCATTCTCACCACAGCACTCTCCCCACAGCACTGTCCGTTTCCAGTCCACCAGTCCGCGCAGGACGAGAGGGTTCCGCCGATATGGCCTGCAACATCCGCGCACAAGAGACCTCGGGGCAACGCGCACTGCTTCTGACCACCCTGATGGTCCCGCTGGCCGGCTGGGCCCTCCACGCAGCCACCCTCCACCGTCGGCTGGCCGCCGCCCAGCGGGACCCGCTCACCGGTGCGCACCGACGCAGCGCCTTCCAGCGACGTGCCCAGCGCCTGGTCACCCGTCACCAGCGCGGCGCCGTCCTCTGCCTGGTCGACCTCGACCACTTCAAGGCCCTCAACGACCGGTACGGCCATGTGGCCGGAGACATCGTGCTGGCCGCCACCAGCGAACGGCTGGCCCGGTGGGCCGGAGCCCACGGCGTCGTCGGCCGCCTGGGGGGTGACGAATTCGCCGTCGCGGCACGCAGGCACCCCGACACGGTGCAGGAACTGGTCCGTACCCTGCGGGAGCCCGTCCTGACGGATGCCGGAGCGATCGCTGTGGCGGCATCCGTCGGCGTCGCGGCCCCGGAACATCTCTGTACCCAGGCTCTGCCCACGCTGCTCCGGTATGCGGATGTCGCCATGTACCGGGCCAAGCACTCCGGATCGGCAGGCATGGCCCGCCCCGAGGACGTGGAACTGGCGCCCCTGAACGGCCGCCGAATGGGCTGCCCCGGCAGCCAGGTCGAGGGGAGCGCGGCGTGACGGCGAAGGCCCACCGGGCCCTGCATCGTCCCTCAAGAGACCGGGCCGGTGTGGCACCTGCCAGTACTCGCTGAAGTCGCCGGAGGCTCACGGCAGTCGTCGTCCCATCTTCGCCGACTGCCGGTTCCCGCCCTTGGTGTCCCACCACTCCTCAATGTGGGCGCGGACGATGTGCACCAGCATCGCGAGCCGTTCCGGATCGGGAGCGGGGGACGTGAACACATCCGCGAAGGACTTGTCGTCCCACAGCAGCGTGAACTCCCAGCGCTCCTCCGGGTGTCCCTTCCGGCGCACAGCGAGGTGGTACGTCAAGGTCACGCTGCGGTTGAGGTGATGCTCGGCCGACAGGTCGAGGACATCGAATGCATCCCGTCCGTCTCCGGTGAGGTATGAGCGAGCCAGAGCTTGCTCCGCCGGTGTCCGCGCCACCATGTACTTCATCTCCCGTCACTATGGCCGGCAGGTGCGACCCTCGCGGGCCACTGCATGTGGTGCCTCATTCAGGTCCGGCGGCCGCACACCACACCCGCCCCCGGCCTCCCGGCAGATCGGCTCGTCCCCGCCGCCTACGCCCTGTCCGCCGGCCTAACGCGCCCCCAGCGACCAGAAGACCCCCACCTCTTCCCCGTTCACCGCGATCAGGCCCAAGTCCTCACACAGATCAAGGCCGTTGAGGTACTCGACGGTAATGAAGGGGTGGGAACGTGTGCCGTGGAGGCCGGCCTCGACGAAGTCCGGGGCCGGGTCGGAGGCGGCGGTCGTCGCGTTGGTCCAGTACCGCGCGGTGGGCCCGTACCGGTCGAGCAGGGTCCGGGCATCCGCCAGTACGACCTCCCGGTCCGGGCGGGACCGGACCGGGGCCGGTTCGCAGTCCCACTCCTCGGCCATGACGGCCAGCGCGGCAACCGCCCCCTCCGCCTCCAGCGGGTACAGGCGGTCGGGGAACTCCGCGGCGCTCGGCGGGGCGAACGGATACGCGGGCACGGAGCAGCGGGCGTCGTTGGTGCGGTCCCCGTCCAGTCGGACCCAGCCCCGCGGGTCGGGGACCGAGCGGTGCAGCACCGCGAGGACATCGTGTGCCCAGTCCCCGTGCCGACGGGGGCCGGTGGCCACGAACGTGTAGGTGTCGTCGAGCAGCCGCAGTGCCGCCGCGTTCCAGGCACAGCGCCGGCTGCGGAACTCCACCAGCAGATCGCCGACTTCGCGGTCGAACACGTCCTCCGGCTCACGGGGGAGGCCCCGGAGCCGCCCCAGTGTCCAGCGCACCAGCTCGCCCGCACCGTCCGCGGCGAGGCCGTCCGCAACGAGGTCGTCCACGGCGACATCGTCCGGGAGGCGCGGCAGTGGCGGCAGTGGGGGAGCGGTCCGGTCCCGGAGCGCTTCCAGGTGGGCGTCGAGCAGGTCCAGGGCGGACCGGTCCGCAGGCAGAGGCATCGCGCCACCCTACGTCGCCCCTGCCACCACGGCTGTCGAACCGTGCAGGCTCAACGGCTCGGGGCATGGGCCCACATCGTGGCCGAACGACCGCCTCCAGGGCCGCTCTCCACCCCGTGCGGAGGCGGGACGTCCGGGCCGGCCCGCGAGCCGGCCCGGACGTCGTGATCAGACGAGGTCGAACCGGTCCAGGTTCATCACCTTGCTCCACGCCGCGACGAAGTCGTTGACGAACTTCTCCTTCGCGTCGTCGCTCGCGTAGACCTCCGCGAGCGCGCGCAGCTCGGAGTTCGACCCGAAGACGAGGTCGGCCCGGCTGCCGGTCCACTTGACCTCGCCCGTGGCGGCGTCACGGCCCTCGAAGGTGTGCGCGTCCTCGGAGGTCGCCTTCCACGTCGTCCCCAGGTCGAGCAGGTTGACGAAGAAGTCGTTGGTCAGCGAGCCCGGAGTCGCGGTGAGGACACCGAGCGCCGACTCCTGGTGGTTCGCGCCCAGGACGCGCAGACCACCGACGAGCACCGTCAGCTCGGGGGCGCTCAGGGTCAGCAGGTTCGCCCGGTCGAGCAGGAGGTACTCGGCCGGGAGCCGGTTGCCCTTGCCGAGGTAGTTGCGGAACCCGTCGGCGGAAGGCTCGAGCGCGGCGAAGGACTCCACATCGGTCTGCTCCTGCGACGCGTCCGCGCGGCCCGGCGTGAACGGCACCTCGACGTCGAATCCGGCGTCCTTGGCGGCCCGCTCGACGGCCGCACCACCGGCGAGCACGATCACATCGGCGAGCGAGACCTGCTTGCCTCCGCTCCGGGCGGCGTTGAAGGTCTCCTGGATCCCCTCCAGGGTGCGCAGCACCTGCGCCAGCTGGTCGGGGTCGTTCACCTCCCAGCCGCTCTGCGGCTCGAGACGGATGCGCGCACCGTTGGCGCCGCCGCGCTTGTCGCTGCCGCGGAAGGTTGCGGCCGACGCCCACGCGGTCGACACCAGCTGGGACACCGACAGCCCCGAGTCGAGGATCGTGGCCTTGAGGGCGGCCACGTCCGCGGCGCCGATCAGCTCGTGTGCCACCGGCGGCAGGGGGTCCTGCCACACCAGCGTCTCGCTCGGGACCTCCGGGCCGAGGTAGCGCGCGACCGGACCCATGTCACGGTGGGTCAGCTTGTACCAGGCGCGGGCGAACGCGTCCGCGAACGCGTCCGGGTTCTCCAGGAAGCGCCGCGAGATCTGCTCGTACGCCGGGTCGATACGGAGCGCCAGGTCGGTCGTCAGCATCGTCGGGGCGTGGCTCTTCGACGCGTCGTGGGCGTCCGGGACGGTACCCGCCCCCGCGCCGTCCTTCGGCCGCCACTGGTTGGCGCCGGCGGGGCTCTTGAACAGCTCCCACTCGTAGCCGTAGAGGATCTCCAGGAAGCTGTTGTCCCAGGTGATCGGGGTGTTCGTCCAGATCCCCTCGAGACCACTGGTGATGGCGTCGCCACCCTTGCCGGTGCCGTGGCTGTTCCGCCAGCCGAAACCCTGCTGCTCCATCGGGGCGGCCTCGGGGTCGGGTCCGACGGCGTCCGCCGGACCCGCGCCGTGCGTCTTGCCGAAGGTGTGACCGCCCGCGATCAGGGCGACCGTCTCCTCGTCGTTCATCGCCATCCGGCGGAACGTCTCCCGGATGTCACGGGCCGCGGCGAGCGGGTCCGGGGTGCCGTTGGGGCCTTCCGGGTTGACGTAGATGAGGCCCATCTGGACCGCGCCGAGGGGGTTCTCCAGCTCGCGGTCGCCGGTGTAGCGCTCGTCGCCGAGCCAGGTGGTCTCGGGGCCCCAGTAGACGTCCTCGTCGGGCTCCCACACGTCCTCACGGCCACCGGCGAAGCCGAAGGTCTCGAAGCCCATCGACTCCAGGGCGACATTGCCGGCGAGAATCATGAGGTCGGCCCACGACAGACTCTGCCCGTACTTCTTCTTGACCGGCCACAGCAGGCGGCGGGCCTTGTCCAGGTTCCCGTTGTCCGGCCAGCTGTTGAGCGGGGCGAAGCGCTGCTGACCGGCACCGGCGCCGCCGCGGCCGTCGCTGATCCGGTAGGTGCCGGCGCTGTGCCACGCCATCCGGATGATGAACGGACCGTAGTGGCCGAAGTCGGCAGGCCACCAGTCCTGCGAGGTCGTCAGCACCTCCGCGATGTCCTGCTTCACCGCGGGGAGGTCGAGCGCCTTGAACGCCTCGGCGTAGTCGAAGTCCTCGCCGAGAGGGTTGGACACGGCGGGGTTCTTGGCGAGGATCTTCAGATTGAGCCGATCCGGCCACCACTGGCGGTTTCCGCCGCCCTGGGTCGGGTGCGGGGCGCGCCCGTGCGCGACCGGGCAGCCACCTGTGCCCTCCGATTTCGCGTCTGCGACGATTGCATCATGATTCTCAGACATGGGAATCCTTCCGGACCAGGCGGATCACGGTGCTCATGAATTGCGGCAGTGAACAGTCGGGACACAGGTCCCGGTAGGTGACCGCGGCCCCCTGGATCGAGGAGCCGTGGCCGTCGGACGTGATCGTGCAGGAGCAGGGCGAAACACAGTCGACGCCGGAGACAACACCGCTCGACCGGCACACGATGGGGCCGTGGGCCCCGGCGCGTCCCGCGAACCGGGCCGGTACGCCGCGCGGATCCCTGCGGCGGGCGAACCCGGTCGCGGGGGCCGAAGCGGCGGTCGCACCGGGACCGAAGGGCAATGCGGCCGAGGCGGCCGCATTGCCCTTCGGGCGTGCTCGCCCCGACGCCGGGCCGGTCGCCGTCCCGGACGGCCCCGAGCGGCGCGACGCGGCCGGCCGTCACCTCGCGGAGCGGCACCGCACAACTCCTCGGCGGTGTCCCGTCACGTCTGTGTCTCCTGCCGTACTGGAGTGTTCCTGCCCCTTGGCTATCGCCGGACCCGATCCTACGATGGACAAGGTCTAAGTCAAGAAGTCCGTCAAACCCTGTGGAAAGGGAGGCCGGACGTCCACGGGCACACGTCCTGTAGGCCACCGAACGTGAATGGGTGCACGAATGAGTGACCTGCTGCGGCGATTGCGCGGGCGTGGCTGGCGCATGACCTCCCAGCGACGTGTCGTCGCGGAAGTCCTCGACGGCGACCACGTACACCTCACCGCCGACGAGGTGCACGCCCGCGCGGCCCGGCGCCTGCCCGAGATCTCCCGGGCGACCGTCTACAACGCCCTGGGGGAGCTGGTGTCCCTCGGCGAGGTCGCGGAGGTGTCCACCGACGGCCGCGCCAAGCGCTACGACCCCAACGCACACCACCCGCACCAGCACCTGGTCTGCTCCGGCTGCGGCACCATCCGCGACGTCCACCCGACCGGCAGTCCACTGGCCGAACTCCCGGAGCAGGAACGGTTCGGCTTCACGGTCTCCGACGTCGACATCGTCTACCGCGGGCTGTGCCCGTCCTGCGCCTAGCCACGAGGCCCCGCGCCCGGCCGACGCTTCGCGCCGAGACCCTCAGCACATCCGCCACGGATCCCACCACCGGTGAGACCACGTTCCGGATGAGGAGCGGCCACCCCGCCGACGTCACGGTGTGCCGGGCCCGATGGTGCGTCCGGTCCGGTTCAGAGGGCGGCCCGCCCCCACGCGGATATCGTGACCTGCGGGATGTCGATGAACTCCGGGTCCTGGAGCAGCCGGAAGAATCGGTCCAGGTCCGTCTGCGTGATGAGGCCGTCCGCGACCAACGAAGGGCCGGCCTGCCCGATGAGAGGTGCCCAACGGTCCTTGTCGAGCCCTCCCATGCACCCGAGGTTCCCGGAGAAGGACACATCGCTCAGCCCGGCCCGGGAGAGCAGTGCCGGCACCCGGCGCGCCCAGGTCATGTCCGCACCCCGCTCACGGTACTTCTGCTGATACGCCGCGAGGACCCGTTGGGCGAGCGGAGACGGAGAGCTCTCTGCGGGCAGATGGTACGGCTCCTCGACGACCAGCCAGCCGCCCGGAGCGAGCCACTGAGCGGCCCGGGCGATGAGTTCGTCCCGCTCTGGCAAGTGGCAGAGGAGATAGCGGGCGTGGATCAGATCGAAGCGGCCCGGCTCGTAGTCCTCGCGGGTGACATCTGCTTCCTGGACCCGAAGGTTCCCCGCACGTTCGGCATCCAGGTACCGCGCGTCGATATCGGCGGCGACCACCTGTCCGTCGGGGCAGCGCCGAGCGAGCCAGTAGGCGATGGAACCGGCACCCGCTCCCAGTTCGAGACAGTTCCAGGATTCCGCGATGGGGAGCCCTTCGATGACGCGAATGGTGAAGTCGTCCACACTGCGCTGGATGGACGCCAGACGCTCGTTCTCGCCGACGGAATCCGCGCTCAGCGCGCCGACACGGTGGGAGCCGGCAACTGCGGGGCGTTCCATGCTCATGGTTCCTCTCATCCCTTCCACGGACCCGGACCGGACCTGGGGGTTGTCGACCGCACCGCGTGAGGGTCGGTCCTTCCGGCATTGCAGAGGTGGTAGGTCGTCCTCGTGGATCGCTCCTCCGGCATCGGCGAAGTACGGATGTGCTTCGAGCAGACATGGCAGTCCAAGTGTGTCTCAGCCATCTGGGGGAGACATACGGGGGGCCTCCGCCTTCGGGAGGACGGAGCGACGCCGTGGAACTGCGAGATTGATTCCCGGAGGGGCACTGGATCCCCCTCGGCAGGAGTGTGCGTGAGGTGCGATACGCCCCACGCGTCACTGTCTGCGCGTCACAGAACCGCCATCGGGCTGGATCAGCCGTCGTGATCGTGAGAAGGGATGATTGTGAAGGGAAAACTCTTCGGAGTGCTTGCGTCCGGAGCCATTGCTGCGAGCCTCGTACCCCTGTCCACTGGTAGTGCTGCCGCTGCAGTTCCTGACCCTCCCTGTAGCTTCTTGGTGGAGTACGAGAACGCTACCCATGGGAACACAACGGTCCGCACCGAGCCCACTCGGTGCGGCAAGCAGGTACGTGCGGTGATCAATTGCAATTACATCAGGGGTTACAAGAAGGAGTACGGCGCGGCCGTTATTCGTGGGCGCAGCTCGGCCAACTGTGGAAACTCCTCCAGCTACGGAAAGAACGGATATCAGATCTACACGCCCGGCAGCGGATGGGGCAGTATCCGGTGGAAGTAGTCACTGAGAAGCCGTAACGCCTGTATGCGGCGTGGGCCGGTCCCAGCGGGGGACATGCCGGTGTGTGGGAACCGGCGGTCTCTGCCCGGTGTTGAGCAACGGCTCTGCCGGGCCCGTCCGTTGACCGGCCTCCGTAACATCGGTCGGGCCGCCACAGCGTTCAGCCGTGGCGGCCCGAGTGTACTGTCACCCGGCCGGACAGCCGTGCCGTTCGGCCTGCCGGCGCAGCTCCTTCTTGTCGGGCTTTCCCGCGTCGGTGAGTGGCAGTGCTTCGATGAAGGCGACCTGATCCGGTTCGTACATCGCACCGCGCTCCGCGCGCACCATCGTGCGCAGCTGTTGCGCGTCGACGCCGCTGCCGGGCGCCCGAACCACTGCGGCGTGCACCCGCTCCATGCGGTCGGCGTCACGGACGCCGAACACCGCGCTCTGCAGCACCTGCGGGTGGGAGTTCAGCAGGTCCTCCAGTTCCGTGGTGTACACATGGCCGCCGACCACGACGATCATGTCCTTGAGCCGGTCGACGATCGTCAGGTATCCCTCGTCGTCGAGGTATCCGACGTCCCCGGTGTGCAGCCAGCCGTCCCGGAGTACTCGGTCAGTCAGATCGGGCTGCTTCCAGTACCCCTTCATGATCATGGCGGAGCGCACACAGACCTCACCGTGTTCCCCGGCCGGCAGGTCGCGGCCGGACTCGTCGCGGATCGCCACCTCGACTTCGGACAGTACCTTCCCGGCCGAGCGCAGCCGGTCGGGGCGCCGCGGGTCGTGGTCCTTCTGAGTGAGCACGCTGATGCCCCCGGCCTCGTTCTGTCCGTAGCCCTGCACCAGGACGGGGCCGAACATCCTGATCGCGTCGGCTATCCGGGCCGGGGACGCCTGGCATCCGCCGTAGGTCAGCATGCGCAGGCTGGAGGTGTCGGTGTGCGGAGCGTCCGGATGGTCCATCAGCTGGTAGAGCAGCGGCGGCAGGAGGAACATCTCGGTGATGCGCTCGCGTGCGAGTGTGGCGAGCACGGTGGCGGGGTCGAAGTCGTCGAGCAGAACGACCGTGCCGCCTCTGTGCAGCGTACTGTCGGCCATCGCGCCCGCGGCGTGTGCCAAGGTGGTGCAGACCAACTGTCGGTGCTCGTATGTGAGTTCCTGCTGAACCACTCCGTGGAACCAGCGCGTCTGCTCGAACGTGGTGCAGATGCCCTTGGGGTGGCCGGTGGTGCCGCCGGTGTGGCGGATGGTGCATACGTCCTTGGCCCGAGCCCGGCTCGCGAACGGCTCGTCGGACTGACCGGCCGCCAGCTCCAGCAGATCCGCGCCCAGCTTCGTGGGGCCGAGGGTGAGGACATCCGGGACCGGCGCCAACTCGGCCACCTCGACGGCCCGTTCGGCCATGCGTGGGTCGACGATCAGGGCCCGGGTTTCGACATCGCGGACGATCTCGGCCTGGGACTCGGCGGACAGCTTGCCGTAGAGGTGGTTGACCCGGGCGCCGATCAGATTGGCCGCGTAGCGGGCGGCGATGGTCTCCGGGAGATTGCCGCTGAGCAGCGTGACGGTGGCTCCGCGGTCGACGCCTCGGGCCCGCAGGGCGCGTGCCAGGCGATGAACCAGTGAGCGGAACTCGCCTGCCGTGAGGCTGCGACCCTGGTGAACCAGGGCTTCGTGCTTCAGGTCCGCGCTCAGCGCATCGAGGTTCTCCTCCACGTAGGTGCGGAATGTCCGGGCGGCGGTGGACATGAGTCGGGCGTCCTCCTGACGTAGGCGAGTGCGGGTAGGCAAGCCGGTGCGGGATGTAGTTGCCAGAGGCAACTAAACAAGGGTAATGGCCGGCGATCAACATCTCCAAGTCGGCCCGCAGGGAGCGTTCGTCGCCGGCATCGCCGGGGCGGCGTCGAAGGGCAGTGACGTGCGTCCTGACGCCCCCGGGGCAATGGCTCCGCGGCGGCCCGCCGGTCATGTCAACACCGCGCGTCCGCACGCGTCTTCTTCACGCGCAGATGGAGGAACGTCAAGGGTGCTGTGGCGCGCACTGCACCCCACGGGGTGTTTGCGGCTGTATCCATTTCCACGAGTGCCGGCTTCCCGGCACGGCCGGCTGACCCGCGAGGGCCTGGCCATGCGAGGTCAGGGGGCGGCGGGCGGAGTGGCTGAGTCGTCGAGGTGTTCGATGGCGGTACGGGCGGCGACGCAGTCCGGGCCGGTCACGTCGTGTCTCCGGTTCGCCGGCGGCGACAACGACTCGGCTGCGCGCCGGTTGTCGGCGAGTTCACCACGGCGGCTGGAAGGCCGTGCGAGGGGGGCCGGGGTGGTGAGAGCGATGGCCTGTGCGGGCCGCCCGACGTCAGGAGATTGGGGCCGCCGCTCGCGCGGTGGCCGCAGCCGCAGGCGGGTCTACGGCCACGACCGCGGCCATGACACCGGCCCGCGCTTCAGCCGGTGGACTGAGAGGGGAAGACTCGTTCCAGCAGGGTGTGCAGGGAGTCCCGCTCCTGGTCGCTGAGCCTGTCCAGGCCCTCCTGCGTGGCGTGCATCTTCGCGCGGATCGCGTCGGTGACGCGCTCACCCTCGGCCGTGAGGGCGACGTTCTTGATGCGCCGGTCGGAGGGGCTGGGCTCGCGGCGCACCAGGCCGCGCTCCTCCAGCCGGTCGACGATCCCGGTGATGTTGGAGGCGTCGCAGGTCAGGGTGTGGGCCAGGACGCGCATCGCCACAGGGCCCCGGCGCAGGACGGTCAGGCACTTGCCCTGGCTCGCGGTGAGGTTCTCGCTCGCCGCCGCGACCGTGAAGTCGCCGTAGTAGACACCGAGGGACACCGAGAGCAGCTCCATGAGCCCGGCCGTGTCCACGCGGGCGGTTCCTGTCATGGGAGTCACGCTACCCAGGAAGCTTGACAATCTCAAGTATCTCTCTTTACGGTCTTCCTTATTGCTTGAAGTTATCAACCATCGAAGTCATCAAGCACCTGTGAGGAGCACCTCCGTGACCGTCACTGCGTCTTCGGCCCCCCGCGCGGCCGAGATCCTGTCCCGGCCCATCGCGCTGAACGGCCTGACCGTCCCGAACCGCATCGCGATGGCGCCGATGACGCGCAAGTTCTCCCCGGGCGGCATCCCCGGTGAGGACGTGCGGTCGTACTACGCCCGTCGCGCCGCCGCGGGCGTGGGCCTGATCGTCACAGAGGGGACCTATGTCGGCCACGAGTCGGCCGGGGAGAGCGACCGTGTGCCGCGGTTCCACGGTGAGGAGCAGCTGGCGGGATGGGCGAAGGTCGCCGAGGCCGTTCACGCGGCGGGCGGCACCATCGTCCCGCAGCTGTGGCACATCGGCATGGTGCGCAAGCAGGGCGATGCGCCCTACCCCGAGGCCCCCGCCGTCGGCCCGTCCGGCATCCGCCTCGACGGCACCGAGGGCACCGGCACGGCGATGACCCGGCACGACCTGGACAACGTCATCGGCGCTTTCGCCGAGGCTGCCGCGGCCGCCGAGCGCATCGGCTTCGACGGCATCGAACTGCACGGTGCCCACGGCTACCTGCTCGACCAGTTCCTGTGGGCGGGCACCAACCGCCGTACCGACGCCTACGGCGGCGACCCCGTGGCCCGTGCGAAATTCGCGGCTGAGATCGTGGCCGCGGTCCGCGAGACCGTCTCGTCCGACTTCCCGGTGATCTTCCGTTACTCGCAGTGGAAGCAGGAAGCCTACGACGCGAGGCTTGCCCGGACCCCGGAGGAGCTGGAGGCCATCCTGACCCCGCTCGCCGAGGCCGGCGTCGACGCCTTCCACGCCTCCACCCGCCGTTACTGGCTCCCGGAGTTCGAGGACTCGGACCTGAACCTGGCCGGCTGGACCAAGAAGCTCACCGGCCGGCCCACCATCACCGTCGGCTCGATCGGCCTTGACGGCGACTTCCTCCGCTCGTTCGCGGGCGAGGGTGCCGCGGTCGGCAGCATCGACAACCTGCTCGAGCGCCTGGAGCGCGACGAGTTCGACCTGGTCGCCGTCGGCCGTGCCCTGCTCCACGACCCGGACTGGGCGGCGAAGGTCCTGGCGGGCCGGCTCGAGGAGCTGAAGCCGTACGACGCGGCGGCGCTGAAGACCCTGAGCTAGTGCCGGTCATGTTGCGGTAGTTGTGCGGGGGCGGGATTTTCCGGGGCGGGTGGGCTGGGCTCTTTACAGTCAGGTGACGGCGAGTCGGATGCCGAGGGCGATGAGTACGGTGCCCATGATCCGGTCGAGTACGGCCGGGAGCCGGGGGTTCTGGAGTTTTCGGCTCATCCGGATGAGCAGGTGGCTGATGCCGGGGTACCAGGTCATGAGTACTGCCGTGTGGGCGGTGAGCAGTACGGCGGCGGCTGGGGCGACCGCGTCGTTGGGGCCGATGAACTGAGGGAAGACCGTGGTGTAGAAGATCCCCACTTTCGGGTTGAGCAGGTCGCCGGTCAGGCCGCGGCGGAATCCGCTGGGCGCAGAGAGCACGGTTGTGCCGCCGCCGCCGTCGGCCCGCCCGTCCCTGGCTCGGTGCCGGGCGGGAAGCAGGGCTTGGACGCCCAGCCAGATCAGGTAGGCCGCACCGGCCAGCCGGAGCGTGGCGTAGGCCGTGGGTGAGGCTGCCAGCAGCGCGGCGAGGCCGAGCACCGAGGCTGTGGCCCAGCAGACCTTGCCGAGTGTCAGGCCGGCTGCGGCGGCGACAGCGGCGCGCTGGCCGCCCTGGCGTGCGCAGCGCAGCACGACTGTGAGGTTGGCCCCCGGAGTCGCCGCGAGGACCAGGCACAGGGCAGTGAAGGAACCCAGCTCGGTCCAGCTGAGCCCTAGCACGTCGGCTCACCGCCACCGGCCGCCGGGGCGTAGACCGTCACGATCCGGCCGGGCGAGGACCCGGACGGTGGCGCCGACCTGCGATCGAGGGCATCCCCGGCGGGCAGCGGATGGAGGCTGTGACCGCCGCAGCGCCGGCGGTCGGCCAGGGGGCGCGGCGGGGGGTGTCCGACGTGGGTGGAGAGGAGGTGTGGAGTCATGCCCCGAGCGTGATGCAATGAGTATATGCATTTCAACGCTTACGGCGGTAACGCGGCTCTGCTGGCGGCGGCGCTGGCCAACCTGGATGACCGGTGTGATGCCCGCATGGTCGAGACCTTGCTGGCTGAGCATCGGGTGGCGCGTGCCGAGCTGACCGGCGAGCAGTTCGAGGTGCTGCGGGCATGGTGTCTGCCGCTGTGGGAGGCGTTCGCGGCACCCAGCGCGGGGGAGCGGGTCGCTGCTGTCAACCGGCTGCTGGCCGATGCGGCGGCCCGTCCGTATGTCTCCACGCATGACGGCCAGCCGCCGCACCTGCATTACGCCGACGAGCATGCCGATGTCGTCACGCGGGTACGGGCGGCCACCGCAGCCGGGCTTGCCCTGGTGCTCACCGAGACCGACCCGTGTCGCCTCGGGCGGTGCGGGGCACCGGGCTGCCGCACCGTCTTTGTCGACGTTTCCCGCAACGGCCGCCGCGGGTACTGCTCACGCCAGTGCGCCACCCGGGTGCACGTCTCCGCGCACCGCGACCGAAAGCGGCAGCGGTGAGTCCCTCCGAGGCTTCGAGTCCGGCGAACGGCTCCGGCGGCAGTAAGCGGTGACCAGGCGCACCATGTCGTGGCTGCCCGGCTGCCGCGGAGTCGGCTCCCGCTACGAGTGTCATCCCCGCATATCCCCGGCCCCCCTCTCGGGCTTGCCAGGATTACCTGATGCCACAAGCGCGCTTCATCCGCCTTACCGCGTAGGACAGGGCGAAGTAAGGGTGCTGGGGCGGGTATCTCTGTCCCAGCACCCTTCACCCGGGGCAGACAGCTCTCATATCGACGCCGTACCGGTCTCGCAGGGCGGCCACACATTGTCTCCCCTATTGCGGGCAGAGAACGGTGCCGCCATCGGCTCGCGGCTGGCCGGATTGCCGGCCCATTCGACAAGGTCTCCCTCAAGCCCACGTCAATAGGCGATGTGCCGGTCTGGCGTCAGTAGTTGAGAGTGTCGGCTGGTGCTGGTTGCGCGGCTGCTGCAGTTTGACGGGGCCGGGCGCTGACAACGGTGCACGTGCGTGTGGGCGCCGTGGCCGGGGGGTGGCCGGTGCTTCGGCCGGCGTCTCCTGCCGTGGGCGGAGCTCGGCCACGAGTTCCTGTTTGTCCTTGCCCCGGTCCGTTCTGTGCCGGGTGCCGGGTGCCGGGTGCTGGGCGCTGGGTGCTGGGCTGGTGGGGCGGGTGTTCTGTTCGGTCCAGGCTCTGTTTTGTCGGCTTGGCGGTTCCCAGGTCTGCAGCTCGTTCGGGCCGTCGTTGTGCCCGGTGTCCGGGCCGGTGGTGGGGTCTGCCGGCTCTTGTCTGCCGTGTTCTTCAGGGTGAGTGGGTCGGTCCCGGGAATTCATTGTGTTCGTCGACTCCTCGGTATCACGCAGGCGATACAGGCATCCCGGCGATCAGGGTCGTGTTCCGTTGTCGGCGCCGGTTGTGTTCTGTTGTCGCCGTACGTGGGCAGGTCTGTTGGATTGACACGCCAGAAGTTTTGCATTGCAGTCTTCTGGTGCTCGGGTGGACTTCCTGCTGCTGGGTTGCCTGTGCGATGGGCGGGGATGGTCGGGAAATGTGATGGTTGTCTGCTCCACCTGCCCGATAGTGGTTACTTCTTTCCGGCGAGTCGGCGACACCGTTGGGGCAGTGGAGAAAAACTTTTCGTTACCCCTTTCTCGGGGCGTCGTTGGGACGCTACAGGACAGCAATCTGTCCGTTTCGACAATGGGAGGTAGTTCAATGCGGGCAACCCAAGCTTTGGTCGTCGGCGTTTCAGTGGGTGTCATGTCGCTGGGCGGTGTGGTCGCTGCCAACGCGGTCGGTTGGCAGCACCCGGGGGTGAAGAGCTCGAAGCAGGGCCACGGGCACGCCGGACACGGGAAGTCCGGGGACGTGAAGGTCCAGCGCATCGAGAAGTCCTTCTGGCAGGACAACTCCACCCGCGTGGACCACAACTGCCAGACCGTGATCATCGGCTCCTGCGACGGGGACCTCATCGGCCCGATCAACGTCGGCCTCACCGGCGCCAACAACGGCAACAACGGGAACAACGGCAACAACGGTAATAACGGGAACAACGGCAACAACGGCGGGAACAACGGCAACAACGGGAACAACGGCAACTGACGCTGCTCCTCCGGAGGACCGCCTCGCATTGGTGGGGCGGATCATC